>CAZQXE010000104.1:3038-11070 GCA_964597115.1 uncultured Pirellulales bacterium | reverse complement strand
CCTTAGCTGGGGTGCGGGTATAACTGCGCAGACACATGATGTGTACTTCGGCACCGATGAAGCCGCCGTGGCTGATGCAGATGAGTCTTCTGAGGAATTTAAAGGCAATCAGGAGCAGACAACCTTTGAACCCGGTCTTCTGGAGGCGAAAACAACTTTCTTTTGGCGTATCGATGAAGTCGAAAATGATGGTGTCACAAAATACATGGGTGACATCTGGAGTTTCACTGCTCTCGGTGCAGGTGCAGGTATAAAGGGTGATTACTTTGCAAACGCGAACTTGGCCGGCAATCCGGTGCTCACCCAAACAGACGAAGTAATAGACTTTGACTGGGGTCAAGAGGCTCCGGATGAATCACTTGGCACAGATAACTTCTCTATTAGGTGGACTGCCGAATTAGAAGTTCCAATTACCGAGACTTATACCTTTTTTACGCTTCGTGATGTATCAGATGGCATCAGATTGTGGGTAGATGAGAGACTCATTATCGACGACTGGGAGGGAGGGGATGTACAGAATCATGAAGGCGTTATCGACCTTTATGCCGGGACGGCGTCTCTTACAATGGAGTATTATGACAGCGGTGGAGGTGCACAGGCACATCTAAGCTGGCAAAGTCCATCCATACAGCGACAAATTATCCCGAAAGGTGTATTCTCGCTACCGATAAGGGCCTTAGGCGCACGTCCAGGTATAGGTGCCGAGGAAGTTCAAAATACACCTATTCTTAAGTGGACTGCGGGAGACGGTGCTGCCGAGCATGATGTGTACTTCGGCAATGATTACAACGATGTGGCCAATGCTGATATTTTAACACCGATTATCTATCGCGGCCGGCAAGAACTTGAAAGAACCTCATATACTCCCTCTGAAAATCCTCTCCAGTGGAACACTACTTACTACTGGCGGATCGATGAATATAATGAGAATGAAACAATTATCGTAGGAAATGTCTGGAGCTTTACAACAGGCAACTTTGTTCTCGTGGACGACTTTGAGGACTACAACGACTATCCGCCCAACCAGATATGGAACACTTGGATGGATGGATACCAGGATCCGACTAATGGTTCGACAGCAGGTTATCCCGAACCGGATTTCTTGGCTGGAGAGCATTACTCGGAGGGTGATATTGTTCACAGCGGTGATTGGTCGATGCCGTTTTTCTATGACAACATTGCCGGAATCTCAGAGGTGACCAGGTTGTTGAGTTCTTCCGTACGTAACTGGACGAGGGAGGATGTTGTGGAACTCGAGCTCTATTTTATCGGTTACCCGGCATCTGTGGGCAGCTTCACGGAAGGACCGACCGGAACATACACTATGACCGGTTCTGGCGCTGATATATGGGGCGTTTATGACGAGTTCCACTTTGCTTACAAGCAACTAACTGGTTTTGGTTCGATTGTAGCAAAAGTGGAGAGTGTTGAGGAGACGAACACCTGGGCGAAGGCCGGTATTATGATTCGCAATTCACTGAATAATAATTCCAGCAATGTTTCGTTATTTGTCACACCTGCCGAAGGTGTTTCGTTTCAGCGTCGAACCTTGGCGGGCACAGAAAGTAGCGAAACGACAGAGACTGGTATCACAGCGCCGCAGTGGGTCAAGCTGGAATATGACATTAGTGGCAACTTTACGGCTTCTTACTCGGCTAATGGCAGTACATGGACAAGGATGGGTTCTGAGACAGTCTCTATGGGTGCAACTGTGTACGTTGGTTTGGCACTGACCTCGCATGAAAGCAGCGCGACGTGTGAAGCCCGGTTCTCAAATGTTACTATTACCGGTAATGTCACTCAGCAGCAATGGATTAATGAGGATATCGGGATAACCGCTAACGAAGCTGAGCCGATGTATGTGGTTCTCAATAATAGTGCAGTGGTCTATCACGACGATCCGGATGCGGCGTTGATGGATGAATGGACCTCGTGGAAAATCGACCTTCAGGAATTTGCAAACCAGGGTGTCAATCTTGTCAATGTCAATAATATCTGTATTGGTTTCGGCAACAGAGAAACTCCGCAGCCTGGTGGTTCAGGTCTGGTATTCTTCGATAATATTCGGTTAAATCGAACGGAGCCGTAGGTTAATCGAAGTATTGATTGATAAGTCGATATCGTGAATTTATGTCATTCCGGGGCTTATGTCGATTTTTTCGGCATAGGCCCCTTTGTTTGTTTGCTGAGGCACCCGAAGGGTAAAAGATATACCATTGTACCTGAAATTTAAATTTATTCTTCCGATTTCAATACCACCAGTAAGACTGGTGGATGGAAATATCCGCCAAAGGCGGACAGGCAAAGCCTGAATACCGCAATGCCACCAGTTTTAACTGGTGGTTCTTTACTTATCATATTCGGTCTCGGATGTTTTCAGGCTTTTTTAGCTGTTGTCGTCGGGTGTCGATTTTTGGGGAGGATCCGGCAACGGGATAGGTGCTGTGCGTATGGTTCCTGTGCTGGTTGTATTGTAGTCGAATCCCAGCATGGAAGGTAATTGACCGGGGATTGTTTCGGTGCCAAGCAATCTGTTATGCTCATCCAGGAGGGCTTCAATATTGTTCCGCTCAAGGGCCCGCCTTATCGTCAGTTGCGGTCTGCCAAGAAGCTTACTGATGCATTTCTCTTCCGTTTCGACCAACACCGAAACCAAATGTTGTTTCTGTGTGCTGTTTAAGGTCACGCTACCCTTGGCATACCTTTGTATTACGTAAGAATACAACTGTGCGAAACGCCGAGCGATAGCGGGCTTGCTGTCTGTTGTCGTTGTTGCCGGCATGCTCGGGTCTATCGAAGCTGAAGGTATCTTACTGGTGAGCAATTTCAAAAGGGTGATATCATAAAGTTCGTGTTTCACTGTCCAGTCAGCGTATCTTTCTATTCGCTCATCTGCTGTTTGGCCTAATAATTCCTCGCCCTGTAGGATATTCACATTGGCCGCGAATTGGGCTATCTGAACAATTATCTCTGGGTTGCTGCTTTCAATAAGCTCTTTGAGTTGTTCTGCAATTGCCCTTGCCGATACGGAGCTTGGCGTTGTTGAGGAATTTAGCTGTTTTATTATACCGGGATTTGTGAGGCAATGAACCGCCCAGTAGCGAATGACCATGTTCCGGTTTTTAAGCATCGACATTGCCAAATCTGTAAGCTGAAGGTCTTGCAGACCGTCTATCAGAATCAACAGATTAACCAGGACTTTGTCTTGGCGTTCTTGAGGATTTACCGTTTGAGCCTGTTTAAAACCTTCCTGGATATGTTTACGGACTAATTCGGAAAACCACGTAGTGTATTGGCCTTGAGAGCTCTTCTGTTTGCTCAGAATGACCGTGCGGGTCTTTGCTATGGATGTGAAATCCCTCGTTATGACCAGCTCTCGGATAGCTTCAGCGAGAAAATCGTCGATAATTATTTTATCCTGGTCGTCAAGAACCGACTTGTCGCGTACTTTGTCAATATTCGATGTATTGACGGCTACGGAATTCGAATTGACAGCCAGACCGAAGAATATCATCAGAATAACACAAGTCACCCATTTTGTTTTCATATCGTAAACATCCCATAAATTGCCGGTTTTTAATTAGAAAATCACCAGCTTATATCTGCATTCAACCTTATCTACTTTAACTTTAAAACCGACTCTTGTCAAGTGAATTCACTCCCAGCCTGAAAAGCGGAATCTCTGCCTTTCTTCCATTTGGCTTTTTCCTCTTAACTTCTCAATAAAAGGTAGTAGAATTAAGATAATATCCGATAAGTTTATGTATTGACAAGCAATATACAAGGATGAGCGATCTACCCTTAAAACTTGTTCGAATCGACCCTTTTCGCCTGCGAATCGAGCGACGAGGCGAGATGGTTACTGATGCGACTATTTTTGCTTCGGAAGCTGTAAATCTCGAAACCGACGCTGTCCGTCAGCTTTGCGATGCTGCTTCTCTGCCGCCAGCCAAAAAGGTCCTCGCTACGGCCGATATCCATGTCGGCTTCGGCGTGCCCATCGGAGCTGTGCTGGGGCTGGACGGTGCAATTATGCCTCCGGCTGTAGGATACGACATAAATTGTGGAATGCGGTTGTTGCATACGCCGTTTTCGAAAGGCGAAATCGATACTGATAAAATCGCTGTTGATATCGCACGTGATATCCCACTCGGAGAGGGCAGAGAAAATCTGCAGTTGAACAAAGCCGGAATCGAAGCTGTTATTAATAAAGGTGTCGCATGCGTACCGGAGCTTGCACAAAAAACAAACCACCGTGCATGGGAGGCTTTTGATCCGGATCAATTTGCCGATGATCTTCAAAGAATCGAGGAAAATGGCCACATGTCCGGCGACCCGGCTGCGGTTCCAAAGGCAGCAATGCAAAAAGGTATCAATCAGCTCGGCACGCTTGGAGGCGGGAATCACTTTATTGAAATTCAATACGTACAGGAAATCTTTGACCCGGCTTTGGCGAAGACCTTCGGTCTGTTCGAAGACCAAATTGTTGTAATGATACACTCCGGCTCCCGTCGGTTCGGCTATGAAGTCGCTGATGAGTATATGAATATCGCTGCACAGAGACCTGAGAATACCGGGCGCAGAAAAATGCTTTCGTATTTGCCCACGGAAAGCCGAGCCGGTAAGAACTATATTGCTGCGATGGCTGCCGCCGCCAATTTCGGATTTACCAATCGTCACATTATGGCTCTGCTTGTAAGGCGTTGTTTCAACAGAATGTTCGGCCCGACACCGCTTAAGCTCGTTTACGATGTCACCCACAATATGGCAAAGCTCGAAACGCACGCTGGTTCTCGCCTTTGGGTACATCGCAAAGGTGCTACTCGTGCTTTCGGTCCGAAGCGTATGGCTGCGAGTATCTTTGCACAAGTCGGCCAACCCATAATAACCCCGGGCTCGATGGGGACCGCCAGTTTTTTGCTTGTCGGGACAGGCAATTCCGAGGAGTCTTTGAGTTCGGTCAATCATGGCGCGGGTAGAGTAATGAGTCGGACAGCGGCTCGCGGAAAAGCCCGAAAGGGTCAAATTGTCACGCCTGCGCTGATTAGCGATGAGCAGTTCAAACGCAGCATGAAAGGCGTGAAGCTTATTACCGGCGACAGGCGTAAAATCAAGGAAGAAGCACCGGACGCTTACAAGGATATAGAAGAAGTTGTCCGAATCGTCGTCGAATGTGGCTGGGCAAAAGCCGTCGCTCGAATGGTTCCATTAGCCGTACTCAAAGGCTAATAAACTACAGAATTGTTTCTTTGCTCCAGGATTCTGTTAATGCATTGCGTTTAGCGGCAGGTGAAAGTTTCCCGGTGCGATGTCCTCGGGGTATGGCTCACCGGTTTGCGGTATTAGTATGACCCTCATAGTCATTGTATCTAAGGAGGAATAGGTCTCTACATGTCCATCTGTGTAACCGGCCTGTAATTTAATCTCCGGTGTAGTTGAACCGGCAAGATCTTCGCGAGACCAGTAAGCGGAGGAAAGCAGTGTACCTTCTGTGATTGAAGCTCCTGAGAATATCTCACAACTGCTGTATGAGTTTCGGCTTCGCCAGTGGTCGTAGCCGGAGTAATCACTCACAAGCAGTTTGCTATGGGACCGACCACCAATTGTATTTCGGGGCCCCTGGAAGAGATACTCCCTGTCTTCGAGAAAACCGGTATAGTTCCAGTAAAAGCAATATGTCCCACTCACCGGATCTCCCACGGGTGGCGTTTCCGGATTGTCCCATGCGTCCCCGGCGTCCCATGCTTCCTGAAGGTACTTGTATTCTTGAGGCGCGCTGGGACAATACAATGTCCCGGCGGTTTTAATATAGTTAAGTAGATAAGCGCTCATTGAGCGATGATGACGGAGGCTGCGGGCACGATAACCTGTTAACATCATCGGTTCCTGCCAGTTCCAGGATGCATCGTCTCCTATGGTTGCAACAGATTCCGGGTAACGTTCATTATTATCTGCAGCAAATAAATTCACTGCAACCACAATTTGCCGCTGGTTATTCGTCCCGATTATCATCCTCGCCTGATGCCTGACCTTACCCAGTGCCGGCAGCAAAATAGCTGCCATTACCGAGATTACGCTAATCGCTACCAGCAGCTCAATCAAGGTGAACGCTCTGTGCAACTTGTTTTTGACGCGAATTCTTTTATCCTTAGAATCAGTTATTTTTAGCGCAGTTCTTACCTGCATCACGACTCCACATTCTCATGCATTATCATCTCCGTATAATATTGGTTATTCGGTTAATTATAAATTAAACCCTTTAAAGATACTATTTTTTACGTCTCAGCTAACGAGCCGGCAGTTCCTCGGACCATGCGGTTTCATTGCCGTAGAGATCACGGGCCTTGACACGGAAACGCTGGAGTTGTTCACCCCGACCCACCTGAACACTGTATGTGTTCGAGCTTTGCCAGCCGCTGCTGAAACCAGACTCCGTAGTACACGCGAAGAAATATTCTACTGGCCCGCTGTCATCTGTTGCCTCCATCGCTGTCATCTGGACCAAAAAATCGAATTCTCCTCCACCTATATTGATTTCTCGCGGTGCGCCGCCGTCCCAAGCCCACTGAGCCGGATCAGGGACGGGAGGAGTTATATCCTCCTCCTCTATAAACGACCAGTCAAGTGGAGGGATGCTAGCCTGGGACGTCCCACCGAAAGCACCCATGTTAATGTGTCGATTTATACCGAATATATTATCGGGATCCCGCGGCACTTCCATCGGCTCGTTACTCAGCGGAAAAGCCGGATCACCTGCATCTATACATGGACTCGTAACATCGTCGTAGGCCCATGTTTCGCTGCCATTCCAGCGCCATCCTTCGCTTTTCAAGTGATAATCGCCGTTAGCCGCGTCGACGAATAGCGGATTAGCTCGGATGTTACCTTCACCCCGGGCTCCAGATTCCACACAGCTATACCGAGCCTCACACTGGAACAGGTCTCCATTCCTATTGTTCCAGAAAATGCAATTACTTATATCGGGATTAGAATTCTCGTAAGCCGCAATGCCGAAATCGTTATCCACGATTGTAATATTATGAATCTTAGGGCTGCTGCCATAGTTGAGGGATATTGCCATACTACTGTTTCTGATGACAAAGTTCTTTAGAACGCTGCCCGGTCCCTCTCCTGTGTGGAAGGTAACTGCGTCCTGTATCAAGCCAACTGCTCGGTCATCCAATGGGGCTTCAATTATAGCTGCACCATCTGTGCCTGCGATTGTTATTGCCTTACCCCTGAAATCGATCTTGCCGTATATGCCCGGCTTGACCAGAATGATATATCCATCTGCTGCTATATCAATAGCTTCCTGAATTGTATCGAATGGGCGGTCTTTAGTGCCATCCTCCTGAGGGTAATCGATTTGAGGTTCACGTTGCTGTATATCGTAGGGAGCATCATCATCGACATATATGATGCCGTGGAATTCGTAGGCCCCCATGTCTACACGGCCGTTTATTATACGTCGGTTGCCGTCAAGGTCCGTTTCATTTGGTTCTAATACATAATTAGGATCGCCTGCATCGACACATGGTGACGTGGAAGATAATCGCAGGTCATCGTCTTCGGTGCGGGACCTGTAGTCCGGGCCCAGGATGTCCACGAACTGCGGATTCTCATCGATGTTGCCTTCGCCAAACCAGCCGCCCTGGATATTGCTGTAGGAGACATTGATTATTGACAGGTTGTTGTTCCATATTTCGTCGCCGAGATCCCAAAGAATACAGTTGGTTAACGTGACGGTGTTCCGCTCGTGCTCAGATTTGCAATATAAGGCATTGCCATCTCCTGCCCAGTTCCCGGCGAACGTACAATTAGTCAGGACCGGCTCGCACGAAAGGTTGTATATCCCGCCGCCACGAAAACCTGAGTGGTTTCCGGTGAATAAGCAGTTTCTGAGGATCGGGCTGTCTCCGTTGAGGCTCTTTAAAATATTACACATACCACCACCTTGATCATTTACTGAATTGCCTATGAATGCACAATTGGTCAAAGTTGTACTGCTATATTTGTTGTATATCCCGCCGCC
>CAZQXE010000104.1:0-2938 GCA_964597115.1 uncultured Pirellulales bacterium | reverse complement strand
ATCCCGCCGCCGCCGTTAAACGCATGATTTTTGCTGAACGTGCAATTGGTCAGGGTTGGACGGCTGCCTTCGTTATACATTCCACCGCCGCTGTCTTGTGCCGAGTTTCCGGTGAATGTGCAATTGGTTATAACAGGATTGCTGTTATAATTGTATATTCCGCCACCGTAGTACGGTTCCGATGAGTTTCGCGTAAACATGCAATTGGTTATATTCGGGCTGCACCGGTTATTGTATATCCCACCGCCGCCGCCGCGTGAACTGTTTCTGTCAAATATGCAATTAATTATATTTGTGTTACTTGAAGAATTGTAGATAGCACCGCCGTAATGGTCTCCATAGTTTACGATAAAGGTGCAGTTGATTACCGTTGGAGAGCCTGAATTAATAAACATACCACCACCTAACTTACGGCAATCATTACCACTAATAACTAATCCATCTGCATTTCCACCGACAACGGCGAACCCGTCAAGGACGGCATTACTATTACAGGTAATGACATGCCAGCAATTGTCCGCTATCGTTGGTATATCAATCTGGTCTTCAGCGCTAATGATATCGATATCATCACCATCCAAATCCCCGCTTAAAACCGTCCTGTACACTTCGATGTCTCTGATATAAGGTTCTTCCGAATCGACTCCGGCATAACCGCCCGTAAGAATCACATCATTGACGAGCTCAAATGTCGCATCTCTGGAATCCGAAAAAGAAGTATTAGGGTCGGCTGTGAATCCATCGTCGGGTGCGTAAATACCCTGAGCCACTTTGATTTCATCACTATCGGCCGCAACAGAGAGGGCGCTCTGAAGGTAATTAAAGGCGTTCGCCCACGAGGAGCCGTCATTAGCGCCGGAGGCATTATCATCAACGTAGTAAGTTCTTCCACTTGCAGTAATTGACACGCACAGTACTGTGAAAAATACTGAAATTACCAACCTTGTTATAATATTCGTTTTATTAACCATTATGTACCTTCCTTTCCGCCTTGTCTTTTTTCGTAAAAGATACAATTTATTAATGACCGTTCATCAATTTCACAAACCACAGCATACCCGGAGGTTCTTGCCGGGTTCTCCGATAGCTCCCTCCAGCCTTTGGTGGAGAAAACTCATCGCCTGCATCATCAATATTCTGCAGGTAAGAAAATTTCAGCTCGCCTTCACCACCGTTACCTATTGAGAATGTAATTTTCTCGATTACATCGGTTTCCATGTCAATAATATAAACCAGCTTAACCTGCTCGCTCGTCAGTATGACCTTTGCCTTACTACCTGATATGCGTTTGGTTTCAAACCACAGTTGTTTCTCAGCAGCATCTCGGCGCACCGTATCGATCGTGTGCAGTCCCATCCAGGGCCGTCCGAATCCCCTGAAGAAACTTCCCGCTTTGTACCTTGCCAACGTTTTACCGCTTCCATCATACACGCACGCCTCTGTACCCGTGTCCACAATCTTTGAACCGTCACCGAGTTGTAATTCAAGCCAGGGACTATATAATTTGCTCGCAGCATATGTAAACGGTATCCTTCCGGTTCCTGAGACTTCTTTTCCATTAATTTGCCCTGCAATTCTGAAATACGTCCAGCCCCGCTTGTGCATTGCATCTCGATTGTCAACGATTCTTGTGCTTTCCGGCCAATCGAATTGAAAATATTCCTCTTCCAGCACATTGGAGTGGCGGTCTATTCTCCAGATTCTATCACCGTGCTCACTACTACGTCCGGAGATTACCAGCAGCCCCTTTCTCTTGCTGGAAACATATTCCATATCAGCCTGTTTACCCTCAACCTGAGAAATAAACCGTCTCAAATCCTCACCATCTGTGGGCAGTCTTCTTACAGAGAAATCGGAACTGTACATGCGGAAATTGTTTATAGAGATAGTGCCTTTGTCATAGTAGTAGTTGGCATGTTGATTTTGCAGGTACCGACAATACGAGGATTCACCGGAAGTATCGAATTTCAGCAGACGCATCATTACAGGCTTTTCCGTGCCTTCAGGGAAGTAGTACCAGCTTTGCTCCGTGTTCTTACTCATTTCGGTCTGCTTTGATGTATTGGCGAAAGTCGATGCGCCGGATTTTTGTTGTACATTATCGAACTTGGCTGTTCCATGTGTTACTACTACGGCACCTCCGGTAATCAGGCCGGCGGTCACCAATGAAAGTATCGCTGTTTTACTTGTCGCTATTGCCGCCAAAGACGCCGCAGTGCTGACCTTGAGGGTAGCTGCCGTAACAGATACGTTGGCGGCGGACGCTTCAGTTGCTGCCGTGAGCTTTCCGAATAAAACCAAAGCCGTGAGAAGGTATCCCTTGCCGAGCCCGTGACGGGACAGTTTTTTGGCTAAAGCCTTCTTGGCTCGATAGAATAATGATTGAGCGCCAAATTCCGTACATCCCATCGATTTGGCAATCTCCGAATACGGCATCCCCTTGTAACAGCGCATGGTTAATATAGCTCTGTGACGAGGTGCTAATTCCAGAATTGACCTGAGAACAATTTGTTTCAGTTCATGGTTAACCATGTCGGCTAAGGCGCTTTGGCTTTCTTCTGTTGCAATCTCACGACCGATATCAGAGAGAGAAATTGTTTTATGCCGCCACTGCCGGCCATAGTGACTGCGAATCTTGTTAAAGGCAATACCATCCAGCCAGGCCCAAAACCGGTCGGCATTTTTCAGTTTGTCAAATACCTTGAACATTTCCAAAATACTCTCCTGTACAATGTCCTGTGTTAAATCTTTCTCTAACGTTAGACGCATTACATATTCGTGTAAATGCACTCTCGCTGCTTCAGCGAGACGATTCAGGCATTCCTTGTCGCCAAGCTGTGCTTGTTTGATCAATTGAGCATGCTCTTTGTAATTAATCATTTGCCTTTATTATTAAGTGCAATGAAACCGCCAAACTTGACGCTTTTTTTCAGTATTT
>CAZQXE010000103.1:0-11138 GCA_964597115.1 uncultured Pirellulales bacterium | reverse complement strand
TGGGAACATCAAAGAATGAGCTAATAGTAACGGAATTTATACCGAATATCGAAGTGGACGAGAACACTTTTCGATTTGACTTTCCACCAGGGACAGAAGTGTTTGACAGAATCAAAGGTATTTCGTACGTTGTGCAATCCCAAGGACCAAAATCGCTGCTGGGCGAACCTTTATTGAATCTGAGAGATTTGAAAATTGACCTGTCAATAGCTGATGCTGTTGATAAGAGTATAGTTATCTGCTTTTTCGATATGGAGCAGCGGCCGTCGCGGAATTCTATTCGGCAGTTGAGCACAAGAGCTAAGGAGCTTAAGACGAAAGATGTTGTTATCGTAGCCGTCCAGGCTTCGAAGGTTGGTGAAAATAAGCTGAATGAGTGGATTAAAGAGAACAATATCCCCTTTCCTGTTGGAATGATTGAAGGTGATGTGGAGCAGACACGCATAAACTGGGGTGTGAAATCTCTGCCCTGGCTGATTCTGACGGATCGCAAACATATCGTTGACGCCGAAGGTTTTATGCTTAGTGAGCTTGACGAAAAAAATGTGCAGGCTGGTGATGGAAAATAGCATCCAATCAGTTATAATGCCAATATGAATTACAGTTTGGTTTCAAGTTAGAAAGCTCGTCAAAGATGCGAAAGGAGGATCAAATGAATAGCAGAAGATATGGTTTGATAGTACTGTTGCTGGTAGTAGCTGCGACAGGCTTGTGTGCTGAAAATTCAAGTGTTGTCGCCCCAGGAGCAACAGTCGAAAAAATTGCGGGAGGATTTAGATTTACCGAGGGTCCCGCTGCCGACGCCGAGGGCAATGTATTTTTCACGGACATTCCAAACAATCGAATTCACAAGTGGTCGTTAGATACCGGCACGCCGGGACTGTCAACGTTCCGCGAAAACTCTGGGGGTGCCAATGGTCTTTACTTTGACAAAGACGGCAATCTTTTGGCCTGCGAAGGAGGTGGTCGAAGATTAGTTTCTATCGATCCGAACGGCGAAGTCACAGTCCTGGCTGAGAAGTATCAGGACAAACGCTTCAACAGTCTAAACGACCTCTGGATCGATCCACAAGGAGGGATTTATTTTACCGATCCTCGATACGGCAACAGAGAAGGTATGGAACAGGACGGTGAGCATGTTTATTATCTGTCAGCCGACCGCAAAAAGCTCGTTCGGGTGACTGACGATTTGGTAAGGCCGAACGGATTGATAGGGACTACTGACGGCAAGCTGCTCTACGTGGGGGATCACGGCGGTGACAAGACGTTTGTTTACAGCATTAATGAGGACGGGACGCTGTCGAACAAGAAACTTTTTGCTCCTGAGGGTTCTGACGGCATGACAATAGACAACGAGGGCAATATTTACCTAACGACGGATGTTGTGCCTGTCTATAACAAAGAGGGCCAAAAATTTCAGACAATTAAGGTTCCCGAAGCGCCGGCTAATGTCGTCTTCGGCGGCAAAGACAAACAAACGCTCTTTATCACAGCACGAACCTCGTTATACTCGATAAAGATGCGAGTAAAAGGTGTTGAGCCAAATTGGGTCTCTTCAAAGCAGAAAATTCAATACGATCCTATCGATCTTGGCAATATTTCGGTATCCGTAACAACACCTTCGTTGGTAGGTAAGTCTTTGCCTGAACTGAAGGGTATGAAAATTGAGCTTCCAGCCGGTACAACTGATAAGATGATCCTGGTATGCTTTTGGGATATGAATCAGCGACCATCGAGATACTGTGTAAGACAGCTTGCGGAAAGAGTTGAGGATTTTGCCGAGGAAGATGTTATAGTTGTTGGTGTTCAGGTGTCCGATGTTAATGATAAGTCGCTTAATGAATGGATAAAAGAAAATGATATTCCTTTCCCTAACGGCAGAACATTTGCTGAGCAGGGAAAAAGTCGTATCGAGTGGGGTGTGAAGGCACTGCCCTGGTTGATTCTAACAGATCGCAAACACATCATTGCTACAGAGGGTTTCGGGATTAGTGACCTTAACGATAAGATTTTGCAGGTTGGCACTGAGTCAAAATTTGAAGAAGATGTTATCAAAACCAACGCAGGCGATCTTAAGATTCGCTTCATTGGGCACGGCACATTGATGTTTGCTTTCAACGGTAAAATTATTCATGTGGATCCATGGAGCAGGCTGGCTGATTATGCTCAGATGCCTAAGGCTGACGTCATTTTAATCACGCACGAGCATGGCGACCATCTTGACGAAGGGACAATAAAGATTCTTCGAAAAGAGCAGACCGAGGTTATATTAGCCAAAGCCTGCGAGGGAAGAGTTCCCGGTGGGATTGTGATGCAAAACGGCGATGTAAAAATTGTCAGTGGACTGAAAATCGAGGCTGTACCGGCGTATAATATTGTTCATGAGCGATCCAGTGGAAGCCCTTATCATCCCAAAGGTCAAGGTAATGGCTATGTGATAACTTTCGGCGATAAAAGAGTGTATGTAGCCGGCGATACAGAGAACACGCCCGAAATGAAAAGTCTAAAGAACATCGACGTTGCGTTTTTACCGATGAATGTTCCCTATACGATGTCACCGGAGATGGCAGCCGATGCGGCGAAGGCATTTGAGCCGAAGATTTTATATCCGTATCACTACAGCCAAACGGACCCGCAAAAGCTCGTTGAACTATTAAAGGACTCAAAAAGTATAGAGGTTCGCATTCGCGATATGAGATAGTTGTATGTAAGAATATATTTAACGAGCTTTATTTAGTCGCTAACTTGTTAATAATTTAAGGGCTTTATTAGGATTTACATTGGCCTGGCATCGCAATGCTTTTAGAGCTTCCTGTCTAATCCGGCTCAATGAGAACCTGCCTAATTCCGAATTCTCATTTTGCTCTATAATATTTCGCTCTATCTCCGTGATTTGGTTGAGATTAAACTCAGTAAGCTTGGTGAACTCGACTATCTTATCATGCACACCAAGGAGGAATCCTTCGAAGGAATTGATTGCCTCAATTTCCTTTCTGATTTTTTTCAATGTTTCGCCGACATCGGTATAGATAGTATATCTCGAACTTTCAGCGGCTTTCATAATCTTTTCGGTGTGGACCTTAAGATCCTTTATGATTTTTTTTGTTGAAGGATGGCTGTCGACAATTTCATCGGCTAATTGCCTGAATGCAGTTACTTTTTCTCTAAAACCGCTCATAGTATCTTTTAAGGGATTGTCCGACGAGGATATATTGTTGGTATTTTGACCACCCTGCCAAATGTTCGCTGTTTCTGTGCCGAGTGAATTCTTGAATGTAGCCTCCGCGTTATCGTTGTTCGCAATTTTTATTGAAGCTTTCGTCTTTTGCAAATTTGAAATCCGGTTTTGCCCAGTATAAGCAGCTTGTTGACTATAGGTTTTATTTTGTATATTTCCAAGTTCAAACATTTTTATTACTCCCAATTTCTATTTTCATCGATTCTTCTAAAAGCAATCCTGCAACTGACTCCTGCGCACAAAATATATAAAATGAGTGGGTGCATACAAGCGAACCGGACAAATTTTTTGAGATAAATATCTCAAGATAGTTGTTTTTTGACTTCAAAAGTGCTTTTTTTTAGGTCTTATTGCGCAAAACGAAACTGTGTGTTTTAGCAGAGACGACAGGCGAGTTGGTTTATAAGCTGTTCAAGGCCAGAATGCGGCGACAGCAATAACGAGCCAAATGAGTACGCCAAGGCCGAATTTAATAGTGGTCCCCAGGAAATGCCCCAGGCTTGCTCCTACTCCATAGCGGACGGAATCTTTCATCTTCTTGCCGCGTGCGAATTCCAGTCCCCATGCGCATAATCCGGCGCCAAGGCATGCGCCGAGCAGGGTACCGAAAAAAGGAACTGGAATCAGGAATGTGCCGGTTAATGCACCTAAGATAGCGCCGGCAAGTGCTGCGAGTGAGCCGACCCAGCCGGCACCGGCCTTTTTCGCTCCACCCATTGCAGCAAAGAATTCTATCAATTCACCCAGGACACCAAGGGCTGTTATGAAGATCAATGTATAAATGGAAAAGACGCCGTCTTCCCACCTCCACCATGCGAACAGGCACGTCGATATCACAATAAGCCAATTACCCGGCAGCCCTAATATAACCAGTATAAGCCAGACGGCGTTTAATAAAACCAGTACAATTAACCAAAGATAAAGCATGAGCAGATTCTATGAAGAAAAAGTAAAAATGCAAAAGGAAAAGGCCGGTTCTTTTTAAGGAACCGACCTTTTTCAAATCTTTAATTTCTCTGCAGGTACATCGGCCTGCATTTATTAATACACAATTCTGTTATGTCAATGTCAATTCAGCTCTGAAAAGTCTGTTTCTTCAAAATCGTCCGGCACACCGAGACCGTCTGATAGGCCTACGATACCACTCTGAGCCGCAACTGCGAGCCAGGATATCTGTATCCTGCCGTCGAAATACATCACAACCTGGAGTGTATTAGGTGAGCTGCTTCCATAATCGGGAACGTTTTGCCATGTCACGGCAACACGATCTACCAGTTGCTTCCAGCTTACCTGTCCGGTAGCGGACGGATTAAGGTCTTTGAACAAGGCGGATATGCGCCTTGTGTCAAAATGGTCGGCCAAAGACTCTGAGTAGTCCTGATCTGCTTCAGAGAAAGTTATATAACCATTGCTGCCCACATAGAAAGTTGAGAAGCTGCTGCCGAAAATGGATACTGCGGCTGAACTGCTTAAGGTCACAGAGATTGAAGCGTCGTCACCCAGTGACAGGTTTTTACCTCCGGTGGGACTGGTCGGTAATTGTGCAATATTCTGCACGACGGTACTGTAGGCAGTTTCGTCTGAAGTAGGTGTGAACGTAATTGAGGTATACGACAGATCAAAAGCATCTTCACCTGAAGTGAACTGTTCGGTCGAATAACCGGTTACCAGCGGCGGTGGCTCTGTACCCAATTCTGAAAAGTCTGTCTCCTCAAAATCGTCCGGCACGTCAAGACCGTCTGAGAGACCTACGATACCGCTCTGAGCCGCAACTGCGAGCCAGGATATCTGTATCCTCCCGTCGAAATACATCTCAATCTGGAATGTATTAGAGTTACTGCCCCTATATTCCTGAACATTTTGCCATGTCACGGCTACGCGATCAGTCAGTTGCTTCCAGCTTACCTGTCCGGAGGCGGATGGATTGAGGTCGACGAAGAGGCCGGATATACGCAGTGTATCAAAATGGTCGGCCAAAGACTCTGAGTAATCCAAATCTGCTTCGGTGAAAGTTAAGAAGCCGTTGCTGCCCACATAGAAGGTTGAGAAACCGTTACCAAAGATAGACACTTCGGCCGAGCTGCTTAATGTTACAGAGATTGAAGCGTCGTCACCCAGTGACAGGTTTTTACCTCCGGCAGGATTGGTCGGTAACTGTGCAATATTCTGTACACTGGCACTGTAGGAAATTCCGTCTGAAGCAGGTGTGAACATAACTGATGTAAACGACAGATCAAAGGCGTCATCGCCTGAAGTGAACTGCTCGGTCGAATAACCGGTTACCGGCGGCGGCTCTGTGCCTAATTCAGATAAATCCGTTTCCTTAAAATCTTCCGGCACGCCAAGGCCGTCTGAAAGGCCCACGATACCCATCTGAGCCGCAATCTCAAGCCAGGAGATCTGCAATCTACCGTCGAAGTACATCACAACCTGGAATGTATTAGGCATGTTGCTGCCGTACTCGGGAACGTTCTGCCATGTCACGGCAACACGATCCGCCAGTTGTTTCCAGCTTACAAGTCCCGTAGCGGACGGATTAAGGTCTTTAAACAAAGCGGATATGCGTCTTGTGTCAAAATGGTCGGCTAAAGACTCTGAGTAGTCCAGATCTGCTTCGGTAAAAGTCAGGTAACCATTGCTGCCCACATAAAAAGTTGAGAAGCTGCTGCCGTATATCGATACAGTAGCCGAGCTGCTTAAAGTTACAGGCATTGAAGCGTCGTCGCCAATCGTCAGAGTTTTACCTCCGGCAGGATCGGTTGGTAATACTGAAATCTTCTCCACGTTTGCTCCATAAGCAAGACCGCCTGCCGTGGGTGTGAATATAATTGACGTATATGACAGATCAAAGGCATCTTCGTTTGATGAGAACTGCTCGGTCAAATAACCGGTGATCTGTGGCGGTGGTTCTGTACCCAGCTCTGAAAAGTCAGTTTCCACAAAGTCATCCGGCAAGCCGAGGCCGTCTGAGAGGCCAACGATACAAGTCTGAGCTGCAATCGCGAGCCACGATATCTGTATTCTGCCGTCGAAGTACATCTCAATCTGGAATGTGTTCGGGGAGCTGCTGCTGTATTGGGGAACGTTTTCCCATGTCACGGCAACACGATCCGCCGTTTGTTTCCAGCTAACCTGTCCGGCAGCGGACGGATTGAGATCTTTGAACAGGGTTGATATGCGTCTTGTGTCAAAGTGATCGGCCAGAGTTTCTGAATAATCCTCATCTGCGTCAGTAAAGGTTATATAGCCGTTGCTGCCCACATAGAAAGTTGAGAAGCTGTTGCCGTATATCGACACTGTAGCAGAGCTGCTTAAAGTGACAGCGATTGAATCGTCATCGCCAAGAGCCAGGTTTTTGCCACCGGCAGGATCGGTTGGCAGTTGTGAAATCTCCTGTATGCTTGCGCCATAGGAAAGGCCACCTGAAGCAGGTGTGAACATAATTGATCTATGCGACAGATCAAAGGTGTCATCACCACCTGAGAACTGCTCGGTCAAATAGCCGGTTTCCGGTGGTGGCGGCGGTGGTACTATGCCTAATTCTGACAAGTCTGTCTCTTCAAAATCGGTCGGCAAACCTGTGCCGGCTGACAGACCTACGATACAATATTGAGTCCCAACAGCAAGCCAGGAAAGTCGTATTCTGCCGTCGAAGTACATCTCAATCTGGAATGTATTGACGTTGCCTGTGTTGTATTCGACAACATTCTCCCATGTTACAGCTACCCGGTCGACTAATTGTTTCACACTTACCTGTCCTATTGAGGTGGGATTGAGGTCTCTAAACAAACCTGATATGCGCATTGTGTTAAAATGTGTGGACAAAGTGTCCGAGTAGTTTTGATCTCCTTGTGTGAAGGTTATGTAACCGTTGCTGCCGACATAGAAGCCCGTGAAACTAGTACCGTATAAACTTACTAAAGCCGAGTCTAATTGAACAAACACAAAACTATCGTCTACGAGTCCCAGGTTCATGCCTCCGAAAGGATTTGTAGGTAATTGTGTAATCTCCTGCAGGTAAGCATCGTATGAAGCATCGTCTGTAGAAGGTGTGAACATAATCGATTTGTATGAAAGATCGAAGGAGTCTTCAATAGAAGAGAACTGCTCCGTGAAATAATCGCTTACCGGCGGCGGTGGCGGCGGCGGTTGTGTATTCAATTCTGACAAGTCCGTTTCCTCAAAATCTGGAGGAATACCGTTGCCTGCTGATATACCTGCAATTCCGCTCCGAGCATCAATTTCGGTCCAGGATATCTGTAATCTCCCGTCAAAATACATCACAATCTGGAATGTATTAATGTTAGTGCCGCTAAATTCCTGAACATTCTCCCACGTCACAGCCACACGGTCTGGCAATTGTTTCGCACTAACCTGTCCGGCAGCGGACGGATTAAGGTCGGTTAACAGAGCTGATATACGCATTGTATCAAAATGGTGAGTCAAAGTCTGTGAATAGGTTGGATCTGGTTCGGTAAAGGTTATGTAACCGTTGCTGCCGACATAGAAGATCGAGAAACTCGTGCCATATATAGTTACATAAGCCTGGTCTAATTGTACCGCCTGAAAATTATCGTCTCCGAGTCCCAGGTTTATGCCCCCTAAAGGATTTACAGGTAATTCGTTAATTTCCTGCAGGTAGGCACTGTATGAAGTACCATCTGTGGAAGGTGTGAATGTAATCGATTGGTATTCAAGATCAAATGAATCTTCACCGCCTAAGAAGTGTTCTGTAAAATATTCGTTTACCGGAGGTGGTTCACCAAAACCCATATAGTTCTGGTTCGGTCTGTTTGATGTAACATTGACATACGACCTGAATGACGGGCTGAAAGTATATCCGCTTTTGCTCGGCACGGCTGATCCCGACCAGTTATATGGTACACTCTTGGCGTAATCACCGTTATTATTAGTAGTAGTACTTCCACCGCCGGAGCTGAACGCCATAGTCACGCCACTGATAGGCCGGCCGTTGTTGCTCATTATGTTGCCGGAAATAACTGGCGTTGATGGTGTGCTGGTAACGTCGAAATCGTCTATATAAAGAGTGCCCTGAAAGTGGACGTAGAAAAGCCAGGAACCTGCTTCGAGCTGTCCGAAGTAACCTTCAAGACCGCACACCTGCTCGTATATTGGCGACGAGCCCCCGGGTGCCGGCGGTTGAAAATATAGTTCGACGGTTCTGGTGGCGGGGTTGATGGAAAGTGTGGGGACACCGCCCAGTGACTGCTCGGCTGCCAAAAAATTACCGTAAACGTTGGTGGGAATAGTGAAATAAATAAGATCGTTCGTGGTAGGATATTCAGGAGTTCTGGTGAAGTCCGGTGGGTTCGATCCTTCAATCCATGAAACGCTGGTCTCGTAACCCGATACTATCCCACTTAATACAAGAATTATTACTGTTGTGAAAATTGCCCTTCTCATTTTTTTACCCTCTTATTGATTTGACGATATGTTTGTTTACCAATCACATTTTTAAGACCAATCTATTTTAGCAAAAAAACTCTGAAATTGCAATATAAATTCTACATGACAAAAACTCCCTTAAATGAGGTTTCTATTAGCTAAGTGTTTGGATTCACTAAACTTATCGAATATTGATTAGTCATGGATCCACCAGCAGGCAAAGATTTACGATATTGTTCCTCTGCCCGAGCCGGCCGTCGACATTAAAACGGTTATTTTCCGGCAGTGAACAGAAATAGCTACTCCTATAAACTTCACCTTCTTTTTTATCTGACCGTCCGTAGATATGTTACATAATACGACTGAAAGGATTCATTTGTTCTGTCCTTGTATCACGAATATGGCACACAATCGATTATTGGTGTATATCCGAAAGTTTTTTAGGCTGTTGAAGAGCCATGCTTGATTTGTTCGGCGACATGCGTAATATGTTCGTATGAATATTCTGGCGCTCGAACCATATTATGGCGGTAGTCACAAGGCATTCGTCGATGGCTTATCATCTGTAAGCAAACACAACTGGACTGTGCTTACACTGCCGGCCCATAAGTGGAAATGGCGAATGCGACATTCGGCGATAACGTTTGCACAACAGGTAGCGGCTTTATTCGAAAAAGGCCAGAAATGGGAACTTGTTTTCTGCAGTGACATGTTGAATCTTGCGGAATTTCTGGCACTGGCCCCTGTCGAAATCGCCGGGTTGCCAAAGGTAATATATTTTCATGAGAATCAATTGACCTATCCGGTTCGCATCGAAGACGAGCGTGACTACCAGTTCGCGATGACCAACCTGACCAGTGCCCTCGCCGCCGATTCAGTCTGGTTCAACTCACAATTCCACATGGATTCCTTCCTCAATGCCCTTACGAAATTTCTAAAATCCATGCCCGACCACCAGCCGTTGGAAGCGATCGAAAAAATACATGCCAAAGCATCGGTCTGTCCGCCCGGCATAAACGACTTTCCTGCTCGGCCTGCAAGAGAATTCGGGCCGATGCGAATCCTTTGGGCTGCGAGATGGGAACACGATAAGAATCCGGAAGAATTTTTCGAGGCACTTGAAATTCTCAAAAATAATAACGTCCAATTCAAAATCAGTGTCATCGGCCAGAGCTTTCGCGAGAGGCCGGAAATCTTCGATAAGGCGCACCGCCAATTTCAAGACCATATCGACGATTGGGGCTATCAACCGAGCCGAGCAGAATACGAGCGTGTCCTGGGCTGGGCTGATGTTGTAGTTTCTACTGCAAAACATGAATTTTTCGGCATCAGTATCGTCGAAGCCATAGCAGCCGGAGCTTATCCGGTTGTGCCCAACCGTCTTTCATATCCCGAAATCCTCTGCCTTGGACAAGTAGAAGGCGCCGAGCAATTCTTCTATAACGGCACGGTCAGAAACCTTGCCGATGGATTATATGAACTCGCCAACCGTGTTAAGAACGATGCGCTCTGGCCGGCAACAATCAGCCCTTCGACACTAACCGAAAAATATAAATGGCAAAACCTCGCACGTTACTATGACGAGGCTCTCGAACATATTTTGGAATCAGGAGCCGGGGGTGGGGCTTAATGCCTGCCAGTTGTCAGGGTCGTTGCCGTAGCTTTCAGGGATAATTCTGTTCAGCGATGAACCGTTTCCATCGGCATTCAGGGGCCAAAGGTCTACGAAGCCGGGACAATCCTTGGGATGAGAACCATCGCTGTAATTAATTCTATCGATCCGAATATAATAAGGCTCACCGGAATCGTCCGCCTCACCGTTGGGCATACCAAGTTCCAGACCCTCACCGGCATCGCTTAATCTGCCATCATAAGGGCCGAAAATCTGATTCGCTGCTACCGTTGGGTAACGCCGGTTAAACGCATCCGGGTGCCTGACTACTAAAATATATCCGCCAGCGGGAATTGTCGCAGACGTATCGTCCGGGAAAGTATAATCGATGCCGTTGGTGAATTTCCATCCCTGCAGGTCTACGGGTTCTTCGCTTATATTATAAAGCTCGATATATTCGTATTGGCTGTTGGTGTACGAGCCGCCGACAGGCCAGTCGGGATTATACATAATCTCAATGATAACTATCGGGCCGACATTAGGATTGGCATTTTCAGAGCCGGGAGTTTCATCTTCCATCGCGACAAAGTTGTAATTGTCGGTACTGCTCTTGTAATAGCGCCCGAATGATACGCCCTGCTGCGAGGCGCCGAAATCTTCCACGTTACGATAGCCCGTCAAAACATCATTCTCTGCCGAACTAAGGTACACCGATTCGCCGTTGTTGCTCAGGGCAAAAGGTTCCTGGCAGCCGGAATCGTCGGTATTATCGAAATTCTCGTCCTGATAGAAAACGATGTACTGGTTCGGACCGATTGTTGTACCTTCGGCAATCTGATATTTGGTCAGGACATTCCCGCTGTCGCTGAGGAACCAGCCGCC
>CAZQXE010000102.1:0-11149 GCA_964597115.1 uncultured Pirellulales bacterium | reverse complement strand
GTCTATATCCAAACCGATGATAAACGAACCCACTACCAGAATGTTGTGCCGCTGTATGCGTCGTACTGAGTCGCGGAAATCCCGGCCTTTAAGAAGGTTGAATTTCTTGCCGATCTCCCGAAGCCCTTCCGGCGAGAGGGACTCAAAGCCAATGAAGACACCTCTGCACCCAGCCTTTGCTGCCAATACCAGAAGTTCTTCGTCATCGGCGAAGTTAATGGTGGCCTGAGCAACCCATTCTTTTCGCAGGTTCGCCTTTGCCATAGCGCGAAACATGTCCTTAGCGCGGGCGATGTGTTTAGGGCTGATGCCGATGAGGTTGTCGTCCACCACCAGCACACGTTTTTCACGGATCGACTGGAACTCACGCACGACATCAGGAATTGGGCGTTGCCGGTAACGGGCTCCATTAAACGCTGTCACGCTGCAAAAACTGCAGTTCAAGGGACAGCCGCGTGTTGTCTGAATGGCTCCAAAAGCATATCCTGAAGCCAGTAAATCGTGGCGAGCTAATGGGATATTATTTATTTCTGCAAACCCTCCGTCATACCGGCGTTTCAGGTTGTCACGCCGAGCATCCTCCAGAACCTGTGGCCAGATGCTTTCAGCTTCCCCCGTGACGATTGAATCCGCGCGCTCCATGACCTCGTCCTGGCACATGGTTGCGTGAATACCGCCCATGACCACTGGGACACCCATGTTGCGGAATTGAGTAGCCACTTCATAGGCACGGTTTGCCTGCGAGGTGAAAGCAGTAATGCCCACCAGGTCCGGCCGACGCATGGCCGGATAGTCCGGCACGCTGAGGTTCTCGTCCACGATCGTGATTTCCCACGACGGTGGTGTTAGCCCGGCGAGAACCATAAGACTGAGCGGTTTCCACACGCGGTAACGGTTCCAGCGGCTCTCCTTGACTTTGACGATACTCACAAGCGGATTTGACGGATTTATCAGATATAGTCGCATGGCACTGTCTTACCTGTTCCTTTTAGCTCGAGAATAACGATGGGTAGTTTACCGGGGATGAGAGTATCTTCTGCTATTTTTGACTGGGACATGGTTACCCATCGTGCAAAATTTCTTTTGTAGTTTACAATATATATTATCTGGTATTTCCAAAATTATACCTGCTCAGCTATGCCAATGAGCCATATCGATATTAATGATACAAATACGGTAACAACAGTACAACCATCATTCTAACTGTTTTGCCCTCATAAATCACATTCCCACAAAGCCCTTTAGGTTGGGTTTATGTGGAATAAAGGTCGTGGAAATTGTGTTTTTGAGGGTTTTTGGGGAGTAGTCGGCATCAATTTTGCAAAAAAAAAAGATGTTTTTTTTAAATTTATTTCTTGCATCACATCGGTTATCATACTATCATAATTGTTTTAATGGAGAATATTCTTCCATCTCTCAGGAGTATCCCCCAGTAAATTAAGAATGAGAGATACTATTTATGTGGCTTGTAAACAGGCCGTAAGGAGAAGTACAAGTGAGTATAGGTACAGTAAAATGGTTCAATTCGAGCAAGGGATTCGGTTTTATTAATCCAGATGATGGCGGCGATGATTTATTCGTCCACCACTCGGAGATTAAAACGGATGGCTATGCATCGCTCGATGAAGGCCAAAAGGTTGAGTTTGTAGTCGGACAAGGCACAAAAGGTCCATGTGCGACGAATGTAATTCCCTGCTAAGCAGACAACAATGCTTAAGAACCGAAAGGCCGGGCTTAGCTCGGCCTTTTTAATATGTATACTGCACCAATCTACTGCGAAACAAACCAAATCCAGCAGGGGTTGTTTAGGGGTAAATCTATTAAACAGAATTGCATCTTTCGTTGAGGTTCTTCGCCCCGATGAATCGGGATGCAAACTTGTCCTTGATTCACGAAAAAATCGTGATGAAGGAATGACAAAGCGTTGTAGTGCGAAACATCGCACCCTACCTTATTCGTACCAGTCGGCTGTTGTCAGCCAGTTTTGGGCCAGCAGTGCTATATCTTTTGCGTTGATTTCCGAGTCACTATCCAAATCGGCGGTCAGGTCGTCCGATGCTGACGTGAAGCTCGATGCGAAAATGGCAAAATCTCTAAAGTCAACGATACCGTCGTTGTTAAGGTCACATGTAATCCAGTAGCCCGGGGGGGCGATGCTCGCTGTTTCAAGGTAGACTATCTCCGGAAATGGAAACTCGGGAAAGTTGTAGCTTATGCTTTGCGTTGGCGTCTGAGCGATTGCATCTACGACGTCCATGCCGCTGATGACGTGACCGAAGACGCAGTATCCGTATCCGTCGGCGGCTTCTGCACGGTCAAGGAAGGGATTGTCCAGAAGGTTTATAAAGAACGATGATGTGGCCGAATTCGGACTGCTGTACCGGGCCATAGCGATAGTTCCGCGCAAATTACTCAGGCCGTTATAGCTTTCGTTTTCTATGGGGGCCTCGGCTTGTCGCGATTGCGCTCTGCCGTTTGAATAATAGTGGCTGCCGCTCTGGATTACGAATTCCGGGACTATTCGGTGGAACACAAGGCCGTCGTAAAAACCGCTGTTCACGTACATCAGAAAGTTTTCAATGGTTATGGGTGCCTCGTCGGCATAGAGTTCCAGGCCGATATCGCCGAAGTTGGTCTGCAATATAACTTTCGGCCTGTTTTGCTGATCACCAAAGGCTGCGTATGTTACGCATAAAACCAACAGCAATGCTGTTAAAATTCTTTTTTTCATTACCGAACCTCACCAGCCGAAGCATTCGAGGAATGCTTTAATAGCAAATCACCCAAAAGTTTATTATAACGGATTTTCGTGCCAAATTCAAGTGTCAATATGCTTGTTCCGCCTTCATTTTTTTCTTGAAAATAACTATAAGCCGGTATAGATTAATTCTCAGAATGTGAGCTTCCCCTGACCTTTAGCTTCTTGATTAAAGTGTTTGGGCTGGTAATTGAATAAAAAGAAAACAGAGATGCTATGCGAGAACCATATAAACGATAGCTTGATTGAGTGAGATAAAAAATGACTAAGCGTGAATTGGGTGCGTTCGTCCTTAAGTTGCTCGGTGTATATGCGATTATTCAATCGTTGCCGCTGCTTGGATTTATTAGTTCCGTTCTTGTGGTGCCGAGATATCAAAGCGACAATCTTTTCAGCCGATGGATGTTCATTGGTATTTCGACACCTTTTATTCTGACTGCAATAGCGGGAATTGTTCTTCTTAGATATAGTCGAAGTTTGGCGTTTTTTATTGTGAAAGAGGATGATAACGTTGAGTTGAGTACAACCCTTAGTTCAGAAGATATTCAGGCTATCGGCTTTTCTGTCGCCGCAGTGCTTGTGTTCTTATTAGCGATACCTCAACTTTCTCAATTCATCACGAGTCTCTGGTATGCTGCGACTGAAGGAAGAGAATCGATATTCGTAAGGTTAGCGTTGCAGGCAGGGCTTTCGGCGGTTGTACAATTCGGTCTTGCAATTATATTATTTTTCAGGGCACGAGGCCTTGCAAACCTGTGGCACAGGATACAGGTTGGAAAGTACGTGAAGGTCGAAAACGCGAAGCAAAATGTTCCAGACGGACCTCAAGAGAAGCGATGAGATATAAGTGTTGAACCACGGAAACCATACGGACGTATTGAGGTTTGGAATTAACGATTAATAAGGAGATTAGTCATGGCGAAGATCAGTATTGTTTTCTACAGCATGTACGGTCACGTTTATCAACTGGCGGAAGCCGTAGCCGAAGGCGCTCGCCAGGTTCCGGAAATGGATGTGACTCTCTTGCAGGTTCCGGAACTTATTTCCAAAGAGGAACTTGAAAAAAGCGGCGCCAGGGCAGCGCGCCAGATGTTTGCGGATATTCCTGTTGCCAAACCTGATGATTTGGCCGAGGCCGATGCGATTATCTTCGGGACACCGACTCGGTTCGGCAACATGTGTGCCCAGATGCGGAACTTCCTCGACCAGACGGGACAGTTGTGGTTCAAAGGCGCTCTGATCGGCAAGGTAGGCAGCGTTTTCGCAAGCACAGGGACTCAGCATGGCGGCCAGGAGACAACGATAACCAGTTTTCATTCAACGCTGTTGCATCACGGCATGATTATTGCCGGCGTGCCTTATTCGCTGCAGAATTTGCTCAACATGGAAGAAATTACGGGCGGCACACCATACGGAGCGACGACCCTTGCCGGTGCCGACGGCTCTCGTCAGCCAACAGAGAATGAGCTGATAATCGCAAGATTCCAGGGCAAACACGTCGCTCAGATTACCCAAAAGCTACACCGGTGATAAAGGCCTTTTTCTAATTAACTCACCGGATTATATGTAAAGGCTTAAGTCCAAAAGCGGCTGAACTTGCCGTTAGTCGCCTGAGGTAGTTCTTTTTTTATTCCAAACCGCCGCCGCTTTTTTTCACTTTTTTTCTTGAAAAATTTTGGCAGTGGTGTATATTTACCGTTAGTTAGCGAGCGAACACATCTTGGATTTGTAGTTTGTGATTAGGGCGTTGGTTTTCCATGCGGCCTGTTTATGACGCCGAAGGACAGTGATTATTTCGGCAAGATTTCGAGAAGATTGGGCTTATGTGGAAACCGTATAATTAATAGTTGGCTGTAATTTTGAAGGAGCTGACTTATGCCTATCGGATACGAAATCCAGAACGAGGGACGATTCATTAATGCCATAGCACACGGTACTGTCACGGATGAAGATTTCATAGAGTACGAGTCGGTTCATATCAAGGATGAACGAATCAAACCACCGGTTGATGAGCTGCTTGAAATAGCTCCGAGTGCTGTTATAAATCTGACACATGAGGGCATACGACGGGCGTTAAAAAAGAACAAGGAGCTGGGCAGGGACAAGATACGTCACCGTTGTGCCATTGTTGTTAGGCACCCCGATGAGATTGCATGGGATCTGGCCAAATTTTACGAGTCAATGGCTCGGATGCATTCACCTGCGAGTGTTATTGTCTTTGCCAATCCGGACATTGCCAGGCTTTGGCTTGGTAGACCGGTGTCTAATAAGCCTGTCCGGTGAGTCGCTTTAGTCGGCATGGTTGTTATGAGCAGTCCTATGCCTTGGAATTAATCCAGCCTAAGGTGGGTTTTTTGTTTTTTATCACTTTTTTTTTGCGTATCAGGCCATTTCGGTTTAAATTAATAATAGAAGGCGAGAATCTTTTTAAATTCCAGGTATAAAAAAATTATCTTTCCGGACATTTAAGTGGAGGTGTTGCGTGGCGGTTGTACTGATGCCCAGGGCTGATAAGTGTAAAAAAAAGATGAGCGCAAAATCGGAATCTCCTGACAGGCGATATAAAGCGGTTTTGGAAATTGCCGGCCAAATCAGGTATGGGCCGCCTTATTTCAATTTGAAAATAGATAACCTGGATTTCGGGGAACGCATTTTTGGTGATGTTTATTTGTGGTCAGGCGATTCTGTTTTTTTTATAGTACAGGAGTGGCTGACTACGTGCTACCAGAGGGGGCCGAAAACAGCTTTGACTTTATTCGATTTATCTGACCGAAGAGAATGTCAAGTATCCCGGGCTGATAAGGGTTTTATTGTCCCGTTGGTTTTTGAGGACAATACATTAATTTATAAAAAGGAATATTTAGACAAAGGTATCGTTAGAGAATTTGAGATAGACTTTCGTTCTTTAGACCGCTGGGAAGAAATCAAAGTAGCAAGACAATACGATTTAACCGATATTGCTTATAACTTTTGAGCCGAAGGGCTCATAACCGCATAATCAAACTAACCACTCTCCTCAATGGTTGGCGTCAAATTTGCAAGGAAGTCTTGACCGTTGCCAGGGCGGCAACGGCTAAACATGCCCTTGATTCCGTTAAAGATTTTTCTTCATTCCATAAGATAATCCTTCCTCTGTATTATCACTAACAGGGTTGACGCGATTCTTATCCGACAATACAATTACACACTTCTATAATTGAGAATCGAGAATCAAGTATTGAGGTCTTAACATGACGTTAATTAATGAAAATTATTTGAAATTGCAGGCCGGGTATCTGTTTCCGGAGATTGGACGAAGAAGACGGGCGTTTCAAGAGGCTCATCCGGATGCTAAAATCATCAGTATGGGTATCGGCGATGTAACCGAGCCGCTGGCACCTGCTGTCATCAAAGCGATGAAAAAGGCGATCGATGAGATGGGCCGGAAAGAGACATTCAAAGGCTACGATGACGGCGGTATTGGTTACGAGTTCTTAAGAGAGGCCATTAGCGAGAACGACTTCAAGACTCGCGGTGTCGATATCGATATCGACGAAGTAATCATCAGCGATGGGGCAAAGTGCGATACCGGCAATATGCAGGAGATATTCGGGCTGGATAACGTAGTAGCGGTAACCGATCCGGTCTATCCGGTGTATGTGGATACGAATGTTATGGCGGGCAGGACCGGCGGACCGGCTGAGCAGGGCAGGTACGATGGAATCGTCTATATGCCGTGCACCGAGCAGAATGATTTCGTGCCCGAACCGCCTGCCGAAAAGGTCGATTTGATTTATCTTTGCTTTCCGAACAATCCAACCGGTGCGGTAGCGACAAAAGAGCAACTTGCCGAATGGGTCGATTACGCTCGTAAGAACAAGGCGATAATCCTCTTCGATGCTGCTTACGAGGAGTATATCAGCGAGCCGGATATTCCACAGTCTATATACGAGATCGATGGTGCCAAAGAGGTAGCGATAGAATTCAGAAGTTTCTCCAAGACCGCAGGTTTTACAGGCGTTCGATGTGGCTTTGCTGTCGTACCGAAGCAATTGAAGGCCTACACAAAAGACGGCAGGGCGGTTGAGGTAGGACCGATTTGGAAAAGACGGCACTGCACCAAGTTTAACGGCGTATCGTATATCACCCAGGCCGGAGCGGCAGCCGTTTATACAAAAGATGGCAAAAAGCAGATTAAAGAGACTATCGATATTTATATGGGCAATGCAAAGCTCATCCGCGAGGCTCTTGGCAAAATCGGCTATACCGTTTATGGCGGTGTTAACGCGCCGTATATCTGGCTCAAGACGCCTAAAGGTATGAGCTCATGGGAATTTTTCGATATGTTGCTCAACAAGGCACACGTTGTAAGCACTCCCGGCGCGGGCTTTGGCTCAGCCGGAGAAGGTTATGTCAGACTGACAGCATTCGGCCAGCCGGAAAACGTCAAAGAAGCACTTGAACGCATCAAATCTATATCTTGATGGCAGAAATAATCGCATATATCGGTTTGGGGAGCAACCTGGGCGACAGAAAGGCCAACATCGATAGTGCCGTCAAGATGCTCGCCGAAACCAAGGGGATTAAGCTTGTCCGAGTAAGTGACATCATCGAGACCGCTCCATTAGGGCAGGCTGATCAGCCGATGTATCTAAACGTGGTTGCGAAGCTGAAAACATCAAGTAGTGCAATGGATATTCTTGAGAAACTGAAAAATATCGAAACTGCACTCGGCAGGAAACGTAAGGAAAAATGGTCATCGAGGACGATTGACCTTGACTTGTTGTTATTCGGTGATGAAATCATAGACAGTCTCGATTTGACCGTGCCGCATTCGCAGATGCATATGCGCTCTTTTGTTCTCAAAGGACTTTGCCAGCTCGATAGTAGTCTGGTCCATCCGGTTATGAAGGAATGGCTAAGCGAATTAGCTGCTCGATTAAACGGCTGTGATTTTATGCTTGATGTCGAAAAACCACAGTTTATTAGTATAGCTGGTGTTATCGGTGTAGGTAAGACAACTCTGATGAAAAAATTGGCCGAGAGATTGAGTTGTGACATGCTGTTGGAACCTTACGATACGAATCCATTTATGAAGGATGTTTACGCCGGCAGAAAAGAGCTGGCCCTGGATTCGCAACTATTTTTTCTAACCAGCAGGGCAAGACAACTGGACCCGAACCAGTTGGAAAAGGGGCGGATATATATCAGCGATTATGTCTTTGATAAAGAGCCAATATACGCCAGGCGATTGCTCGATGATCACCAGTTAACCATGTACGAGGACATATATCCTCCGATGGCAGCGAAAGTTGCCGAACCTGTATTGGTGATATATATACAGGATTCGGCGCAAAACTGCCTTAAGCGAATCCACAGCCGAAATCGGCCTTACGAACAGCAAATTCAACTGAAGTTCTTGAAGGAGCTGAGAACCGACTACGAGCAGCTTTTTGCGGACTGGAAAAAGTGTCCGGTTATTCGTATATCTGCATCGGAATTCAATTGTGAACGTGATGAAGATATCGAATACCTGAGAAAAAAGATAAAATATTACACGGTAACAAATTAACATGGAAATCGCAGAAACAATAGAATCGGTTCGAGCTTTGGTAAGAGCTGCCTGCAGCGAGGGCAAAAAAGTCGGCCTTGTACCGACAATGGGTGCTTTGCACGTCGGCCACGTTTCATTGGTCAAAGCGGCGGTGAAAGATTGCGATTTTGTTGTAGTCAGCGTTTTTGTCAATCCGACACAGTTTGGTCCGGGCGAAGATTTTGAGAAATATCCACGACCTTTGGAAGCCGACCTGGAGATTTGCAAAAAAGCCGGTGTGGATGTGGTTTTTGCTCCGACGCCGAAACAGATGTATCCTGCGGAGAATCTTACATGGGTGAACGTTGATAAATTGACCGAGCCGTTGTGCGGTCGGTTGCGGCCGGAACACTTTCGCGGAGTGACTACCGTTTGTGCCAAGTTGTTCAACATCGTAACTCCCAACGTTGCTTATTTCGGCCAAAAGGATGCCCAGCAGGCTATTGTGATCAAGCGGATGGTCGCGAATTTGAATATGCCTTTGGAAATCGTTATTTGCCCCACAATCCGCGAACCGGATGGCTTAGCGGTGAGCAGCAGAAATCAATATCTGACTGAACAACAGAAAAAGGACGCTACGAATATCTATAAATCGCTTCAGAAGTGCCAGGCTATGATTGACGAGGGTGTCAAGGATACCGGGAGGATAATTGTCGAGATGCGAAAGATTCTGCAACAGGTATCGTCGATAGAGATAGAATATATAAGTATCGTTAATGCCGAAACGCTTGAGGATATCGAAAAGGTTGCCGGCAAAGTCCTTGCGGCGATAGCCGTCAAAATCGATACTGCTAGACTGATTGACAATATTCTGGTGGACGTGGGCAAATAGTGGTGTATAATAGCTCAAAATGGTCGATAGCAATTAGTAAATAGAGGCTTGGGCGTTTAATTATGTTTGTAAAGTTATTAAAAAGCAAGTTACACCGTGCAACGGTCACCGAGACTAAGCTGCACTACCCAGGCAGTATAGCGATAGATTCTATGCTGATGGAGGCTGCGGGTATTTTGCCTTACGAATTTGTCCTGATCGCCGATTTGGACAACGGTAACAGGCTGGAGACCTATGTTATTCCGGCGGAAGCCAACTCCGGCAAAGTCGTGATACTCGGTGCGGCAGCCCGGCTGGTAAAGCCGAAGGACCTTGTTATCATTCTCGGTTTCGGTTATTTCACACCTGAAGAAGTCAAAGGATTTAAGCCGAAAGTTGTTGTGCTCGGTAAAGATAATAAAATTGAAAGCAGCAAGTAACAGCGGCGAATGATGCGTATCACTTAAACGTAAGGACACAAAGCAATACGCAATAAAATAGATGCATCCTGAACTTTTCAAAATACCTTTCGTTAACTGGCCTTTGAACACGTTTGGCTTGATGCTGGTTATTGGTTTTCTTGCAGCCGTTTCAATAATAAGGTACCTCAGTCGCGATATAACATCCAATCCGCAGTTCGTTACAAACGGGGCTCTTTACGCATTGATAGCTGGTGTAGTCGGGGCCCGTACCTTTTATGTTATTCACCATTTTGACAAGCTCGATGGCACTTTGCTATCTGTCTTTGCGATTTGGCGTGGCGGCTTGGAGCTTTACGGCGCCGTGATCCTTGTTATTCCCGTTATCTTTTTGTATCTCCTGTACCACAAGCTCCCCATCCGTCAATATCTTGACATTTTACTTATCGGCCTGACACTTGTTATTGTCTTTGGTAGAATCGGCTGTTTTATGAGGGGCTGCTGCTTTGGAAAACCGGCGGATTTACCCTGGGCAGTTCGCTTCCCATACGGCTCAGATGCTTATTACAACCAGATATACCCAAACCCAAAAAGAGACCGAGCTGAACCGCACTTGAAATTGCCTTATGAATTCTTTTCTTATAACGACGGCGAAACGTTCTACGGCTTAAAATCATTCGAAGATTTAACTGACGAGCAGAAGGATATGGTTACAAAAGGGCAATACCGATGTTTGCCTGTTCATCCCACTCAATTGTATTCGTCAATTAATGGGGCGATTTTATTTTTAATATTGTATCTTTTCTGGCGAAGATCCAAACGTGCCGGCATGTCAAAAAACAAGCACAAACTCTTTACCAAACCGGGTAGCACGTTTGCCCTTGCCTTAATACTTTATGGCATAGCCCGTTTTATTATCGAATGCCTGCGCGATGATAATCCGTTTGAATTTGACGGTCTTACAATATCACAGAATATCAGCATCGTTATGATTGTGCTCGGTGTGGTTTTAATGTTTGTTTTTGAAAGAATAAAGCCAGGGAAAGCCAAATCCTGAGCTTCGGATTTTTTAATATGGACATAGCACAAAATTGACGATATTATCGTAGAGTCATTATACGGGGTTAGATTACTAATCAAGAGCAACGTTATGGGACTTTACGATAGAGATTACACTCAGGCGGATTTTCATTCGCGATTCCGGAATGCGCCTCAGATGCGGATGAGCTTTCCAAAGATTTCCCCCGTCGTGAAGTGGCTGCTTATTATAAATGTCGGTGTGTTTTTGGTTTCAATAATCATTAAACCACTCGGCGTTTTTATCTATGATTGGTGTCAGCTCGATTCGACATCTCTGGGCCGGATTATACAGCCCTGGCGACTGATTACTTATCAGTTTCTGCACCATCCTGCTTTTGTTTTACATATTTTTTTGAATATGATTGGTCTGTTTTTCCTCGGCCCGGTACTTGAACACCACTGGGGCAGCAAAAGATTTCTGTTTTTCTATCTTGGTTGTGGTGTTGCAGGGGCTTTGTTTTATTTGTTTCTTGTAGCTGTAAGGTTTCTGCCCGCAGGCGTAATGGTTG
>CAZQXE010000101.1:0-11253 GCA_964597115.1 uncultured Pirellulales bacterium | reverse complement strand
ATCTGTCTGTCGGGCCTCTTATGCTAAGCGCATTGATTAATCGGTATTGGTATTACTAATGGGTACTACGCGATTCCGTTTGGTTTTCGGTTGCCAGAATTCACCATCTATCGTCTTGGCCCTTACTCTGATAAGACGGTCAGGCAAATCGACATCATCGTGAGTTAACCACAACGCCTCCTCTCGCCTGAGTCCGGCGTAAACATACGTGGCTGTCATTGCACGAATCCTACGATTATCCTCCAGAATCTCCAATTGCTCATTGATCTGTTCGAGCGAAAGAAACCGTATCTGTGGTGCCGGCTCGCGCAAACGGTCTACTCCGGCAACTGGATTGAGATAGTGGCTATCTCGGGATTGAAACCCGTGATGCTTGATGGCATACGCAAACAACTTGTGTAAGACTTGGCGCATCAAATTCGATGTCCTGGGAGCCCAACCATCTATCTGTGCACGGTTAGCCAAGAAGCGGTTTATAACTTCAGGTGAGACATCCTCGAGCAACTTAGCCTTCACATGAGCGCCTGCATATTTGTCCGCTACGGGTTTGGAGGACTTACGACCTCGCTTTACACCAGGAGGACATGGCTTCAGAGACTCACAGATTGGCCCAAAGAATACTCTCAATCGACTAATGTCGTTCTTGTACGACTTGTAGGTTCGTGTGATCTCAATGTACTTGCAGAAATCCTCCAACACATTCGGCAGCGGCAGTTTGCTCGCGACGTGAAGGTCCCCTATGGAGAGCTGATACTCTATCTTGCGCTTCTTGTCCCGGGCGATACGCTCATTATCCGTGTCGAGGGATTTCTGAATTCTCTTGCCGTTGACGTAATAACAAATCCAAAACTGCCTCCGGCGCCTGTAAAGATGGGCCATGACAACCTTCCTTTCTTCTTTCTGAACCTAAATCCAGTATACCGAAGGTTGTCTTTGTGCTGATGTCGTGTGCCTGACGTGTCGATTACAAATGAATTTGTCTACATTTTATCTACACGCCTGTCACCAACTAAAAAAGCAGGCACAACTAAGTGGTTATGCCTGCTTGACTTAGGAATAGCGGGGGCAGGATTCGAACCTGCGACCTCCGGGTTATGGGCCCGACGAGCTACCAGACTGCTCTACCCCGCGATCATTTTCGAATTTTATTTTTTCGTCGCTCGAATGCCGTAATCAAAGAACCAATAGAATAACACAAGAAGCACCTTTAATCAAAAGAACCTCAAGTGAAATTATAATTTTTCACGAATTTCAGCAGAGATTGCTTCAATCTTTCCGTCTTCATATTTATAAGAAGGCCAGCGGTTAAAGACGCCGTCGCTTACATTGCGAGGGATAATATGAAAATGCAAATGCTTCACAAGTTGGCCCGCTGCTCTGCCATTATTACACAAAATATTGTAACCGTCAGAATTCATCGCTGCCACTACTGCCCCGGCAATTTTGCCAAGCTGCGAAGCAACCTTAATTAAGACTTCAGGTGGACATTCATGCAACTTTTCAAAATGCTGCTTTGGGATCACCAAACTGTGTCCGTCGCTTATGGGACCAATATCCATAAAAGCGAGAACGTCATCGTCTTCGAATATTTTTGCAGCTGGAACCTTTCCTGCAACAATCTTGCAAAATAGACAATCATCCACATTCATTGTAAGATTATTCCGCAAAGTATACGTTACTGCTTTTGGTTATCCTGATCTTCAGAATCCTGCGTCTCCGCAGACTCGTCTGGTTCTTCAGTCATATCAGCTTCTACAGGTTCTTCTATTTCAGCGGCTTCCTGGACATCCGCTTTTTCTACCTTCTTCTTCGAACCTTTTTTGGCAGAACGTCTTGTTTTCTTTTTAGACGGTTTTTCGTCGGCGCCTATGAACTGCAACAATACGAGCTGGCCGTTATCACCCAGCCTTCTTAAAGACAGTCGGACAATCCTTGTATAACCGCCCGGCCTGTCAAGGTATCTGGGGCCAAGCTCGCTGAATAATTTTCCTATTACAGTGCCTTTGCCGACCTCTTCACCCTCTTCAATGTCCACCATGTTGCGATTTCCAAGCAGAGCTATAGCACGACGCCTGTTCTGCAACGTGCCCTTCTTAGCCAGCGTTATCAACTTCTCGGCAAAAGGTTTTACTTCTTTGGCCTTTTCTATTGTGGTCGAAATCGTCTCGTGCTGGATAAGCGAAGCGACCATATTTCGTCGCATGGCCAGACGATGTTCCTTTGTTCTACTTAACCGACGTCCTGCTACTCTATGACGCATATACTCAAATCTCTCTTATCCGGCAATACTGCCTGTTAATATCATCAATCTCAACTGTTAAAATTAACTATTAATGTCTGTCATTCCCAAAGATAAACCAATGTCGGCAAGCTTTCTCCTGATTTCCCGCAGGGAAGTTTTGCCGAAGCTGCGAATTTTCAGCAAGTCCGCTTCCGTCATTTTAACCAACTGGCCAACCGTCTCGGTCTTTGCCGATTCAAGACAGTTACTTGCCCTTACCGAAAGCTCTAACTCCTGAATCGGCATATTCAGTTTCTGAGCGAGTTCCTCGTCTACCGCTGGTTCTTCCGAGTCCGGCTCGGCAATTTGAGAGGCGGCAACGGTTTGGTCGCCAAGCTCAAAAAACTGCACAAACGGATTAACATGCTTACGTAAAATTTTGGCAGCTTCAACCAAAGCCATTTCGGGTGTGACCGTTCCATTCGTCCAAACTTCTAAAATCAGTTTATCATAATTAGTTTTTTGGCCTACGCGGGTATCTTCGGTTGTATAGCGTACTCTTGTAACCGGTGAATATACGGCATCAATCATTACTCTCCCGATTTCCTGGTCGAATCTGTCTGCGATAGCACTTCGTTCGGAAGCCGGTATATAACCACGACCGTTCTCAACTACCATTTCCATTTCAAAATTAACTTTTTCCGTCAAGGTAGCCAGCACCAAGTCTTTGTTCACTACTTCAATAGCCGGATCAGCGACTATATCACCCGCCGTTACGACACCGGCTTTGTTCGCTGAGACACTCATCGTTTTCGGTCCCTCGTCATGCAGTCGAATTACAAGACTCTTGATATTCAAAACAATATCGGTAACATCCTCTATTACTCCGCTTATCGTGCTGAATTCATGGTTAACGCCCGCAACCTTGATAGATGTGACGGCGCTTCCTTCCAAGGAGGAAAGTAATATACGTCTTAGGCTGTTACCAATAGTAGTTCCGAAACCACGCTCGAAAGGCTCGATATAAAATCGGCCATATTTATCGCTCGATACCATCGTGTCCCGTTCAACACGAGTCGGCAACTCCAAACCACGCCATGTAACACGCATACGAATCTCCTATATCAGTCTTGAGTTTTAAGCTAATCGCACTTTATTAAAAAACTCAACACTATAAACTTAAGATTATATTTATATCTATCTCGAGCAAAATTCCACAACCAACTGCTCCTCAACGGGAATCTGAATGTCATCTCGAGAGGGCAAAGCGACAACAGTAGCCTCGGGTTTTTCCCGTGATAACTGCAACCAGTTCTGTGTCGTAAAATTTGGGTTACTTTCCAATTGCTCTTTTACTTTTTTAACGCTTTTTTCGGAACCTTTGATCGTTATTTTATCACCGATTTTCGTAGTATAATCATTTATATTCACCTTGCGTCCATTCACATAGACATGACCGTGAGCAATTATCTGCCTTGCAGCTTTACGTGACGGCGCAAAATTCAACTTGTATACAACATTGTCAAGGCGTCTTTCTAACAATTGCAGCAACGTCTCGCCAGTATTACCTTTGATACGCTCAGCCTTGTGAAAATACCTCATAAACTGCCGCTCCAGAATCCCATAGTATCTCTTTACCTTTTGCTTTTCGCGGAGTCGAACAGCATACTCACTTGCTCTGCTTCTGCGCCACCCATGCATACCGGGGGCCAGATTACGTTGTTTTTTCTCGACTGGACACTTGGCCGTCTCACATCTGATGCCCTTAAGCATCAGCTTCATTCCTTCACGACGGCAGTGTTTACAGGATGAACCCAGATAACGTCCCATCTGTTTTATTCATCTCCAAAAAAGTCTCTATATACGGTTTTTTACACTCTTCTCCGCTTCGGTAGCCTACAACCATTATGCGGCAGCGGAGTAACATCTTCTATTGAAGCGATACGCAATCCTGCCTGTTGCAGGGCTGAGATAGCAGATTCTCGACCCGAACCAGGTCCCTTAACCCTAATCTCAACTTCACGCACACCATTACGCATAGCTGCATTTGCACAAAGCTGTGCGGCCCTTTGAGCAGCAAAAGGCGTACTTTTACGAGAGCCTTTGAAGCCTACACAGCCGGCCGAACTCGAGCACACCGTATTACCATCCATATCCGTTACCGTAATTAACGTATTGTTAAATGTCGCTTTTATGTGCACCATGGCACGGACGACATTTTTTCTTACTTTTCTTTTCGTTTTTTTTGCCATTACGTAGAAAAATCCTCTAATATAGCAGCTAAAATATATGCAATTCTACCTTAACGCTTCTCCTTCACACCTTTCTTGCCCGCGACAGTCTTTCTCGGGCCTTTCCGTGTGCGTGCATTACTCTGAGTGCATTGTCCCCTAACGGGCAAGCCTCTTCTGTGGCGAAGGCCTCTATAACAATTTATATCACGCAAGCGAGCTATATTTTGAGCGACCTGCCTGCGAAGCTGACCTTCCACTACGTAAGTCCGGTCGATAATCTGCGTAATGCGACTCAGCTCATCTTCGCTGAGTTTACCCGCTTGTGTGCTTTTTTCGATCCCAGCTTCTTTCAAAATCTGTTCTGACGTATGCTTACCTATACCAACTACATAAGTAAGTGAAATCCATATGGATTTTTCATTGGGAATATCAACACCAACTATACGCGGCATATCAGCTCCTTGTCGTATCTCGTATTCTGTCTCACAATCGGCCCTTCAAGATTTAATCAGCCCTGCCTTTGTTTATGACGCGGATTCGAACATATCACCCGCACAATGCCCTTACGCCGAACAATCTTACAATTCTCACAAATACGTTTTACAGAACTTCTGACTTTCATTTTTAATACCTACTCTAACGGTCGTATTTCAGGTCTCATCACGTAGCCATAACTAATGCCGTAAGACTATTCGGCCTCTGTTTAAGTCGTACTGCGACATTTCGACTATAACCGTATCACCAGGCAAAATCCGAATAAAATTCATGCGCATTTTGCCCGAAACATGCGCCAGAACCTTATGTCCGTTCTCCAGTTCCACTCTAAACATCGCATTCGGCAAAGCGTCGGTCACTTTAGCTTGCAATCTTATTGCTTCCTTCTTTGCCATTTTTCCTGTTTCATGACTTCTAATTCGTTAGAGTCACGATTCACTACTCTTTCACAGTCAATATATCGCAACCTTTTTCCGTGATTGCGATCGTATGCTCAAAGTGAGCCGAGCATTTCCCATCTTTTGTTACTACTGTCCATCCGTTTCTCAATGTCCGAACAGCACTGGAACCGGCGTTAACCATCGGCTCTACAGCCAGAACCATTCCTTCTGCCAAAACAATATCATCATCCAGCAACTCCCTGCTGACAAAATTGGGCACTCTCGGTTCTTCGTGCATTTTTTTGCCTATACCGTGCCCAACAAAATCTTTCACAACCGAAAAACCTGCCGATTCAGCGTATTGCTGCATTTCGGCGGCTATCTGGCTCCATCTGACAGCCGGCGCAGATTTTTCTATCGCTGTATCCAGAATATGCTTTGTTACTTCCATAAGCCTGCGTTTATCCTCAGTAATTTCACTAATGGCAATAGTAACTGCGGAATCTGCACAGTATCCGTTAAGTCTGACGCCAAAATCAATACCGAGAATATCACCGTCTCTAAGCTTTGTACTCTCTGAAGGAATCCCATGAACAACCTGTTCATTTATCGAGGCACAAATAGCACCCGGAAACGGGATCCCCGACAACGGAGTACGAACACCTTTAAACAAAACCTCGGCCCCGGCATCAGCAGCCATTTGCAAAGCTACGCTGTCCAGTTTCGCAGTAGTAATTCCCGGCTCTGCAATCTCCTTTAGTTTTAAAAGAACATCTGCTACAACAGCGCCTGCCTTACGCATCAACTCAATTTCTCTTCGGCTGCGAAGCGTTATAGCCATTTAATCTCTTATCTCATGATTCTATACACAATTGGCATCTCATGTTTTGACGAGGGCGTCCAGCTTTTCAAAAACACAAGCCTTTACCTCGTCAGCGCTTCCTTCAGCATTGATGTCGTAAACAGTACTGTTGCTTTTATAGTAATCCACCAGCGGTTCCGTCTGCTGATGGTAAATTTCCAAACGATTCTCAACTACTTCTGGCCTGTCATCAGGTCGCTGGACAAGTTCAGTATTATCTTTATCACATACACCTTCAACTTTAGGTTTTAAGTTCTCAATGTGGTAAACAGCTCCACATTTGGGACAGCTCCTTCTTCCAGACATCCGCCTGGCAATTACCGAATCATCAATCTCCAAATTCAGGACAATATCTATTTCCTGGCCTCTTTCGGCTAACGATTTATCAAGTTCGACAGCCTGGTTTACGGTTCTCGGGAAGCCGTCCAGTATAAAACCGGCATCCGGGGCATTCTCTATCGCTTCAGCCATCATTTCAATTATTATCTCATCCGGCACAAGTGCACCGGAATCCATATAGCTTTTAGCCTTTTTCCCTAATTCAGTACCCGTGGCTCTTTCCTGCCGCAAAATATCACCGCTGGATAAATGAAGCAGACCATACCGGCTGACAATACTCTTACACTGTGTTCCTTTGCCCGCACCAGGGGCACCTAAAAGAACTATTCTCATCCATATGCTCCTTTTATCCTGCCGGAATCACTGAAACCATCATAGCTGCGCATCAACAGGTTGGCCTCTATTTTCTGAACCAGATCCAGCGAGACACTTACAACTATCAACAATCCCGTGCCGCCTAAAAAATTGGCTATGCTGGGATTAATCCCAAGTAGTATTATCAGTAACGACGGCACAACGGCAATTATCGCTAAAAACGCAGCGCCAAAATAAGTGATTCGAATCATCACCATCTCCAGGTAATCAGCGGTCCTGCGCCCCGGGCGAAGCCCAGGGATGAAGCTGCCTGAATCACGCAGGTTCTTTGCCATTTCTTTAGGCTGAAACTGGACCGTTACCCAAAAATATGCAAACAGAAATATCAGCAGCATATACAAGACATTATATGTGTAAGCACGGAAACTCAAAGCATCCTGCAAAGTCTGAAGTATAACCGAATTAGCCAAACTTGGTATTCTTGCCAACTGACTGATTATAATCGGCGGGAACATCATGAAGCTCGATGCGAAAATTATCGGCATCACTCCGCCATGATTGACACGAAGCGGTAAATAATGTCTCTGTCCACCATACATTCGGCGGCCTCGCATCATTTTCCCCTGTTGAATAGGGATTCGTCGCTGGCCTTGTGTTATCAATATTGCACCGGCAACAACGAACACAAAAGCTGCTATCAAGAATAATATCTTTGCCGGTCCCACCTTGTCGGAGACCGCATCGACTCTCAAGTCAACACTTTGCCAAAGCTGCATGACTGCCCAGGGCATTCTGGAAACGATGCCTGCCATAATTATCAAACTGATGCCATTACCTATTCCATATTCATCTATCTGCTCGCCAAGCCACATCAAAAAGATAGTACCTGCCGTCATACCGACAACACCCATTAGCATGGCCTGACGGTACATGCCCGGATAGGTCAGTCCTGCCGATTCCACTCCTAACAACTTCATAAACATTATCGACTGAACAACACATATAAACACGGTCAGATAGCGCGTATACTCCTGTATTTTCTTGTGGCCCGTCTGGCCTTCCTGGCGCAGCTTTTTTAAAGCTGGAATCACCTCACCCAGCAGCATAAGGATAATTGACGATGTGATATAGGGCATAATTCCAAGCCCGAACAAACTGCTCTTGTCCAGTCTTCCACCGGTAAACATCTGCATGTAATCAGCAGCTCTGCCCAGTGGACTTTCTGTATCCCTGGATCCTGCGATTTTCTCGATCGCGACCGGGTCAAAACCCGGAACAGGAATATGAAAACCAACCCTGTAAATGATAAGCAACGTCACCGTAAAGATAATCTTGTTGCGCAGGTCCCGAATTCTGAATATGTTGGCTACTGTTCCAAGCATTATTTCACATCTCGTTTTTTTTTACGATTCTTGCCGAACGATACGGCAAACAAAAGACAATTAAATTGCTTTCACCGTACCGCCGGAAGCGACAATTTTCTGCTCTGCAGATTTACTAAATTTGTTAGCTGTTACCTGCAGCTTTTTGGTCAGGTCTCCCTTACCAAGAATCTTAACTTTGCTTTTGCTACTATCAATCAATCCGGCGTCTGACAATTGCTCGGCACCAACAGCGGCACCATCCTCAAATCTTTCCAGTTGACAGATATTGACAATCTCGCAGCGTTTTGCGAATTTATAATTACTGAAGCCTCGTTTAGGCAGCCGGCGAAACAAAGGCATCTGTCCGCCTTCAGAAAGCGAGATGGCAACCGAACCGGCCCTGCTGCCACCGCCTTTGTGACCTCGACCACATGTCTTACCTATGCCGGAGCCAGTACCTCTGCCAACACGACGGCGACGCGTGTGTTTACCTGCAATAGCAGTTATTTCATGATTCAACATTCAAATCACCCAATTATCAATTCGGCAATCACTAAACGGTAATTGTTACTCCGCGAAGAGATTCAACCGTTTCTTTACTGCGTAATTTCATCAAACCATCCAGCGTGGCTTTGACGACATTTTTCACAGAAGTGCTTCCATAGATTTTTGTAAGCACATCCTGCACGCCGGCGTATTCGAGCACTGCCCGAGCGCTGGAGCCGGCAATAACCCCCGTACCAGGACTGGCCGGGACCAACGCTATCTTTGTAGCCCTGTATTTGCCGTCAACCTTATGCGGAATCGTTCGCTCGGTTAAAGCTATCTTGTGCAAAGATTTCTTGGCATCTTTTACAGCTTTCTCGACTGCCGGCGGGACCTCATTAGCCTTGCCATATCCAATACCGACCGTGCCTGCACGGTCGCCGACCACAACCAACGCCGCAAAGCTAAACCGACGTCCGCCTTTGACCACTTTGGAACAGCGAAATACTTTTACTACCGTATCTTCCAACGGCTTTTCTTCTTGTTCCGATAGTTTAACAGGTTCTAATGCCAATTTCTTCTCCAGACTTTATCGTTTCTCTTTCTTAGAAGACCAGGCCGGCTTTTCTTGCCGCTTCAGCAAGAGACTTGGCCCTTCCATGAAACTTATATCGATTTCTATCAAAGCAGACACACTTTATACCAACGCCAAGAGCCTGCTTTGCGACTGCCTCACCTACCATTGAAGCAGCTTTCTTGTTACACGAACCGTGCAATTGGTCCCGCAATCCCTGTGTCCTTGTGCTTGCCGAAGCAAGCGTAGCCCCAGCGACATCATCTATAATCTGTACGTAAATATGCCTGTTCGAACGAAAAATCGACAGTCTTGGTCTGTCCGGCGTCCCGGAGACTTTCTTACGCACATGATATTTACGTCTTAACGTCGCTTTTCTTATTCTGTCAATTCTCATAAAAGCCAAATTCCAATTATGCAGCTCCCGAAGAGGCAAATGCTTTTCCAAGCTTGCGTCGGACATGCTCGTCGGCGTATCGGATGCCTTTTCCTTTATAAGGTTCCGGCGGCCTTACTTTTCGTATATCGGCGGCAAACTGGCCCAGCAGACTCTTATCAATACTCGAAAGCGTGAATTTTGCCGGAACATCATTCCCACGGGTCGCAGCTACATCGATATTTACCTTAATATTTTTTGGCACCACCAATTGTATCGGATGGGAAAATCCAACCTGTAAGACCAGCTTTCCACCCTGCTCCTTAATATTATAGCCAGTACCGTATATTTCCATCTTCCTCTCAAAACCTTTGCTGACACCGGTAATCATATTAGCAATCAAGGCACGCATTGTACCATGGAGCTGTTTGTTCTGACGGTCCTGGGGCCGATCATTCTCGACCAATACTTTCTCACCGGAACTGTCGACTTTTACTTTTATTCGCGGATGATGTTCCATCTGGAGTTGGCCGAGCGGGCCCGAGACCTTGATAGACAGGCCTTTGAGCTCAACCTTGACGCCCCCGGGAATATCAACTGGTTTTTTTCCAATGCGACTCATTAGTTAACCGTACAAAGTACTTCGCCGCCGACGTTGACCTCGCGACAGCTTCTGTCACTCATTACACCTTTACTTGTCGAAACAATCGCAATACCCAAACCTGCCAAAACTCGCGGTAACTTGTCGACAGGTGCGTATATTCTGCAGCCGGGTTTACTTGTCCTCGTTATCTCGTTAATAATAGAATGTCCATCCGGATCATACTTCAACGTAATTCTTAGAATACCCTGTTTGCCGTCATCGATACGGTCAAAATCCTCGATGTAACCTTCTTTCTTCAAAACGGATGCTATACCTTCGCAGATTTTCGATGCCCTGATGTTCACCTGGTTTCTGTTTATTCGCATAGCATTGCGAATTCTCGTCAGCATATCTGCTATCGGATCACTCAAACTCATAATATCACATCTCGTAAATCGTTTTCATTAAATTACAATTTACACTTAGAGCACAGCCTTCACTACCAACTGGCTTTTCTTACTCCCGGTATTTTTCCTTCGTTAGCTAATGTCCTGAAACAAATCCTGCAAATCTTGAACTTGCGATACACTGCTTTGGCTCTGCCACAAAGTTTACAACGCGTATATTGTCTTACACGAAATTTTTGTTTCTTTTCCGCCTTGTTTTCCAGCGCTTTAGTTGACATTCACAAGCTCCAATCTTATTTCTCCTGAAAGATAGTATCTTATTAGTTTCACTCCTGAAGCTCCTTGAACGGCATACCAAAAAGCTGAAGCAATCTCCGTGCTTCATTGTCGGTCTGGGCCGTCGTTTCAAAAGTTATGTTCATACCCTGCTGAAACTCTACCTTTGCCACGTTTATTTCCGGGAAGACACTCTGTTCGCCCAGCCCCATCGAGTAATTACCTCTACCGTCAAAACTCTCACGGTTAAGGCCTCGGAAATCTCTGATCCTCGGTATTGCCAGGTTAATGAGTCTATCCATAAATTCGTACATTCTCACGCCGCGAACAGTAACTTTTAA
>CAZQXE010000100.1:7474-11348 GCA_964597115.1 uncultured Pirellulales bacterium | reverse complement strand
CTTCGATTCTTTCAGTATGCTGATATTTTACAGGAGATGGTTCGTTCGGATTACTAGCAGGAGGTATATAATCTACTAACCGATCGTGGTAGGAAACGCGCATGTTTCTGATACTTCCATACGTGCTTTCCCAACCAGCTAATATCTCCTCAGCATCCAGGAAGGCTTTTAACTTATCAGATTTTTCCTTTTGAAATGATGCTTTGGAGGGCACCGTCTCCAACGTGTCGTTTTCATAAACATTCGAATCCTCTACAGCATATCCCGCTTTCGCAACTGCCAATAGCAGTAAAGTTAAGAACAATTTCCCGCTCATTTTAGTCTCCCTACGCTTCTAAGTCTGTCTCTGAAAAAATATTTTTCAACAACCCCCCCCCAGAAGATGATTATAAGTCCAAAGCCGTCAAGAAACAAGGGCAAATTATTGTACGCCTCTGACGCGCATTCGCAGCGAGTAGAGCGAGTTTTCAGCGGTAATAAAGAGCGTACGTCTGTCCCTGCCGCCGAAACAAACATTTGCGGTCCACCTTCCCGGCACTTCTATGTACTCAATCTTCCTGCCCTGCGGACTAAAGACAGTGACACCTTTGCCGGTCATGTATATATTGCCCCTGTTATCGATAGTCATTCCGTCCGAGCCCATGGGCGCAAAGAGTCGCCTGTTAGACAAGGTTCGATTGGGATTTATCTTGTATCGATATGTTCTTCCTGCTCCGGGATCGGCGACATAGAGCCATTCGCCGTCCGGAGTTCCGATGATTCCGTTCGGCTGTTCCAGGTCGTCAGCGACGCGGATAAGCTCCCTGCGGTTGGGGTTCAGACAATATACATGCTGGCCATCCTGTTCCATTGGTCCGCGTTTCCAATACGTCCTTTTGTAAAAGGGATCGGTGAAGTATATTGTGCCGTTCGGAGCAACCCATAGATCGTTCGGGCCGTTAAGTTTCTTGCCTTCATACTCACTGATCAATATAGTGACATTGCCCTGCATATCGATAAGCCACAACTGATTATTCTGATCGGCACAGGCCAGCAGGTTCCCGTTTTTATTAAAAAACAGTCCGTTCGCTCGACCGGGATTTTCGTGAAAGACGGACAGCTCTCCATCGACCGACCATTTCCATATGCGGTTATTAGGCTGGTCGGTAAAGTAAACGTTGCCCCTGGCATCGCAGGCCGGCCCTTCCGTAAACTTGAAGTTACCCGCGAGCTTGACCACAGGTGCGCCCGGGGCCATTAAGCCTTCTTCACGCTCAGCGGTTGAAGGTCTGACGGTAACCAGCTCGATTCCGTTGCCGGTGCCCAAATTGCCGGTGTATTTCTTGTCCTGGGGATTGTTCCAACGTTCATACACACCGAGACTTTCCAGTCTTTTGACATTGCCTCGGTGTTCCGGATCATAGAATGTCCTGGAAGGGGGGTCCTTCGCCAGTGCCGCCTCGCGCAAATAATCGTCCACCGCCGATTCGTTCGGAAAATCTTCATATTCAGCGTAGAGGAAATCGAAGCCGACCGAATCTATGGCAACCGGGTCCTGTGAAGCGAACAGACTCGAAGTCCAGTCCCCGTCAAAAGGATGAGAATTCCACTGCCTCGGCGCTATGTCTAAAGGATGTACACCGGCATACAATCCATCAATCAGATACAGTATGGTCTTGCCTCCGATTTGTGCATGTCCCATCAGGTCAACCATACTCCTGTATATTCCGAAATTTTTGTCAAAAGTGTTCGCAATCAAATCGTAATAATTCTCTTCGACCGGCGACCTTATCAGCGAGCTGTGATGGTTCTTCCCACAGAGCGCAATGCCGGCACCGAGATGGAGATTGAGATTCGCAAGATTGATCAGGTAATCCGCCCTGGTAAAGGATACGGGAATATAGTCCTGTTTACATTTTTTCGGATTACAGCTCCAGTACAGTGGAACCATAGACTTTATCATTTTAATCCGGTCGAACTTTCCACCATAATCCAGACACTTTACAAACGGAAATTCCTTGCGGATTATATTGAAGTACTCATTGGCAAAATAAGCCATACTATCGCAGATAGAAATATCGACCTGCCTGACGCCAACTACGTTGACGAGCTGATGCAGCAGGGCGTTAATCATTTGCGGCGACGTGTTTACAAAGTTTTTTTGGCCCCTCATATCGTAATTCATCGGACTAACATTAACGCTCTGCCATATCAAGCTTATAAAATTCACCTTTATAACAATTTTTTCGCCAATTTTATATCCGTTATCTCTTCTGCCGTGTGTCTTATTGAAATGCCTGAACAGTTTGTCCCACGCATCAGCACCATCTTCTATTCCAGTCAGCCCACGGATTGCCTGCGACATCATCTCATTGACATTCGTTTGGTTCGTATGTTCACTGTCCCACCAGTATCCATTGCGCAGACCTCTCCAATCGGTCGCATCGGGATCGTGCACCCAAACGACGCGTCCCGGATAAATGCCTTTACCTTTTCCTATCGGTTGATTCGAAGGTTGCATCCCGGCCAAGACCGTTTTCTCGCCCATAGCGTTCAAAGCAATCCACAATATCCCGATACTCAATAAAAGGTATATTGGACTGCCGAGATAACACTTTTTTGCATAACCCAGCCGGCGAAACTTGCTGTTGTGTCGGTGACGCATTTTTGTTTCTGAATATGAGCTGATAAGTTTTTTTCTGCAGGACTGCATTATTCTTACCTCCGTAAGATTCAATCGTATTCTCATTCTAAATAAATACAGGCAAATCGAATTCGAGATACCCCCTAAGATTCAAGATTTAATAAAGTAAGTTGTGTGGTTTTTGACTGAATTTAATTTTGCTCTTCAGAAGATTTTTTTGATTTGTTTTTCCCCATGGAACGTTCCAGCGGCCTGGCCAGTTTACCAAGTCCAATCAGGACGACAATTGCAATAAGAGCTGAAACAATCGCCAGTTGATAAAAACGTGCTCCGCAGGCCATTCCGATACTCGCCACAAGCCAGATTGTCGCCGCTGTTGTTAAACCATGCACGCCACCTCTGTCCTGGATAATGGCACCGGCACCTAAAAATCCTACACCGGTAACGATTTGAGCTGCAATCCTCGTGGCAGAATCCGCTGCCCCTGCCGCCATTTTACTGGAGATTATGGTAAAAACCGCTGCGCCCAGACATATTAAAAGATTAGTCCGAAGCCCTGCGGACTTGCCGCTAAGCTCCCTCTCGAGCCCGATTGCCGCGCCAAGAAGTGTAGCCAAAATTATACTGAGCACATCTTCCGGCCAAACCATCGCTCTACCTTTCTATTAATGTCTCATCGACCTGCATTCCGAAGTGCCTGCCGGCTTTTTCGATATGACCAAGGACCTTATCGCCCGGTTTCAACGTTGTAACCGAAATCGCCTTGCCGTCCGGGCTGACCAATCGAATCGTCTCGGCGTTCTGAAGAACCAGGCTTATCGACTGGCCGTCAGCCTCAGCATCGATGAGCATCATAGGCCTTTTCTCGATCTTGTTTCTTCCCAGATATGCGGTTTGACTCTTACCCTGAAAATTAACTACCAGTACCTCATCGCCGGCCTTCAAATCCGCCAGGTATTTTGTTTTACCCCCGGGCGATAAAGTATACGCATGCACCGCTCCGGCGTTGACGCGGAAGGGCCGAGACGCCACATAAGGATTGTCGATGGATTCGGAATGCACCAGGAAAAATCCCGAAGCGGTATTGCCGATGAGCATACCTTCACCAAGGGCCATTTGTGTGCAGGTGTCTAAACAGGCCCTGTCGCCCATTCCCAATTGTTTGACACTGGTGATAGTGGCCGTTACCAGTGAAACTTTTTCGCTTATTCCGTGTATGATTTCAGCGCACTTCTTTATTTCATTCACTTC
>CAZQXE010000100.1:0-7374 GCA_964597115.1 uncultured Pirellulales bacterium | reverse complement strand
CCGTCCGGCAAAACAACCGCATCAGCCCCGCTTTCCAGCGCAGCGATGGCAAGGCTCTTTTCGTACGGAACAACATTTACCCATAATCGCTTCATTGAATTTATTCCTAACTCAATTCCTCTTAATTAGTTCGTTTATTGATTTCTTAGGAAATTAAACGCCAATTAACCAAACCTGTCAACATATTTCGCAGATTACCAATATTCAAAGCACCATATTGCTCCGGCTGCGAAACAAGGTTTTTAGAGGGCCACAACCAGCAATCACACAGTGATTCGATATTTCGAAAGCTCCGATTAACCAAGATGAGAATTTGGAATTTAATAATGAACCGAAAAGGAAGAGTAACCTGGGCAAGAGGTCCAACGTACCCTTTTTCGTTTCCGCTAAGCGCTCTTTCGTACTACAGCGCCACACATAGAATGAGATGGTAGAGCATGTATTTAAGAGATGAGAAATTGCAAAGACCTTTACTGTTAACGCTTTTTGCCAGCAGATCCTTAGGTCACCTTTCACGACTTACCCCCCCGGTAAGTGCTCTTAGGAACCCATTTTCAACCAGTAAGTGCTTATTTCAGCGCTCTCAATGCTGCTACTTAGTGGCGCTGTAGTATTATCGAGCATAAGCGATTCTGTCATCCATTAGGAGTTCTTAATTGCTAACGGATAGTACCGCTGCCCAAATGAGATAACCACGGTTTCGTCTTGACCAACTCATAAAAGGCAGCGGTCACTATCCCCCAGTTCCTGTGAATAACATTATAGAAGGGATTAGGGAAGATGAAGATAGGCGCCAGATTACTCGCGAGATTCGGATTTGTTGCCCTGGCAATGCTGACAGTTATTGCCTTCTGTTTAAATAATTCCAGGACTGTACATGCTGTATTCGACGAACTAACAAACGATACCATTCCCAGCTCAATCACAATGAGTGATATGGACAGTTATGCTCACCAAATATACCTTTTGACCAAATCACAGACCACCACAGAAGGATTTGAAAAAAGCCAACTTCAATCAGTTATCCGGAAGCTTGAAAAAGCCGGCGCTGATCATCTGGAAAACATGGCAAATATTAATTCAGGAAGGAAAATAACCGCCAGAGAACTACTAAGAAAAATAAGGGCTGTTAGTTCCGTTGCCATGGAGGTAGCCAGTTTAAAAGACCAGGGAGCAACTGCCGACGAATTAACAGCCAAAGTCAGTAACGAATTTCAGCCACTAATACTGAAGTTACTCAACCAAATCATTGAAGACAAAGCAGTCTATACGGAACAACTAACTGCAGCAAAAGAGACTGTCCTTAAAGCACGTATCTACGGCTTTCCATATGCATTGATGGCATCTGCCTTTGCTGTTCTTTTAGCAGTCGGCATCGCACTTGCTGCGACAAGATCTATAGTAGAGCCGCTTAAGGCTTTGCAAAAAGGCACCACGATGATAGGCCAGGGTAATTTGAATTACAAAGTAGGAACGGATGCAAAGGACGAAATTGGAGAGCTCTCACGAGCGTTCGATCAAATGAGCGAGAATTTGAAAAAATCGACAACATCTACAGAGGTGCTCAACGTTGTCCAGGAACATGCGAATGACATTGAGCAACAGTTAAAATCCATCAAACAAAAATTACAATACGAGGTCGCCGAGCGAAAACGAGTCGAAGAAGCTTTGGAAATCTCAAAAGCGGAACTCAGAGATTTCGTCCACATGGCTTCACATGACCTTCGTGCACCGCTGCGCAAGATTTCCTCATTCGGAATGTTGTTACAAGATTCCTTCGAAGGAAAACTTGAGGGAGAAGACAAGGAAAACCTGGAGTTTGTGATTGGAGGAGCAAAAAAAATTGCCCAGATGATAGAAGATCTTGTGGTGTATTCGCGGATGAACACAGAGGAATCTGAATTTGAAACGCTCGATTTGAATAAAGTCATCGAGCATTTGAAGCAATCGAAACTTGCGGATTTATTAGAGGAAACAGGCGCTACAATTGAAATTTCAGAAACTCTGCCAAAAGTCCATGCCGATCCTGATTTGATCAGGCAACTGCTGCAAAATCTTCTAATCAATGCGCTTCAGTATCGAAAAGAAGACAGCCAGCCTCAAATTCTGATAAGAGCTCAGGAGAGCATGGAAAACATCATCAAAATAGAAGTACAGGATAACGGCATCGGCATCGACAAAAAACACTTCTCGCAAATTTTCAAAATGTTCATACGTCTGCATTCGAGTCAGGTGGGGACAGGAGCCGGGCTCGCAATATGCGAAAAAATAGTAGAAATTCACGGAGGCCAGATTGGAGTGGATTCACAAGCAGGCATAGGCGCTACATTCTGGTTTACACTACCGGCATCTAAATCCCCAAAGCAGGAGGAAGGAGCACTAATTTCAAGCACAGAAATTCGAGCCGAGGCGTGACATAAAACCGTTTTCAAAACGACATTAGAGCAATTTAAGTTTTTACATTCACATTTCCGATAAATGCTATTGCCAAAGCACTTGAGGTCGTTACTGCCAGCGATGCCAAAGGATGGTTCGAATCATGTGGGCACACGAATACTATATGTTAAAATGCTCTAGAATTAAGTTCATCGCTCAAGCGATCAGCATGTAACTGCCAACAATATTTCTCCCCATTAAGATCCATATTTCGACCTTTCCCTTATCATAAGCATAGCAATTGTAATACCTTATGCCATTATTCAGCAGGTCCTCTACCTGCCAATAAGTCACTTCTTTTTGAAAATACAGTTGTATTTTACGCTAATTTGCAGTATTTTTATCAACTTGTAAGTTCAGTTCTGTCATTGAGCAGAGACTATTTGGAAAACGATTTTTAAGGAGGTACGCTATGTTTCAGATGTTAATCAGAAAAGCTGGCTACAAATCTATTATCGTTATCGGATTATTGTTGCTGGTGCAGACGTCACTTGCCTTGGCGGGTGATGAAATCATGGGGGATTGGGAAGTCACGATAGACTTCGAAGGCCGAAAGAGCTTCGCCGTATTGTCTGTTACAAAAAATGAGGACGGAAAGCTGATGGGCAAGTGGGGATCGTCTGAGTTATCTGACGTCAAATACGAGGATGAAAAACTCTCTTTTACTCGCACAATGGGTCGGGGGGACCGACAATTTACAACGGATTATAAGGGAACTCTCAAGGACGGCAAACTTATGCTCACAATCTCAAATGACTGGTCCGAGATGTCTGGTGTCGGAGAACGACCAAAACCGATGTGTCCTGCTTTGGGCCAGTGGGGTATCAATTTCAAAATCGAAGGCTTTGACATGGACATCGAGGCTAAGCTGACAATCTCTGAAACAAAGGATGGCAAGCTTGAGGGTAAGTGGGTTGAAAATATGGGCGAACACTCGGTTTCCAACCTCAAGTTCGAGAATGGAAAGCTTTCCCTGACAAGACAGAGCAAAGTTGAAGACATGGAATTTGAATCGACTTATGAAGGGACTATTAAAGGTAACGAGCTGGTTGGAACGTTAAGCAGTGAGATGGGCGACATAAAGGCTAACGGCAAACGTGTCGGTGCGGCACTTATGGGAGAATGGGAGCTTACGACAGTTTCCGATTTCGGCGAACGCACGAGTACGATGAGAATTTTCGGAGACTTAACCGGCAGATATGAATTCTTCGGCAATGAAGTCCCCATGAAGGACATCAAAATCGAAGGCGACCAGATAACCTTTGCTATCGAAATGGGCTTCGGAGACCGTACCTTCCAGATGGACTTCAAAGGAAAACTGGACGGCAAGAACCTCAAAGGCCAAATGGAATCAGATAGAGGCACCAGCGACGTCACCGGCAAGAAAGTTGAAAAGAAAAAGCCTATGGCACCTGCAGCACCCGCGGCCCCTGCAGCTCCAGCAGCTCCAAAATAAAGTAAGAATGAAATTAAAAGAGGCATCATGAAGGCGACCAACATGAAGATGTAACACAGCTTCAAATAATATTGATTTGGGAGGATGGGTAACTATACTTCGTTGCCCATCCTTTTTTTATGCAGACTCAGCTTTGCAGCGTCTCAATTGCTTCTCCGATGCTGGCATTGTTGTGGACCATTTTAGACAGGGCCTGAACCATTTTTGTCGGGTTTTTATGCTGGAAAGCGTTTCTGCCGATTGATACACCTGCAGCACCGGCTTTAAGTGCATCTTCCACCATCTTGAAGATTTCCTCATCGCTGCCCATCTTTGCACCACCTGCAATAACCACCGGTACAGTACAGCCGTTGACTACCTCGGCGAAACTTTCCACGCTGCCGGTATAGACCACCTTGACAATATCCGCGCCCAATTCCGCCCCGACTCTGGCCGCGTGCTTGACATTATTAACATCGTATTCATCTTTAATCTTCGGCCCGCGAACGTACATCATCGCGACCAGTGGCATTTGCCATTCGAGACATCGCTCACTGATATAACCAAGCTGAACAAGCATTTCTTTGTCGGTCTCAGCTCCGAGATTTATATGGACAGAAACCGCATCTGCGCCGAGCTTGATTGCTTCTTCGACGGTGCAGATCAGCTCCTTGGCATTGGGATCGGGACTTAGTGACGTACCACCTGAAAGATGGATAATCAGTCCGACATCCCTGCCTGTGCCTCTGTGGCCGGCACGGACGATTCCTTTGTGCATCAGGATAGCATTAGCCCCGCCGGTCACGACATTACCGACCGCCGTTCGCATATCTGCCAGGCCCTCAATAGGCCCGACCGTAACACCGTGATCCATCGGAATAATTACCGTCCTGTGGGAATTGCGGTCGATTATCCTTTCGAGTCTTATCTTTTTGCCTATCATTGCCAAATCTCCATTTTTACAACCATTGCGAAGCAATCTCGTCTTACACGTTTTATAAAATCTACCCGAAGCCGCACAAAAGGCAAGAAAAAAACGTGCTTAAAATGCAGGGCTAATTATTTGATTGTCGGCGTAGGAGAGTTTTACTCCTGAGGCAGACGCATCTTTTCATAGAACTCGGCGTATTTGTCCCTGTCCTCCGTCTGTCGACATGCTATCGCCGTTCGAGGATGCTCGTTCAACATGCCGGTTATCATATACGGTATGATATAGCCCCACTCGATTTCCTCACGCATCGGTATCATGTAATCCTGCAATACTTTGAGAATCGGGGTCAGGTTGAATTTAGGATTTTTCAGGAAACCGACCAACAGTTCGAGGCAGCAATTGCCCGGCCCTCGCCCAATGCCTAATAACGAACCATCCAAATAGTTAGCGTTGTGAATTATTCCCTCTATCGTGTTGCCGAATGCGAGTTGCTGCTGGTTGTGGCAGTGAATCCCAATCGTTTTACCAGGCAAATGCTCCTGATAGAGTTTTATCATATATTCTATCTGCTCGCAGTACAATGAACCGAAGCTATCGACGACATAAACCACATCAACAGGAGTTTTCGCTAATTGATCGAGTGCTTCGACGAGGTCCGGCTCCAACTCCTTCGAGATGGCCATGATATTGCAGGTCGTTTCGTAGCCGAGATCGTGACATTTATTGATAAGCTCGATAGCGCTGTCGATATATTTGACATACGTGGCCGCTCGAAACATATCGACCGGACTCTCATCTGCCGGGGCAAAATGCTGCTCTTTAACGCGGTACGAGTCCACCATCACGCTGACTTTTATATCAGACTCGATTCCGTCAATGACTTCTCGTATCTTATCGTCGTCGCAATATTTCCACGCCCCGTAATCTTCGGGCGGGTAAAGTTCTCTGCTGGAGCGATAGCCGAATTCCATATAATCCACGCCGCTTTTGGAAAGGGCCTTATAAACCGCACGAACGAATTCATCGGTGAAGTAATGGTTATTAATAAGTCCGCCGTCTCTGATTGTGCAATCGAGCACTTTAATTTGTTCTCTGTACATATTCTGATCTTAAACGAATGTTCTCTATAGTTTTTTCAATACCTTTTCCACTATCTCAGGAGCAACTTCGACTGCGTATTGTCCATCCTGACAATGAACGCTGCCAATATTGCTGATTAACACGAATCGTGGCCATTTATTAATCGCCTTCTTATCGCGTTTTATCAAATCGATCAATTTTTCTTCGGCCAAATCCTTCGGCAATCTTACCGGAACGCCCAATTTTTCAAGAATTCCCCGGATTCTTTCAAGCCTTCCCGGCTGGGACAGTTGCATCTCAATTTCAATAAGACCGGCCCCGATAATACCTATCGCGACCGCCTCGCCGTGCAGCAGTTCGAATCCGCTGGCTGCCTCCACTGCGTGCCCGATAGTATGGCCGTAGTTTAGGATTCTTCTTTTATTCTGCTCGCCCGGGTCCACTTCAACAACGCTTCCCTTTATTTTACAATTCAGATGGGCCATTTTTTCCAGCACATCCGGCTTCCGCGCCAGCACAGCGTCGAGATTGCTTTCGAGAAAATCAAAATATTCGCCGTCGGCAATAAGAGCATGTTTTACCGATTCGACCAGCCCAGCCCTGAATTGCCTGTCGTCGAGAGTCGCCAAAGTCGCAACATCGATATAAACAGCGGCAGGGTGCCAGAATGAGCCGAACGCATTTTTGCTTAAGCTGGAATCGACCCCGGTCTTGCCACCGACAGCCGAATCGGCCTGGGCCACCGTGGTCGTCGGGATCTGAAGAACGGGAACACCTCTTTTGAATATAGCAGCAGCGAATCCGGCGATGTCGCCGACCGTCCCGCCTCCAAGCGCAACAACAAGTGTGTCTCTGCCAAGATATGCCTTTTCCATTGCTTCGATTATTGAAATTACCGTATCGATGTTTTTCGATGTTTCACCGGCCGGGCTTATTACAAAGGCAGGGACATCTTTTTGGCCCAAGAGTTTTTCCAAATGGCCTGCTGAGACTAAATTCTCATCGGTGACAACAAACTTGCGGTACCGCTCAAAATCAGCTTCTATTTGAGACCACAATGAGCCAAGAATCTCTGTGCCGATCCTTATTTTGTAGCTCGTTGCTGCCAAAGCCGGAACTTTAATCTCATGCTCTAACACCATATAAAACCTGTATTCTCATAAAACTCGGAAATATAACCGATTTACAACTGGAATGCAAAGCTTTCCGGACAATAAACCACTCTGTCCTCCGCAAACCACAGGCACAACCCCAGGCAATGCCTGGGGCTAAAAAACCTGTCCTGAGCGAAGCCGAAGGATTGGCTTTGAATTGGCTTTGTTTTTCTCGGCTCCCAAATCGGATAAATCCTCATATATACTTGTCATCAAAGAGCTTACGTTAATTTGGTTATTTTAAAATTGGCTTTGTTTTTTCAAATTCCTTTCGCAATACGCATCACGCAGTACGCATAACGAATAAATTGGGTTCGTTTTGCATAAAAAGGGTGAAT
>CAZQXE010000099.1:0-11348 GCA_964597115.1 uncultured Pirellulales bacterium | reverse complement strand
CGAAAATAGTCCCCAATGGTATATTCACTAAATCCAGAATGCTCAGTATCAGCACCAAAATTCGGGCCCAATTTCTCTTCTTAATAAGCCAGATGCCACCAATAAGCCCCGGTAAAGTCGTTACGACGAAGAATAATGGTATGAGGGTACCGACAATTGAGGTGATACGGATTGCTTCTGGATCGTCCGAAAGACGTCCGCCCCCAACAACTGATACGTAAACGACCGCGGCGAAAAGCAGCCCTATCAAACTAAATCCGATACGAATAGCCCCAACCACCAAAACATGTTTTTCCATCGGATTGACACGGGCGACGTTGCTCGTCTCGGCTTTGGGTCGGGCAGGTTTATCGCCGGAAGTGATGACATTGATATCTGTTTTGACTTCGCTTGCGTGCTGGTAACGTCGTTCCGGTTTCTTTTCCAGCGACCGAAGCACAACATTGTCGAGTCTGACGTCAACCTGCACTTTTTGTGACGGCGGAGCGAATAGACCAAGAGGCAACTCGCCCGTAAGCATTTCATAGAACACTACTCCCAGTGAGTATATGTCCGCCCTGTGGTCAACCTGTCCGGGGTGTTCGATTTGTTCCGGAGCCATATAATGCGGCGTACCCATTTTCTGACCGGCCTGCGTCAGCGTGTACATGTTTGCGGATTGATCCAGGAGTTTGGCAAGACCGAAGTCGGCGATTTTCACAGTGCCTTTCTTGTCTAATAGAATATTTTCCGGCTTAATGTCCCTGTGTACGATTCCTTCTTCATGGGCATAATTCAGGGCGTCACAGATTTGCGGGACAATAGCAAGCGCTTCTTTTGCGGATAGCTTGCCGTCCTGAATTACACACCGTAAATCCGTCCCTTCTACAAACTCCATAATGAAGTAGTAGTACAGACCTGACTCGGTATGCCCGAAATCGTGTACCGTAACAATATGGGGATGGTTGAGCTTGGCTAAAGAGCGTGCTTCACGAGTAAATCGCTCTGCGAAGGCTTCGGCCTGGCCGACTTGCGGCGGAAGGATTTTCAGAGCTATCATGCGGTCGAGCTGTTTTTGACGTGCTTTATATACCGCTCCCATACCACCTTGGCCGAGTAATTCGATAATTTCGAGCTGTGGAAATTGTTCGGCTAATTCAGACAGCTCCGGTGGAACAAATCCTCTCGATGCGTCGGCATTGTCGGTTTCACCGGCGCTTGGTAGACCAAGTTTCATAAGACATTGTGGGCAAAGCCCTTGCGGGGCATTTGCCGGCAACTGGTCGCCACATTTAGTACAATGTCTTTCTTCTTCCATTATATTATCTCCTTTTGGAGCGCAATCAAAACATACCGGTAAACATAGTAAGTCCGGCTATCGAACCGAACAGAATCCCGGCTGCGGCAAATCCAGTATGGGCAATTTGCTCGCGATAGTTCTTAATCTTTTTAATAGCTGTAATACCCAGGAAAATTGAGAAGAACACGAATATGAAACCATAGGCAAAACTGAACGCAAAATTCATGTCTGAAGAAGCTGTGGCAATTCCGAGCAATCCAAGGACGAATGATATAATTGGCAGGCCCAGCCCGCTTCCGGCCGGCGCATCGGATGATTGCTGGGTGGAACTTTTCGAAACCCTGATTTTCTCAAACTCCGTCTTTTCACGGTTAAATACGTCCTTGACCTCATCCACTGCCGAGACTGCAAATTGACGAACCTGCGGTGGTATCGAAACATCGGTTTGCTCCTGACCGAAGGCATTTTTGATTTCGTCCCTGTTCAGCAGAATGAGCGCCCAGATACCCATTGGCAGCCCAATCAGGGCCCCGGCGGAAAATGGGAACATCGCCAGGATGCTGCCCCAAAAAGCCATCCGATGAGATCGTAATTGCATCAAATTCCAGGCGCCGAGAATAATTAAAACCACATAGGCTGTCATAAAGGCGATGATTATCAATTTCATGGCGCCAGGTAAAAAAGAGAATGTGATAAGACGACCGGATAAGCCTTCGCTAATCGTAGAGAAGATAATTGCGGCTGCCATTCCCACAATGGCCAGACAATTAATTCCTCCTGCAGCAATTAATCCCGCCGCAGGAATCCAGACACGGTGTCGAATTGCTTCGATCGGGTCGCTGGTTTTGACAGGCTCGAAAACTTTGCGTGTAGAATCCGATACTGACTTTCCGGTCGAAATGGTCTCAACGTCGGTTTTAACTTCAGAAGCTTGTTGATAACGCAGCTCCGGTTCTTTCTCCAGGGTTTTTAATACGACTTCATCCAGTCGTACATCTACACTTACTTTCCTGGAAGGCAGTGGAAAATGGCCGAGCGGCAGCTCGCCCGTGAGCATTTCATAGAAAACCACTCCGAGCGAGTAAATGTCCGCCCGATGGTCGACCTGTTCCGGGTGTTCGATTTGCTCCGGGGCCATGTAATGTGGCGTGCCCATTTTCTGTCCGGCCTGCGTTAACGTGTACATGGTTGCAGGTTGGTCCAGAAGCTTGGCAAGGCCGAAGTCGGCGATTTTTACCTGCCCTTTTGTATTCAATAATATGTTCTCCGGCTTAATGTCCCGGTGGACGATTCCTTCCTCATGTGCATACTGCAGGGCCTCGCAGATTTGCGGGACGACTGCAAGGGCCTGATGTTCGGAAAGCTCGCCGGTTTGAATTACCCTGCGTAAATCCGTCCCGTCCACGAATTCCATAATGAAATAATACAAACCAGCCTCAGTATGCCCGAAATCGTGCACCGTAACGATATGGGTATGATTGAGCTTGGCTAAAGAACGTGCTTCACGGGTGAATCGCTCGGCGAAGGCTTCGGCCTGGTCGACTTTTGGCGGCAGGATTTTCAGAGCCACCAAGCGGTCGAGCTGTTTTTGACGTGCTTTATATACCGCTCCCATACCACCTTGACCAAGTAATTCGATGATTTCGAGCTGTGGAAATTGCTCGGATAATTCGGTCAGTTCCGGCGGAACGAATTTACTCGATTCCTCGGCGTTGTGCGTTTCGCCGGCGCTTGGGAGGCCAAGTTTCATAAGACATTGTGGGCAAAGCCCTTGCGGGGCATCTGTTGGCAACTGGCCCCCACATTTGGTACAATGTCTTTCTTCAGTCATAATAATATTCCTTTCCTGATATTGGTTGCTTCTAACTACAAATTAAGCAAACCAGCAGAAAAGTTACACGCTGTAGGTCATTTTTCAGCTTTTTGCACGAACGAGTTTAGAGAGCCAGTGCAGTGAACAGGTCACGAATCTCCTCATCAATCTGGTTTTCATTGGTAACCGTCTGTGCGATTTCGTCCCGTAACAGGTCGCGGTATCGCCGCCTCAAACGATGCACGGCGACTCTGACTGCACCTTCGGTCATTTTAAGCTCTGCTGCTACTTTTTCATAAGGAACAGAGCCTTTCTCGGCGGTGAGAAAAACTTTCAGACAATCGAATTGCTTTTGCTTATTGGCATTGGCAGTTTCTGATTGCAATCGAGTCATTGTCCGTTCCAGCACCGTAAGCGCCCAGGACCGCTCAAAAAGCTTTTCCGGCGACAATTCATCAGACGGTTCGAGGGCATAGCGATTTTCAGCATCCTCAAGATTCAGAGATAGTAATTTGCGGCCTCCACCGCGTTTTTGTGCGGTAGCGCGGGCGTACTCGTTTGCAAGGAAGTGTTTGAGCGCGACCAATAAGAAAGAACGGAACCTGCCGCGTTTAGGATCGGCCAGGCGCAGACCGCGTTTTGCTAAAAGGCCGGCGAAAAACGCCTGGGTATGTTCCTCGGCCATGTCGGTGTTGTATCCGTGTCGCCTCAGGTAAGCATAGAGTGGAAACCAGTAAGTTCGGCAAAGCGTCTCAAGAGCATGCTCATAGTCGGTAGTTCCGGGCCGGCCTGCAGCCAGGACTACGCTCCAGTGGGTCGTAGCAAACCGGGCGGGACCGCCCCGGGCAGCATTATCGCTCGGATGGATTGGCATATATCTATATCCTGTCCATTAGTGGCGTTAGTGTGTCTATATACAATCAGGATATACTCTGGCTCGAAAAAAAGCAACTTACTTCAAATGGATTTTTCAAAGACCGTGCCTGATTGACTCGGGGATGTTTTCAAAAACACATATTCATATTAAATGAATCAATAAATAGAAATTTTTTTGACAATTTGTTTCACCGGTGTTACATTTCGTGCAGGATAGTAATACATATAAAAGGACTTATTAAAGATTGGAGTAGAAAAATGAAAAAGGGAATATGGGTCATCCTGATGTTGGCAGCGGTGGTAATCTATGTATCCGGCTGTGACAAAAAGGGAGCAACAGTAAAAGAACCGCAAGATGAGGAGACGAATCTAATGAATGCGAATAAAGAGTCTTTTGGAAAAACGCCCGACGGGAAGCAGGTATTTTTATACACTCTGACTAATGCCAACGGCACCAGGGCCAGGATAATGGACTACGGGGCGATTTTAGTTTCGCTGGAAGTTCCGGACAAAGACGGAAACGTATCTGATATTACGTTAGGTTATGATACGCTTGATGAGTACGTCAAGAATAACAGCCCTTATTTAGGAGCGACGGTTGGCAGATACGCCAACCGGATTGGCGGGGCCAAGTTCGTGCTCAACGGTGTCGAATACAAGCTGGCTGCAAACGACGGCAACAATCATCTGCACGGGGGTGTTAAGGGATTTGACAAAGTAGTATGGAAGGCCGAGGACCTGAGCGCAGACAGTGACATGGCAATGGTGAAATTGGGCTATGTTAGTGAGGACGGCGAAGAAGGGTATCCGGGTAATCTGGCGTGCAGCGTTACATACACCCTGACTAAAGACGACGAGCTGAAGATTAGTTACCAGGCAGAGACGGACAAAACCACCATAGTAAATCTGACGCATCACAGCTATTTCAATCTTGCCGGCCAGGGTACCTCTGACATTCTCAGCCATGAGCTTATGCTCACTGCTGATAAATACACACCGGTTGATGAAGGTCTGATACCTACCGGCGAAATCAGAAGCGTTAAAGATACACCGATGGATTTCACTAAACCGATGGCTATCGGTTCACGAATCGAGCAGGTTCCCGGCGGCTACGATCATAACTACGTGCTGAACAGCGGCGATATCTCGATGTCTCTTTGTGCGAAAGTATATGAACCCACCAGCGGGCGGGTAATGGAAATCTATAGCGTTGAGCCTGGGATTCAATTCTATTCCGGGAATTTTCTTGACGGTTCCATAACCGGTAAAGCCGGTAAAGTTTACCAAAAGCATTACGGATTCTGCCTGGAAACACAGCACTTCCCGGATTCGCCGAACAAGCCTGATTTCCTGTCCGTTGTTCTTAATCCGGGTCGCAAGTACACTACAGAGACTGTGCACAAATTCTATACCAAGTAGATATGATGTTGTCGGTTGAAAACAAGTCGATGGCAGCCTGATGTCTCAGGCGAGGTAGATTTTGTCACCGGATTTGATTTTTGGTATCTGATTCAGTTTTGCCTTGATGTCGTCTTTTTCGAGTGCAAAGCTGGGGGCGATTTCGAGCAGACAATCGACCGAACCATCCGGTTTTCTGGGGACTTTTATACCTGCAGATTCGAGCCAGTCGGCGGCACGGTTGACCATCATCTGTTTGGTGCTTTCGGCACTGTCGATGCCAGTGGCGTTTTTCGTCGGGGCAAATTCCTCGTTTCTTGCTGTCTCCAGGATCATCGATATCGAGGCCAATGGCAGAGCGTCAAAAATAAATGTTTCCAGCTTTATGCTATTGGATTCGACGATATTTCCATTTTGGTCTATGTGCGAAATTATCTTCACAGCTCTGTGCAGCGGTAAAGAGAAATCCTGAGTATTCAATTTCTCCACGAAGGTTCGGTTGATGATATGGATGGCAATGCTGCCGAGCTGGAAGTTTTCTGCCACCTTGTCCGACAAATCGCTGTATTCGATAACGGTTACTTTGCCGTCGATCAAACAGAAGTTACCGATCTTTTCTTTCGGGCCGGTTTTTATCAATGCTTTCGAGGACATCTCGGCCTTATCGAGAACATGCAGTCCTAGAAATAGTGGGTCAAAGATATTTATCAGGGGATTGTCGATTTGCCAGTAGCTCAGGAATTCGACGCCGCGTCTTTTCATATCTGCCAGAACACCACTTTGGTTAAGGGCCTTGATGCTGCCGCCGTGCCCATCGGGTGAGCAGCTTAACTCGGCTTTGTCGGTCATTAATATTTTGCCTTCGGAACTGAAATTGGGCAGCACACCCTGTTGAAATATAAAAACGTTTTGGTCATCCAGGCCGTAGTAGTTGTTAGAACGAAATATCTCTGTAGTCCGGGCGTGGTTCAGAGGGCTGGTCATAACGTACCAGGGGCAGACTGTTTGGTATTTTCGCGAGACTTCTGCGATTGTTTCGGCAAAGAGTCGAAATAATGTCTTGTTTTTAACAGGACTGATGGGAAAATCTCCCTTTGGGCCATCAAAACCAAGACGGGTTCCCTGCCCGCCCGCGACGACGAAAGCGGCAACCTTTCCGTCCGATATCAGCTTTTTACCTAATTTAATGGCTTTGGCGTATTTGCTTTTTTGTTCAGGGTTTACCGGGTTGGATTTGTAAGACCGAGCGGGGGTGAAATCAGGGTTTATCGCGACCGGAGTGGGCTTATTAACAAAATTGGCCACCCATTGGTCTATTTTTTGAAAATCCTGCCGATGGATTTGGGCGAGCAGGTTTTGCCTCTGGCCTGTGTCTAATTGATACCAAAATGACAAAAGGTGGCTCTGCCGATGCTCTTTCAGCAATTTTTTTGTATCTTCATAGGTTTTTTGGATATTCATATCTACGATTCCAAGCAGGAATCAACGATATTAAGGAAAAAATAAAAAATTTCAAGGACTAAGCGTAATTTGACGAAATTTGTTTGACAAGAAAGTTGTCTTGTGCTAATATCTTTAAGTAGAAGCAGGTTGGTTTGCATAAGGTTGTTTTATTATAATTCGAAACTGCCATCATAATTCTGCCGAATATCATATCACAAACCCGCCTGTGGGTGATAAAAGTTTGTTTATAGGTTAGTTTACACTATTTTTAGGTTATTTACAGGTTGAGCTTTGTCATAACTAATTGCGCCAGCTACATGTTGGTAAAAAACTTGTTTTACGGAACTATACCGGTCGTTTTCAATTAAAACGTAAATTGAAGTTGAGGAGATTCGCTGAAGAAAGAGTTTTCTGTGTGCTACATGTAATGTAGCGGTAGGCATTTATTTATCAAAATGTAAGCCAAGAGAGTGTTTGAGGACGATCGGGCTTGCGAATCTCAGAAGGTTAAATAAAAGGAGAAAAAGATGAGGAAGAAAGGTTTTACATTAGTTGAGTTGCTAGTCGTGATTGCGATCATAGCACTGCTGATGGGCATTTTGATGCCTGCATTGGCCAGGGTCAGGCAGATCGCATTCAGAATGGTCTGCGGGACGAACCTGTCCGGCCTCGGCAAGGCGATGATGATCTATGCTAACGATTACGACGATGAATACCCACGTGCCGGTGGTCCCACCAGCATTTGGGCCAGGAACGTCCAGCGATGGGATGCCGAAAACAGGTTTGACGCCTACGGTATCAACATTGCGGACGGTTCCAGCGGCTATGCAAGCGTTACGTCTTGCTTCTATCTGTTGGTCAAATACGCTGAGGTCACGCCGAAGTCGTTCATCTGCAAGGGTGATTCGGGTGTCTCAGAGTTTAAGCCCGCTGAATATGGTGTAAGCGACAGAGATCCCATTGAACTCTGGGATTTCGGTGGCGATTCTTCGTTGAGTAACGCAAAAGCAGAAACACATGTCAGCTACTCCTATCATCATCCCTTTGATCTGTATGCACTGACTTCGGCAAGCGAGCCGGGCTGTGCGGTAGCCGCAGATCGAAATCCGTGGATAACCAATGATGCTGCTCCTGCCAGGACTTCGCAGAATGATTACAGACCTGATCTTGGTAGAGAAGGAATACAGTTTGGCAACAGTGTTAGCCATCAGGAAGATGGACAAAACGTATTGTTTATGGACGGCTCGATGCGCTTTGAGGATAAGCCTTTCTGCGGCATCAATGAGGATAATATCTACACTTATCAGGATTCTCCAGATTTTAAACTGGGTGGTTGGCCTGAGCCTCAAGTGGAAGGTATTATACCTGAAAATAGGGAAGATTCGTACGTGATACACGATGGTGAAGGTGGTAAAGCCCCACCAAAGCCAAGAGGAGGATGTTTCCCTGCCGATACACTCGTATGGGTAGATGGTGCTCTCGTGCAGATCTCTAAAGTTGCCGCAGGCCAGACGGTCGGCAAAGTCTATTGTGCTGCAGCAGAGCAAGTAGAGAAACTTGAAGAGTGGAAGGGAGCCTGGGAATGCTGCGATATAACGCTCGAGAGTGGAAATTGCATCATTGTCGTAGATTCGCACCACTTCATGCTTGAGTCAGGACGATGGGTGGCTGCGCCGTATCTGCAAAGTGGTATGAGACTGAAAACATTGAACGGATCAATTGCCATCAAGAACGTAGTAGTCAGGCCAATGCCTTTCGTCGGCACAGTCTATAACCTGAAGATCAGCGACTCAGAACAGTACATGGTAGGCAAAGATGGCGTAATCGTACGTGATTTTTAATAAGGTGACCAGCGGTGGTTCAACCTGTTCGCAGGATGCCGTTTTAACTAATAGTCAAATCACGTAGAGATTGCTTTCTTTACGGATGTTTACATGCGGCCTTATGCCGAAGTGCATAAGGCCGCTTTTCTATTTATCTACCTTTGACGAAGTGCGTACTTTCATACCTTATTCTTGCCATCTCGTGTAATAATCGCTATCATATTTCAAATGTCAGCAAAACCTCGTAAGGGCCGGGAAAAACAGAGTCCGGTGGCGGTCAATAAGAAGGCATACAGGAACTTTGAGCTTGTCGAAAAGTTCGAGGCCGGCCTTGAGTTATTGGGCACCGAGGTCAAATCGCTTCGGGCTGGTACCGCCGACCTGAACGGTTCGTACGCAAGGCTTGATGACGACCAGTGCTGGCTGGTCGGTGCCAGCATAACCCAGTATCAGCAGGCCGGTAGTTATCAGCACGAGCCGACCAGAAAGAGAAAACTGTTGCTGCATAAAGCTGAAATTCACAAGATAAAGACCAAACTCGAACAGAGGGGATTTACGTTTGTTCCTCTGCGGATATATTTTAACGACAGGGGTCTGGCGAAGATAGAATTGGCCCTGGCCAGAGGAAAAAGGCAGTACGATAAAAGACAGGCTATAACCGAACGCGACCAGAAAAGAGATGTCGACAGGAGCATGAAAAAATATCGCCGTTAAAAGAACTTTCAAAGGATTCAAACTATGGCCAAAGAAGAAAAGAAAGAAGAGAAAAAAATAATTGTCGATGAGGACTGGAAACAGGAGGCGCAAAAAGAGAAGGAAATATTGGCTGCGCAGGAAGAGGCTGAGAATAAAAAGGAGCAGGACCAAGACGGGCCCCGTGGGCCTTTGCCGCAGGGAAATTTTGCTGCACTGATTAGTATGCTCACCACGCAGGCATTATTTGCTTTGGGTTTGCTGCATGTGAAAGAGCAGGAGAAGAAAGAGCCTGATTTGGAGCTGGCAAAATACAGCATCGATATGCTTGAGGTTCTGCAGGAAAAAACCAAAGGTAATTTGACTAATGAAGAAGAAACAGTCCTGACTAATACCCTCAACGAACTTCGTATGGGCTATGTCAAGGTTGCGGGGTAGAGAAGAATTGGCGAACATATTAGATAAAATAATTGCCGACAAAAGGACGGAAGTAAGCGAGCGAAAATCGCAGGTAAGTCTCGAACAGCTTAAAGAGAATGTTCTTGATTTACCCAGGTGCCGCAATTTCTATAAAGCCGTCACAAAGCTCAACAGCCGCGGAATAAACGTAATCGCGGAGGTTAAGAAAGCCTCACCATCGGCTGGAATTATTCGCGAGGATTTCGACCCGGTTGCAATCGCGCAAACTTATGCCGAATGCGGGGCCGATGCAATCAGCGTCCTTACGGACGAAAAATATTTTCAGGGCCGGCTCGAATATATAGAACAAATACGCGAAGCTGTTGATTTGCCCGTTTTGCGAAAGGATTTCATAATCGACCTCTGGCAGGTTTACGAGTCCCGTGCCGGCGGTGCCGATGCGATATTGTTAATAGCCGAAGCTCTAAAGCCCGGCGAGCTGATGGACCTGATGATAGCCGCAGCGGAGTTGACCCTGACCGTGCTTCTGGAAGTACATCATGCCGATACCCTTTTGCAGGTCCGTAGTCTCATCGGCTTTCCCAAAAAAGGATACAGCGTAATTGGAATCAACAATCGCAACTTAACAACGATGCAGGTGGATTTGAATACAACCAGCCGATTAGCGGAACTTCTCGATAGCAAAGATGAGCTTGTTACCGAAAGCGGAATAAAAACACGAGCCGACGTCGAAAAGATCAAGTCTGTTGGCGTAAGAGCAGTACTAATCGGTCAGACGTTGTGTGAAAATCCCAACATCGAAGAAAAATTCGCAGAACTGTTCGGCGTTTAATACACACTACTTATTCACTCGGATATAGATAGGTTAAACAGATATGAACATTATTCTCTACATTTTTTTAGGTCTGTTAACGGGAATATTTAGCGGAATGTTTGGTCTCGGTGGCGGTATAATAGTTGTGCCTGCTCTGGTTTTAATATTTGGCCTCTCACAACACCAGGCCCAGGGAACGACTTTGGCGATGATGATCCCGCCGATCGGCCTGCTGGCTGCCTGGACTTACTATAGCAAAGGATTTGTGGACTTGAGAATTGCGGGTCTTTTATGTCTGGGCTTTTTCTTCGGAGGCCTGATCGGAGCAAAATTTGTCGTCGGACTGCCCGAGCCTGTTTTAAGAAGAATCTTCGGCTTCGCACTGCTTCTGATTTCACTGAAAATGATCTTAACCAAATGATGCCGTCGAAACTAAAAACCGTCAATTAACAGGAACCGCGTACAGTGCACGCGGCTAAAAGAACTTGTCCGGCACTCCGTTTGACGGTTTGGGTTTGTTTGGCTTTGTTTTTGACCGCTCCTGAATCCTCTAATTTCTCATATTTACTTGTCATAAAAGAGCTTACATCAAATTTGCCTTGCGGCAAATTGGCTTTGTTTTTTCAAACATGCTTATTTCCTATAAGCATGCCCTGAGCGGAGTCGAAGGGTCTCTAAACCACGAATTCACACGAATAAACACGTTTTTTTACTTGTATACTTGTCAGGCGTAGCTCAAAGAGCGAAGCTGGGTTGCCTATATTAACATGTTTGTACCTAGACATTGTT
>CAZQXE010000098.1:3814-11357 GCA_964597115.1 uncultured Pirellulales bacterium | reverse complement strand
TGACTGACAATAATATTATTGTCATATTGGTCGGCAGCCTGAACCGCATCTTCAATAGTCGGGTATTCGGATGGAACGAGCAGGTTTCGGGTAATATCCGGCTCGAACTCAATACGAACAACCTCGTCACCTTCTATAGTCACAGAATTGATATTGTTATTCCAGGATGGATCTTTGTCGGTACCGTTCCAGCTCTTGACCCGATAGCCTTGCTCAGGGCCTGCTGTGAAATTAACTACGCTGCCTCTGTATTGGGTGTATGTATACGTATATGTATTGTTCTCGGAGTCATACAATGTCTTGCTCGGATCGATAGTATCGGGAACGACCTCAACTGTGCCGGGACCAACTACGATAACAGTTAATTCATGCTCCGGACTATGAACCAGATAATGAAGACCTATATCAACAATATTAGCATCAGCTATACGGTCGGTTCTTGTCGTGTATGCATCCAGGCCCAGATTAGCTGCAAGGTTGCTTCCGGCATCAACACAGGGACTATCTGCACTTTGCCCTGCTGCGGTCTGGCTAAGGTAATAAGTCCCCTCGAAGATAGGATCGGCGTCGATATTGCCTTCAAGCCAGTTCAGCGTACGTCCGGGTTCGATACTGATAGCATCCGCAGTCTGGCCTCCCTGAATGTCGCAATACGAAACTGTAAGAGTAGCGGGTCTGTCTAAATATATCGGCTCATTTTTACTGCCAATTGCAATCTGGTTGCCGTTTATGCCCTCGTTACCCCTGACGATACTATTGATAACGGTCGTCTGACTCTCGTAATTACATTGCAAACCACCGCCTCTTCCGTTCTTAGTGTCTTCGGGGTCGAAAGCAGTATTATCAACGATTGTACAATTGGCTATCGTCGGATTTATAAACCAGTTGGATGTAATACCACCACCACCCAATACGGCAGTGTTTTCTTTAACCAAACAATTTTTCAGTACAGGAACGGCCGGATCTCCACCAAAATACACACCTCCGCCGGAGCCGGTCGCTGAATTATTACTTATAAAACAGTTTTCAATTATCGCTGCCGACGACCAGCAGAACATTGCACCACCGCCGCCGAAGAAATCGTCATCGGCATTCAGATACTCAGCGAATAACGTTTGACCAATAGCTGAGTTTTCTCTGAAGTTGCAGCCATTAATTCTGGGAGCGCCACTGCTCCAGAACATTCCTGCACCATGCTGGGCAACGTTCTGATTAATAACAGAATCGGAAATAGTCACCTCTGAACCGTCTCCGTGCCAGTAGAGGCTGCCTCCGAATCTCGCTTGATTTCCGATAAAGTGACTGTCCTCGACTTGTATAGTGCTGCTGTTATGCCATGCGGCTTCGGTTAAATCCCATACTCCGCCGCCGTATAATCCTCCACCGTTACCATTGTTAATGTTAGTTAGATTGTTGGTAAATCTGCTGTCGTTAATATCCAGCGAAAACTCATACCAGCAGTACATTCCACCGCCGGCAAGGTAGGCCCTGTTGTTGGTATAATTACACTCACTTACCTCAATTGAGCAAAACGGCCCAAAATATTGACCGCCACCGTAGTCACTGTTACCCCCCCTGCGCTCGCCTAAGAATCTTATAATGTTAGCGGTGTTTCCTGTAATTTCGCATCTTTCAAATTCCGCCGTACATCCCTCTACATAATATTCACCACCACCGTTATCCTGATTTGAATCATTGTCCCTGATTATGCAGTTTGTAAGCTTCGCCTGAGCACTAAGATCGTAGTAGTTGCCTCCACCGAAAGTGGAAGGCTCACTCCACGCCGGCAAACCATCGACACCTTCTGCGCCAGGCAAGCCGTCAACTTCGCCGCCGACACCAGGCTCGTTAGCATCGCCACCCAGATAAGATTCCTCCTGGAAAGTCATAGTAGTTGCATTGTCACTTATTACAGTATCCGACATATCGACTTCGCAGTTCTCACCATAGTATATTGCTCCGGCCCAGGATCGCAGACCATTAAGGCTCGCGTCCCCGCCGTTTCCTGAATCACCGCCGGCACCGCCGATACTATCGAAGCCAACTCCACCCTCTGCACCATCAGGATTACCACCGGCACCAGCGTCACCGCCAACCGCACTGGCGCCGCCGTTACCCCCGGGACCAGCATTACCGCCATATGTACCCATTCCCTGGCGAGTCGTGGAGTTTTGAATCGTACAATATCGTATTGTCGGACGGCAATTGGCGCCAAAATATATCGCACCACCCAAAGCTTCGCCACCGTCACCAGCTCTGCCACCGTCTCCGCCTCTACCACCATTGCCACCGTAACCACCGCTTCCGCCGTTGCCTCCACTGCCGCCAGGTCCACCATTAGCACCGTCCTGTCCGGCCTGACCAGCTTGGCCGTCCTGACCATCCTGCGCGTCCTGGCCGTTCTGACCCTGACCACCAAAACCACCATCTCCGCCTATAGCTTTGCAATTTATAATCGTACAGTGAAGAATAAGCGGACTGCTATCGGCGTCAAAATACATTGCACCACCATAGCCAACGCCTCCAAAACCACCGTCAAAGCCTGGTTGACCATCAAGGCCGTTCGCACCATTCGCTCCATTCTGACCAGCTGCTCCCCTCTGGCCAGTGTATGGCGGCGCATTGGGATCATCACTGGCTGGGGGTGCTGGCAATGGGTCCAAGGATTCCAACGGCTCCAAACCTGGTGGAGCCGGATCAGGAACTGGAAATTCAAAGGACCCATCCTCACCTCTTTGGCCCCAGGCACTGCAATCTCTGATGATTAAATTAGAAAGAGTTACGCTGCTTCCATTGAGGCATGCTATTGCTCCACCGAGAGCGTGCTCACCGTCAGCACCCGTACCGTCTGAGTTAATAGGCGTATTGGGACCGTTGACCGCCAAGCCATTTATAATAGTAAAGCCGTCAATAACAGAATCGCGACCTTCGCCACTTTGCAATGTGAAAGCGCGAGAACGCTGTCCACAATCAATAATCGTAGCAGCAACGGAAGCGGGATCATCGGGATTTTCACTGGCTATGGTAATTGCCTTTCCCATAAAGTCATAACCGCCGCCATAAGTGTCGGGCGATACGATTATCTTGTCGCCATGGTCATAGGCAGCTTCAATCGCCTCTCCGATATTTCGATATTGACCGGGTACGTACAAACTCCTTGATTGTCGGAACGAGACAGTGATCTCTTTATTGGAATCCATTGTCACCGTGTTGGCGTTGGACCATAATGTATCGTCGTCGGTTCCCGTCCATTGATCGACAATATAGGTTTGTTCGGGCAGGGCCACTATTGTCACAACCTCACCCTCACGATAATATTCGCCTCTTCTGTAGTGGGGTGAAATTGTGCCGTGACCGCCGACAATCTCGGTACGCAACTGATACAACGGAATCTCTTCGAATTTAATCATAATGTTAGTATCAGCAAGCATGGTAATGGAGTTGTTGGGTCCTGTCGTCGAATCATCATCGGTCCCACTCCATTCTTTGACTCGATAATTCGGATCAGGATATGCACTGAGCTGCACGACTTCGTATTTTCGGAACGTGCCGGCATTGGGTTCGACATAACCGTTCGCCTGATTGGGATCAAGTGGACGATTTCTTAAGTCTAATATGGTAACAGTCAACTCGAAAGATTCTACCGGCACAGCTTGATGATGAGCACCCATATCGATAATATCATCATCTACAATGCCATCAGTTCTTGTAGTATATGTATCTGTCTGAAGCTCAGGATTTGAATTTGGAGCTCCGAGGTTCAGGCAGGGGCTGTTGCTAAGCTGTCCTGCTGCTATTTGGCTCAGATAATAATTGCCAAGTGGTCCTGTTACAAATACCGGCTCCGAATGAATATTGCCGATACCACTGTCATTGTCTTCGATACAGGAGTATGTGGCCGAACAGTTGTACAGGTCATCACCGTTGCCCCACAGGATGCAGTTTGTAATGATAGGGGAAGAATCCTGATAGGCAAAAATGCCTCCGTCTTTTGAAGCATCCGGTTCGTCAATTATAATAGTGCAGTTGGTAATAATCGGCGACGAGCTAACCAGATCAATCCCGCCGCCCTGATAGATTGCTGCGTTATTTGCAATTATGCAGTTTTTAATAATCGGATTCGAATAATAACATGCTATACCACCGCCCACGTTATTTGCGATATTATTGCTGATAGTACAATCGGCAATTAACGGAGAGGCATTCTCCAAATTTATGCCGCCCCCAATACCGGAGTCCCCGGAGACATGGTTTGAGGTAATAATGCAGTTTACTATTGTCGGCGAGCCGTCAACGCAATCGATTCCGGCACCGTAGTAATTTGCGGAATTTTCCGTGATGATGCAGTCCGTAATTGTCGGCGATGTTCCATCACAACTGATACCGCCTCCGAAATTACCATTACCCCAACCTATGGTTAAACCTTTTATAACAGTGTCGGGTCCTTCGTTGTTTGCAAATGTAACAACAGGTACGTTTGTTAGTAAACCTGCGATAATTGTGTTCTCCGGACTGATGTTCGGATCGTTGGGATTGGTAATATCACCGCTGCGAAGTGTTATCGCCTTACCTCTGAAATTAACATTTTCCGTAAATAGACTGCCGGCCTCAACAATTAGCACGTCACCGTCGTTCGCATAGTTGATAGCTGTTTGAATACTATTGTAGAAATTGTTCGGATCACCTGGATCATCTTTAGTGTTCAGAACCAATCCCGGACTTCCGCTGGGGACCTGTGTTAGTGCCTGTTGAATATTAACTCTTCCGCCCGACAGGCAAAGCCTGGGCGAGGTCAATACCGGATCAACCGTATTCAGAAGCAGGTTCTTGACAGTATAGTATGGTAGAGAAGGATATTCCGACCAAATCAGCGCACAGGTACCTGAGACGTACGAAGCAGCAGATGATGTCCCACTTAAAGTTGCGTAATCAGTAGGCACACCATAACCAAGCATTGAAAAAGTTTCATACGTCGGAGATGTGCTTAATATTTCCGTCCCAGGCTCAGCCAGGTCAACCGATGTTGCTCCATAGTTGGAGAAATCCGACATCTGGTCATTGCGGTCGGTCGACATTGTAGAAATGACGTTGTCCAGGTCAAAGCATGCTGGATAAAGAGGATTCACATCATTATCATTGCCGTAGTCGTTACCGGCGGCAGTTACGAAGAGCAATCCCGCTTCACCGGCCTCCTTGACAGCATCATAAAGAGATTGCGAATAGTACTCACCTCCCCACGAAGCGTTTATAATGTTAGCACCGTTGTCAACCGCATATCCGATAGCTTCAACAGCATCGCTAACAAATACTTCGGGTTCAATAAAGAGGTCATCAGCGAAGACTTTCAGAGCCATTAACCTGGCATTCCAGCAAACACCCGCAACGCCTTGGCCATTATTGCCGACCGCGCTTATAATCCCTGCTACATGAGTGCCGTGGTAGTAACAATCACAGGGATCACTATCAGAATCATCCGGATCGTTTTCACTTGCCCCGGCAAAATCGTAACCGTAAATATCGTCAATATATCCGTTGCGGTCGTCATCAACACCGGGTTCACCGTTTAGCTCTGCATCGTTCACCCACATATTATCCGCGAGGTCGGGATGCTTATAGTCAATACCTGTATCGAGTACCGCTACGATAATTTCATGATTTCCGGTGTTGATATCCCAGGCCTCCGGAGCATCAATGTCCGCATCAACCTTACCGCCGGTTTGGCCGGTGTTGTCCATTGCCCACAAATCCGGAAAACCTGGATCGTTGGGTACTAAAAACAACTTGAACTTGTAGTTCGGCTCAGCGTACAGAACGCTGGCAGAGCTGTTGAATTTAGTCATGGCACTTGGAATAGATGTACCTTCGGGTAATTTTACAACAGCTAAACCCGGCGAAAAGTTGTCATATTCTTTGTCCACTGCGGCCCCTGTGACAATATAATCGGAGACCATGGTTCTTATCGTTCGACGCGATTGCGGCCCATTTATAGCCGGTCCTTCAGATGGTTGTGCAGCTACGCCCATATCGGCAAAACGAACAACCAGTTCGCCTTCCTTATAAGCCGTAGGTCCATCTTGGGAAATGCCATAAACTCCAATCCCGGACGGATCAATTGCGCTTGCGAAACCCGTTGCGGACAACACAACTAATAAACTGATTATAATTTTTCGTTTCATCTTAATACTTCTGAAAAAGACCTCTTTCTTTTTTTTAGACCCCCAATTATCTATGATATCCCAAACCTTTAGGAAGGTTACAGAAAAAGTTCAACTCAAGTAGGAATAGTTGCAAAAAATCCATCCCTGTAACCGCCCGAAGTCTATATTTCGCTATCCATCGCGGCAACCGCCTCAGCTTCGCTTTCCTTCTGCAGGATGATCGTCGGCCTAACCATTATCAGTAATATCTTCTGATCCTTAACCTTGCTGCGATTACTAAACAGTCTTCCGAGGATAGGTACCTTGCTCAATATCGGTACTCCTGCTTCGGTCTCAATCTCTGCAGTTACCTTCTGTCCACCTAACAGTAATGTACCGCTGTCAGGCACACTTACACGCGTCATAACCGTTGATGATTCCATCTCAGGAAGCTGTACTCTGTAAGTTTGAACCTCTGAACCTCCTGCTCCACCAACAATTGGTGTTTCGATCACACTTTCCCTGAGTCCAAGATATTCATTCTGCTGCGTAATGATTTGGAGTAACACATTCTTCTTGTCATGAGTAATAACAGGAGTAATTACCAGCGAGCTTCCGGATGGTACAAACACATACTGGGGTTCTATACCACCACCAACACCGGTAGTTGTGCCAGCCTGCCCACTTACTTGAGTGACTCCACTCTGCTGAGTGGGAGGCAATGCAAATGGTATTGTCCTTTGAATGTTGAAAGTCGCCGACTCCCCGCTCAAAACAGTAACTGTCGGAGCGGTCAGAGATTTCGCATCAGTGTGGGCCTGTGTAGCTCGCAAAATAAAAGCAACCTGTAAATCGTCAAGTATGGAGCCGTAACCGCCTGTAATCTCGGATGCTGATAGTTCACCACCACCAAAACTCAAAGGAACTCCTGTACGCCCTGCTTCGGCAATAGTAGAGTCCTGCTCGAAGGCTAACTGACCCCATTTACCTCCAAGGTTGAAATTGAAATCTATGTCCAGACCTATCTCTTCGAGGAAATTCTCAGTCACAACAAGGTATCTTGCTTCGATAGAAACCTGATTCCCGAGTGCGCTGCGCAATGCTGTTAGTAGTTCCTTAATTTGCTCGTGAACTTCATGTGTTTGCCGAATGGAAAGTTTCTTTGGCTGCTGAAGTGGATAAGGTGTTATCATTCCCTCTCCCGTGTCACTTGTATCGAACCAGCTATCCGGTGCGATAGTGTCCTGTATAAGCTGTATCAAACTCTGTGCCTGAACATAGCCTCCCATGCCACCGCCCATGCCACCGCCCATGCCGCCGCCCATGCCGCCGCCCATGCCGCCGCTCATGCCACCGCTCATGCCACCCATGCCACCGCCGCTCATGCCTCCCATGCCGCCGCCCAT
>CAZQXE010000098.1:0-3714 GCA_964597115.1 uncultured Pirellulales bacterium | reverse complement strand
CACCGCTCATGCCACCCATGCCACCGCCGCTCATGCCTCCCATGCCGCCGCCCATCATGCCGCCGCCCATGCCACTCATGCCGCCGCTCATGCCACCCATGCCACCGCCGCCATAACCACCACCGGATGTACTGCTGGAACTACTGCTGGTACCACTAGTGCCATTACCGAAGTTGTCGTAGATGCTATTAGTGACTTGCTGGCCCATCATGTTCATCATCCGGCCCATCATCATGCCCTGCATACCGCCGTAATTAGCCGGCTCACCAACCAGGTCGGTTATGTCATAAACACGATTAACCATCCTGCCTGTAGAAACTGTAGGTAGCGTGAGTGTATCCACCGTTGCTATCTTAATTATTCCATCTTCCACAACATAATCGAGTTCTGCAAGTGTGCTCGAGAGCCCCTCCAGCAGAAGCTTCAATACACCCTTTAGCCTGATACCAGTCAGAGGGTCCAATCCCGCAGCGGTAGTCTGATCGATATCAGCATTTTCGTCCAAATCCCTCCAGTTAGGCTGTATTTCTAACGGTGGTCTTGCTAACATCTCTAACCTATCTACCACCTCACCGAATGATGTTCCCGGCGTCAGGTCCGAAAGGTCGACAATTAACTCAAGCCGTTCGTATACATTCGCGTCGGCCGGATCCAAACCTATCGGCTCGTCCGGTTGGCGGGTTGGTTTATCAATAATTTCGCGCCAATCCTTTGGATAAGTAAGCTCCTTTGAGTATGGTGTTTGAGATTGATCAGTTTTAAGCAAAACCTCCGCTCTTTGTTTATCAGCCTCTTCTCGCACTTCTATTTGCCTCTTGAAGTAAATCATATCGTCGAGGGTGTCCTTCAATACGAGTGCTTCGTCATTTTGTGGGTCCAGTGCAAGCAGGCTAACCAATTGACCTAATGCAGCTTCATATTGACCTTGCCTCTGATAAGTCAGCGCGTTCTCCATTAACTCGGTTATTCTCCTCTGTCTGTCGATTTCCATTTCCTCCCTAAATCTGCTTTGAGCATCTATCGCCGTTTCTCGCCGCTCTTGCTCCTGCCGTTGAGTTTGTTCGTTTTCTTCATCAGCAATTTCCTCGGTTGCTACTCTTAAACGAGATTTGTACTCTTTGAACAGTTCCTCTCCAAGGTGTATCTGGTTCTTGTTCACGACATATTCAGCCGTCTCAACCGCCTGCCTGGCCCTGTTAAAATTACCCGTGTTTATGTAATGATTCGACTTGACTATAGCATCGTTGACAACCGTCTTGGTATAGCTGCGCAGGATGTTCCTCGTGCGATTAATCTTATCGATGTAGCTACCTTCACCTGTTACCGGTGAAGTAATTCTTGGCGCAACAGTTCTGGATTCAGGAACTATAGGTGAAGGAATGCTCGGACTGATATACTCAGGCTCAATAGGTTCGGGCTCAATAAGCTCCGGTTCGATAACAGCCATCATTTCAAGCGCTTGTTCTTCACGAACTGGTCGTCGCGCAGCTCTTTCCAGTAACAGATTATCTATTTTTTCCAGATAATCTTCTATCGTCCTCTTCATTTCTGCCGGGACAGATCCGCTGTTTGAGACTTTAACAAAACCTTCGCGTGCTTTTTCAAGCTGACCGGCGCGGTAATATCCCATGCTGTGGTAAAAAATCGCTTCAGTCGTGTCTTGTTCACTCGGCTTTTCGTCCGGTTTCTCAGCCTCTTGAGCAATCTTTTCCAGTTTCTCTGTGGCTGCAAGATTACTAGCTGTCACCTTATCAGAATGCGCCTTGTCTTCGATTAGCTGAGTGTTTATTTGCTGAAGTACTTCAGAGATTTGTGCCTGCTCGTCTTCGGTCAGGAACTCGTTGCCCCTGATCGTTTCAAGACTCGCTTTAGCCTCGATAAGCTTTCCCTGCTTAATCAGGTTATTGGCTGCCTGAATAATATTAACGGCGCGTTTTCTGCTGGCTGCAGCCATCTGTGCCTGTTGCACATGTACAGCCAGTCGCTCGCGCCCGGCAGCAGTTAAATACTCCTGGTACCCCTGGGCCATAAGGAAGGTCTTCTCTGCCTGCTCATAGAAGCCCCTTTGATATTCATCCTGCCCTGTTTGAATATAACTTTGGACTATTCGGCGGAATGCTTCCTGTCTGTCAGCTACTCCATTCTCTTGCGATGGAGCTACTTCCGAAATGATTGTTATCAGTGAGATAATAAACACCAGAAGAACAGACAATGACCTCCTGCCAAAAGATTCGGTCAAGAAACTCGGCTTGCTCAAAACTTACCTCCTGCCTAAACGAACCACCCTCGTAGGGGGGTTCTTAATCAAATTACCCTTTTATTACAACTAACCTCCAGTTTCAGGAATAGACTATACTTATAATAATGCCAGTTTATAAAAAAACAATTTTCTTTGCAAGAGAAAAATTTGATTTATACCCGTTTGGCCGATAATATTCAAGGTTTAATTTACCAAACTGGAAAGTACAGGTAAACTGGGAAGAAAATATAGTCACCTGAAAAACGCCTTTTTTATGGTCGTAATCAGGTTTTCAAAAGCGTTCGTATAGTATTAGGTATGCAAGAACAGGCAATATGACGCAGGAACCACTCATATTAGCTGTCGAAACCTCCAGCAGAACAGGCTCGGTCGCAATAGCGTTTGGGGCGAAATTGATGGCAGAAACTGCATTTTCGGCACCTCTGAGGCATAGTGCAGAAATCTTTCCTGCAATTGGCGCCTTACTTGAACGGTTCCACATAAACAGTAATCAAATCGAGCACATTTATATATCCAGCGGGCCGGGCAGCTTCACCGGCCTGCGTATAGCAACAACTTTTGCAAAGACAATGCACCTGGCCAATGCCGTAAAAATCGTCGCACTTAGTACACTCGATGTAATCGCTGCAAATATATCCAATGGAATCTGTCACCTGGATCGGACAGAGCCTCTTAACCAAAACGAAGCCGGAGACCGAGAATCACCCGAAAGAATCGCAGCAATCCTCGATGCCAAGCGAGGTCAATTCTTCATCGCTGTTTACGAACGCAATACGAACGATGAGCAGCAGGCGGCAGGGGGGGGCATCTGGAAAAAAGTCATGCCGGATTCGATAATGAGTGCTTCGCAATTTCTTGAGAAATTTGCCTGCGATGGAAAATCCATCTGGCTGCTCGGCGATGGACTTGTTTATTATAAGGACATGTTCCAGATCGATGGTATTTATTTTCTCGACGAGAAGTACTGGAGTCCCCAAGCTGCCAAGGTTCACATGCTAGGCTGGCAAAAGGCTTTGAAGAGACAATTCGCAGAGCCTATGACACTAACTCCAAATTATCTGCGCAAACCGGATGTTACTATAAAAACACGCTGACCGGCAAGTATATTGTGAAGCACTCCAAACAAACAGACTCTTTCGAGGCCCGCAAGTTCATTTCTGATTGATACTAACAGACATGAAATATCGCAGTATGAGTATAGAGAACTAAAAATCCGTCTTACATCATAATGAGCAATTTTAAAAAAAAGCCGCTTGATAAAATATCTGTATTGATAGTTTTCATTAAAACAGTAAAATACAAAAATTTGAATATGATTTAAATAACTATCTCTGCTGTATTTAACTGTTCTATAGCATTAAATTCAAAGGAGTAACGAATGAATCCTGAATATAAAATTTCTCTTTTTTAGGCAGTGTTTAGATTAAGATGATAAACGAGTTACAGCACAAGCT
>CAZQXE010000097.1:0-11387 GCA_964597115.1 uncultured Pirellulales bacterium | reverse complement strand
CCAGGCTTCTCGCAAAATTCTTCTGCGCCACCAGCAGCTCGTTCCCGGTCTTATAATCAACATCAGCGACAGCTATTGAACGCAGACTCGCATCTTTAATCAGGCTACTCTGTGCTCTTGGGGAGTCAACGATTTCAAACTTATTCTTTTCTACCTGATGAACTAATATAGGAAGTTCGTAACTGACGAATATCAGGATATCCTGCAGACCATCCTGGTCGACGTCAATCACTTTCAAACCATCCGGATTGGAAGTAAGCTTCTTAAGTTCCAGTTTTTCAGAATCTTTGAGCTTTTTATTTTTACTGCCTTCTGTGCCGGTTAACTGTTTTTCTGATGCGGGCAGATTATATATTATCCTCAGGATTCTAATATCATTCTCGTCTTTGGATACATAAGGGCAGTCCACGCTGCCGTCACCGTCAACATCAGCCAGCTCCATTGCGATGGGCTCTCCCGTCAGGCTAACTGGGTGGGGGAATGATAACCTGTCGGCTTCGAATGAGCTTAAACCTATCACTTTTTCCTTAACACTCAAAATGCCTAATTCCGTTTTTCCATCATCATCGATATCCACAGCGGACAAGCTCGTAATGTCGGCAAAAGCAGGGAATCTCACCGGCTCAGCCAATCCAACGTTTGGCACTTGCTTATAGAAAATAAGTTCCGCAGCATCGGGATCGCTTATCACCACATCTATCAAACCGTCACCGTTGAAATCGCCGATTGCCAGATCTCGCTTTGTGTCCTCTTGTCCTGAGGCGAGGGGATAGAACATGATTGGCCAATCGATGTCCCTGGGATTTTCGGTGGCGAATTTGTAGCAGATCAATCGTCTGCTCAGGCCGTCAACAGTCAGTATTTCGTCGCCGGCTGTATTGTCCAGGTCGCAAACTTCAAATGTGAACGGTCTTTCAATAAAGAATTGTATCTGTGGACCTAATTGTCCCGTCTCGATGCCGAATCTCACATGTACCGGCTTTTCCATGTCATTTGTTACAAGTATAAGATCGTTTATGCTGTCTCCATTTAGATCGCCGATTTCGACACTTAACGTTTGTGCTGAGGTAGGATATTTCACCGGCTCGGCTAGTGAACCGGATTCTTTTTGCACCATGATATAGATACAATCTTGACCGGCCAGAGCCAAATCGTTAGCGCCGTCATTATTCAGATCGGCACATACGAGCATGTTGGAGGTTAACAGACCATCATCAATCTTTATCTTCTTTCGTGTTCGCCAGCCCAGTGACTTCATCTTATCTGCTTCGGCCTCGCCGGTCTTCTGCAGCATTACATACAGCCCTCTTGGCTCACCATAAAAAGCCAAATCCATCAGTCCATCCGAATTCAAATCACCACATACAAGGCTGTACACTTTTTGTGAAACAGCTATGTTCTGTTTGGCAAAACGGGTAGGGGGGGCAATCATATTTATATCTATATCGTTGGGATCGACAGCCACTTCCAATTCGGCCGGTTCGACGGATTCCTTTTGAATCAGCATCTCTATCCTGGCTTTGCTGTTGTTGGCAACCACAATATCATTTCGACCGTCACCGTTGAAATCGGCAATCCTCAGGTCTTTTATTCCCCAGTCCAGCTTGATTATTTCTATTTCCTCGAATCCGTAGTATGCTGAGATATCATTGTAGTTTTCCTGTTGAGCATTTTCCCCCACAGCTTCGCTCTTGCGAAGCAAAACGGTGGGGGCCAGAATTGCGATTGAAAAGACAACTGCGATTATAGCTTTATTTAGCTGCACAATGAAAACCTCCACTTTTCACTATTTCTGTAAAAGTAAAATGTTACTTCACATAAGTTTACCTGCGTCAACATCTATCTCTTCATCGGCGCAACAAGAATATACACATTTGCTGCATTAACATCAATATTTTTATGGTTTGCTGGGAATTGTTGTTTTGAAGATTGGCTGGCTATGCTTTAGCGTAGTTTATACTCGATGGCATCAAGTTGGTCCTGGGTGACCTCTACGCCTAATTCTTTGGCAATCTTAATATGCTTCCAGGCCATATTATAGTTTTCCAACTGGTAAAATCCAAAGGCAAGTCCGTAATGAGCGTCACCATATGTGGGATCGATTTCCACTGCCTTTAGATATGCAGCCACCGCATGCTCATAGTTGTCATTGTTGGAATGCGCAGCTCCGAGATTGTAATAGAACGTAGCTTCATCAGGTTCGATTTGAACAGCTTTATTGTACTGTTCAATGGCTGCAATGTATTTTTCCTGCCTGAAATACGCATTACCCAGGTTTACCAGCGCGGCCAGCATATTCGGCTTTGCCGCTAAAACCTTCTGGTATGCCCAAATTTCATCTACAACCATGCCCAACTCGTTAAAACAAAGCGCCAGGCCGTAATGGGCCTCCACTAAATTCGGCTCGATCTTAAGCGCCTTTTTATAAGCGGATACTGCTTGTTCATAGCTGCCCATTTGGCTGTAGACTTCACCCATTTGGCTATAACTTCCTGCATCCCGAGGCTCCAGAGCAATTGCCTGTTTAAGTTGCGATATCGCCTGGCCAAATCTTTGTTGTTTGCAGTAGGTTATTGCCAGATTTTTATATGCATCTGTGAAATTGGGGTCCAGCCTGATCGATTCTTTATATTCATTGACTGCGTAATTCAACCACTCTCTTTGAGTGTATGCGTTGCCGAGATTGTTATGCGTCTTGGCATCGTTCGGATTGATTTGCAATGCCATCTCGTATTCACGTATCGCATCGGCTGTACGGCCCTTTTTCAGGTAAATGTTCCCGAGATTAGACCTTGATTCGGATAATGTCGGATTAATCTCAACCGCTCTTGCAAGTGCCAGCATTGCAGAGTCCATATTACCGATATCACTGTAGCTGTTCCCGAGATTGTTGAAGAGACAGCCCAGCGTCTGAATTTTATCCAGATTCTTCAAATAAATGCCGTTCCCGTTGTCCTGCGGAACATTGAATTTTTTTATGTAGTGGTCATCTGGAGCAATACCGCCGTTGCTTGTTGTTTCGATATTAAATTGCGTCCGCCCATCATCATATCTGACAAAGAAGTGTCCCGGCACAACGACGCCATAGACGGGCAGGTCAAGCCGCTCCGAAATCGAAAGATAAAGAATTGACAGACTCAGGCAATACCCGCGTTTCTCATCCAGCACGGTGTGTAAAAAAAGACTATTCGGGTCGATTGCCTCTGAAAGCGATTTGAAACCCAGCTCATCGAACAGATATTGGTTTATCTCCGGAATCGCGCTGGATTGTCTTCTAAGTCTTTTACGTTTGATCCTTTCGCGAATTTCCAAAGCTATATCGTCTAATCTCGACAGGTATTCTCGTCCGTAGACCATATCGCTCCACTGCTCCGAGACAATCAAAGCGGCGGTCGCTAAGTCCACTTCGTTCTCTCTGAGCCGGAGGACTTGTTCAATCGACCTTACATTCAGACCCTCCTTGTTCGCATTAGCCAGGGGTCTGCTTGAGCGAGCAAGGAGCATCGGCGAGAGAACCAAAATACAGATTACTGTCGAAAGAAGCTTTTTCATTGGTACTTCAACCCCATTTAGTTGTTTAACACCGTGGTTATACCCTTCCACTTAAAACACAACTTGGTGAATACCACTTGTTCCTATAATTATTATCGTCAGATAGACCTTTTTCCATTACACAATTTTTATATGAAATAAACAGTGATTACGAATAAATTGCGATTATAAAGTTTACCTTCTTAGCTCGATTTATGCAATTATTTTTTCCGAAGGGCTGGAGAAATATGATGGGTACGAAGCGTGTTATTTCAGCGAATATTCGATATTTGGCATGGTTAAAATGCTGAAAGTTATTCAACCGTGGAGCCATTTTGAATCGGCACGCTGACAGCATGACGTTTAAATAAATCTATTTTCATCCATCTTCTGCTCTTGAATCTCCAGTGGTTAGCCAGACCGACTATAACTATGCTAACAGTGGCGGCGATCCAGGGACCAAGAGGCCCGAGAATAGGGAAAAATTTCACTGTCAGCAGGCCACCAAATCCCAATATTATTACTGATCCCACGCCCGATGCAAACGCCAGCCATACTGTATCGCCTGCCCCACGCAGTGAGCCGCCGTAAATAACGCGTGCGGCATGAAAAACCTGGTACACCGCAGCGAGCATCAGGATATTAGCTCCAGAATCAATCACTTTACCATCAGAGGACCAAAATTCCATGAGGGCATCTCTGAATACGAAAAAACATAATCCAACCAGTCCCATATAAATCAATGATATTTTCAAACAGACGGTTGTTTGCTCAATCACCAGTTTCTTTTTGTTCATTCCAATCGTCTTGCCTGCGGCCGCCGTCAGCGCCATCGATATACCGACAACCGGCATGACCGACAGATTCGTATAAGACAGCACGGCACTTGTTGCGGCCAGGGATTCTTCACCGAATCGTCCAACCAGTCCTGAAAGAATTACTCCCCAAAGCGCAACGTCCATTGTCAATCCGACTCCTGCCGGCAGTCCCACTCTGAACAGATCGTACATTTTGCCGGTATCAATGCCGAACGTCTGTCTGGACTGAAATGTCGTGTTTATTTTGGGGCTCAAATACACGGTGATATTTATCAAGGCACTGACTGACATTCCGATGAATGTCCCCCAGCCTGCGCCGGCAATACCCATTGCCGGCAGGCCCAGCTTACCGAAAATCAATATATAATTGGCTACGATGTTGACTACCTGTCCGGATAATGATGCGCACATTGTGATGACGGGCCGATGTATACCCATAAAAAACTGATTGCTCGACCAGCTTATAACTACAACCAAATGGGCATAGAGCATGATTCGAAAATATATTACTTCCATTCCGATCACAGTTGGCGGCTGGCCCATCATTTTGAATATCAGCGGTGCTATCGGCCACATAACCGCCAAAACGACCAAAAAATATCCGAATCCCATGTAAAAGGCCTGCCAGAAATAATTCGAGCAGTCCCTCATGTTACCTTTACCAAAACTTTGGCTTACATACGCATTAAGACTTGCAAGCGAACCTAAGGCGAGGGCACCGGGCATGAAACTGACAAATGCGGCCGGCATAATTGCCGCCAATGCATCTGTGCCGAGCCGCGAAATCATGAATCTGTCGACAAACTGCATAATCGTGAAAGATATGGTCGTAACTACCATCGGCGTTGCTAACTTGAGCATATACCTCAAAGAAGCCTCATCTATAGCAACGTTTTGTCCGGGCGGGGATGGTTTGTTAGTCATTAACGAAAGTCCTGTTTATTCGAGATTTAATTTCCTCAAAAGCAAATCGGAAGAAATACCTGAGACCTGCAACTGTTTGACAGGACTGGTTTGGCCGGAGATTATGCTGATTGAATTCTTTTTTACGCCGAGTTGTTTTGCCAGGAACTTGAGCAGGCATTGATTGGCTTTTCCCTTCTCTGGTGCCGCTGAGACCTTAACTTTAAGCATTCCGTCAAGTAGGCCGCAAATCCGTGTCGGTCCACTGCTGCCGGGCACGACCTTTGCTGTAAAAACCACATGCTCGTCAATTTCCTGAATTGTCAGATTAGCCATAGACTTTGATTGTAGCTGTTAGGATGAATGGAAAGAAGAAAATTCTGTGAGGCTGCTAAATACTTTCCCTTATGTTCGTGCCGATTGCCAATTGTATGTATTTTTCGATCTGCTCGGCAAGTTCACCCATCGAAGCAAGTTGGAAGTCTTCGTAATGCCCCGGCACGAGATCACCCTCAAGGGTTCTTTTGAAGATTCTTACACGTATTATAGAAGGCTGGCCTTTGGATGTGCTAAAGTCGCTGTCCTTATGCTCGGTAAGCTCAATACGCCAGTCCTCGCTTATAAAAACCAGACACTTGCCGGTAAAAACGGCCATCGGAAAATAATCGCGTAATAACTTAAGAGTTTCCATTCGTTGGCTTCCAGATTAATTTTTATATTAGCATCAGGCTAAGCTTACTCTTTTTCAGGTTATTATTCAAGCCCAAGTATTTCGGTCTGCGAGCTGATTTTCTCCAGCCGGTACTTAATTGCTCCTTTGCTTTCAAGGTCGTTTGATTTTGATGTCGTGGTCTCAGATGTCGGTAGAAGTATTGCAGTATGCTCATCGGAATGTCTACTCCGTTGAAAGTGAGCCGACTAATTCTTTGATGTTAGATATATTATGGCCAGCGCAATATTTTTTTATACCTTCAATGATTTTTACCGAGCAGTCAGGCTCGATAAAACTCGCCGTGCCGATACCCACTGCTGATGCACCGGCGATGATAAATTCGATAGCATCCGAAGCAGTTCTGATTCCTCCCATACCTAAAATTGGTATCTCGCGTTTTTTGGCCACCTCGTTGTAAACCTTATTAACCAGATAAACTGCTATCGGTTTTATTGCCGGGCCGGACAATCCGCCGGTCCTGTTGGCTAAAACAGGCTTGCGGGTTTCGATATCGATAACCATTGCCGTGAAGGTGTTTACCAGGCTAAGCGCATTGGCACCGGCCTCGACCGCTGCTTGGGCAATTACGCTGATATCCGTCACTGCCGGAGCCAGCTTGATCATCAGAATCTTTTCGCCGCAAACTTTCTTTACCTCGGAAGTGATCTCTTTTACCAGTTCAGGATCGGTCCCAAAACTTATCCCTCCTTGCTCGACATTGGGACAGCTTATATTCAACTCAAAGCCTGCTATTGCACTTTCCGCTGCCAGCCTCTCTGCTACAGCCACATATTCGGTGATATTTTTACCCGCTAAATTGACGAATACCGGCACGGTGAGCTTTTCAATAGCGGGCAATTTCTCCTCGATGAATTTATCCAGGCCGACATTCGCCCATCCAATCGCATTGAGCATCCCCGAATCGGTCTCGACAATTCTCGGTGGCGGATTTCCTTTTCTTGGTTTGAGCGTAATACTTTTAGTAATCAATCCGCCGAGGCAGTTAACATCTATGAAGCTGTCTAACTCATCCGCGTACCCGCAAGTGCCCGAGACCGTAAAGACCGGATTTCCCAGCTTTAGTCCGGCAAAGTCGATTGATATATCAATATTCTCACTCATAGTGCTTGCTCGATTTAAGCTTTTTTATAGCGAATTTGAGCACTTCGTTGTGGTCGAAAGCCATATTTTGTGGCAGTTTCTCTATGTCGAACCATTGCGCTTTGGCCGCATCATCGCCGGCTTTTATCTCTGTTTGTTCTTCTATTACGACACCCATAAATACTATCGTAATCATTCTGCCTCTGGGATCGCGACCGATTGTGCCGAACGTGTGCATCTGCTCTAATTTTACTCCGGTCAGCCCGGTCTCCTCGGCCAATTCTCTAACTACGGCATCCTCCAGTTCCTCGTCCATATCCACAAATCCGCCCGGCAGCGCCCATTTACCCTTAAACGGTTCATTGCCGCGACTAATAAGCAGCATTTTAATCTTATCGCCGGAAATAGTGAATATCGCCGCATCGACAGTGACCATCGGCCTGGGCCAGTCGTAAATGTATCTTCCTTTTATCGCCATAAAACTTATCGCAAATAAAAATCAGTCGATAGCTATCGGTTTAATAGCTGTCCGTTCTATTTTATTTACCTTCAATTGTCACTACTGCAGCTGATAAAGACGGAAGTTCGAATTTGACTTTTTGACCAGTTATCTCAACTTCGCCTTTTTCCGGCTGAACCGCACCTGGCACATCTAATGTATTTTTCGCGTCTAATGAACCCGGTGCTACAGTCTTCATGGATGCTTTTTTAACCTTAAAACCTTTATCCAGCGATAAATCGATCTGGATATCCATTTTGCTCGGATTGACCACCTTAAAGTAAACCGTTTTGCCATCTTGCGATTTCGTAGCCACAACGTTCAATTCTTTAGTTAGGCCTTCGATGCCGATCCTGTATGGTGCAAAATGTTCCCGCCAGAGTTTCATAACGACATAATTGGGAGCGGGGAACCAGCTTGTATGGTCGAAATTAATAAACGCATTATTCCACGCCGTTGCAGACAGGTGACGCAGGAACAAAGCAGGACCTCCGATTTCAAACATTGGTGCGCATCTTTCGAATGCGTTTAGGACTCCTCCCGCGTATAATCCTGTTCGCCAGTCGATGCTTTGGGCATTCCACTCCGAGCAGTATATCTTTAGATTTGGATTTTTTGACTTCGATATAAGCTCGCCGGTTCGACGTATAAAACGCTCGTAATTAAACGGCCCTTGTGCAAATTGGTCCGGATTCTCGTAATGATGGATGCTTAAATAATCAAGCATATCAGCGCATTCTTCAATTACTTTGCGATTCCATTCGAGGTCAAATCCGCCGCTTCCGCAGGCGGCAAGTTTAATAGTAGGGTCTTTTTTCTTCATCATCGGTGCGAATTTCTTAATTGCTTTTATGTAATCTTCCACACCCATGTGCCAGGTCTCATTGTCAATTTCCCAATACTTGACGTTGTAAGGTTTGCGATTTCCGTTTTTCGCTCTGACTTTACCCCATTTTGTTTTCGTAGAACCATTGCAGTACTCAATCCAGTCCATTATATCCTGCATGAATTCTTCCGGGTCCGGATCTTCGTTCCAGTTTTCCGTCCCGATATTAACTACAATCAATGGTTCGGCCCCAATCTTTTTGCACATATTGATAAACTCATCCGTGCCGTATGCGTTTATCTCAAGGTCGTCCCAAATTTCTCTCGGATAAATGACTCTTTTGTGCTGAGGCCCGACGCCGTCCTTCCAGCGATATGGCGATGCAAAACATCCGCCCGGCCAGCGGATAATAGGGGGCTTTAATTCCTCTACCGCTTTAAACAAATCGGGACGATAGCCACCGATCTTTTTAGAACTTTTAGTCGTCAAGCTTACCTGGTCAAGCCATATCTTACCTTTGCCCCTGATGCCTATCTGAAGCTTTCCTTCGTTGGAGTCTTTTCTGGCTCTGAAAATGATTTTATATTCTTTCCATTCGGTTTTAGGCTTCGGGAGATTGATCTTTTTAAGAATATCGTTTCCGTCAAGAAATCTTACTACCAGGCCTTTTGGTGCTTCTCCTCGCGCCCATATTGAGCCCTCATAAACTTCTCCTTTGCGAATAGAGAGCGGCTTTTGTTCCAGACCAACCTCGTTTCCGCTTGATGTAATTACCTGACACAAATTGCTGTTAAGCGGATTGTCTTCCGTCAGGTCGTCGTCGCCTTCGCCGTAAAACTGCCAGTGCCGGGCGCTGATTTTTACCTTCTTTAATTCCGGAAGCCCCTCAAACAGGGTCTTGCCGTCGAGTGACTTTACTTTAATATTTCGGTATTTCGCTTTTGTGTTCCACGTTCCCACACCTACACGACCTTTAAGATGCGGACCGTTTTGGTCTGTAAAATCGAGCATAGTTTTGCCATCCAGCGACACTTTCAAATGCGCGCCTTCGCAACGTACATTTATTTTATACCACTTTCCCGTTTCGATTTTACCCTGTACGATCGGTCCGACAATTCCCCAACCTCTGCCTTTTACTCCCTTTTCCAGCGCGCTTTGAACGTTGCCCCAGCCGCCGATGTTATACCAGTAAAATTCCTCATCGTTCGAGACCCTGAATAAAATCAGAAAGGCCTCCGCTCCATCTGTCTTCTGCGCTTCGAGACTGAATTCGTAATCGCTCCAGTCCGTATCTCCGAACACAAGCCTTACGTTATCAGCTATCTTTGATTGTACGAGGCAATCGTCTTCAATTGTCCATTTGCCCCTGCCTGCTCCCGCGACTTCTTCAAAACTGCGGTTCCAGATGAGCTCGCCCCACAAGCCGCCATTAACGGAATGGTAAATATGCTCCAGAAAATGGCCGTATATCATCTGATCAATTTGACCTTCCACGTTCGCAGGGTCTATAGATAATGAGATGGTTTCTTGCCCATAAACAAAATCATTATTCGCACAAACAGTGGTTAATAAAATTGTTATGATAAGCATTTTAGCTATTGTTCTTTTCATTTTGTTACTCCTTAAAAACTCTTTTTTGTACTTGTACATAGCTGCGGACTAAATTCAGCCGGAACAAGAATACCATTATTGAAGAAAAAAGCAACCTCACTTTCGCTGAAGGTCGCAACAGTGCAGTAAGTTACTCAAATTGTCACATTCTTTCAATTTGCCGGTTATTTGCTGCAATTTATCGATTTTAATAACCAAATCAATTGCTCAAAACAACACTATTGCGTAAGATTATGCTGCTATGTCGATAAATTACAAAAATATTTTAATAATCAAACCCAGCTCGCTGGGCGACATCATCATGGCTTTACCGGCTCTTACGGCATTACGCAGAAGTTTTCCCGATGCGAAGATTAGCTGGCTTGTCCGTTCGGAGTTTGCGCCGCTTCTTAAAAATCACCCGCACCTGACGTCTATAATTCCTTTCGAACGAAAGCATCTCGGAAAGAGCTTTTACAATCCGACGGCGCTGCATACTCTAAAATTGTTTCTGCAGCAGCTTAGACGCAGCGAGTTCGACATTGTATTCGATTTCCAGGGTCTTTTCAGAACAGCTTTTTTTGGGTGGGTGACCGGCTGCGAAAAACGCTTTGGAATGGCGAACGCAAGAGAATTCGCCCATCTCTTCTATACACATAAGATTACACAGAATCCTGAATGTATTCACCTGGTCGATTATTACTTAAAGATTATCCGTGCTGCGGGAGCTACCTACACCAGCGTGGATTTTGTGTTACCCCCAGCCCCTGAAGCATCTAATTCTGTCGGCAGGTTATTAAAAAGTCACGGTATAGAACGTGACAATTACGCGGTTTTTGTGACCGGTTCGGCCCACGAGGATAAATGCTGGCCCGTCGAGCGTTTTGCTGCTTTGGCAGATAAGGTTTCATCACAATTCGGCTTGCCCGTGGTTGCCACCGGTTCTGCAGGTGAAACTGATACAATTGAAAAACTGAAAAGCCTGACCAGTGCCCCGGTAACCAGCTTGGCCAGACGTACTACTCTGAGTGAATTGATAGCGTTGCTGGACTGGGCAAAATTAGTGGTAAGTAATGACACTGGCCCGGGCCATATCGCCGCCGCTTTGGGCAAGCCGATGGTTCTGATATTCGGCCGGTCGAATCCCGCCAGGGTTGCTCCCTACGGCAGAAGCGAGTGTATCGCTGCTGTCGAACCTTTTGATAGAGGATTTAAGGCTGACAGCGCCGACCCAAGGCACAACATAAAATCTGTCACCCTCGATGAAGTTTATAAAAAAGTATGTGAACAGCTAAATAATCAATAATCAACTACAAGCTATCTATATTTTTTCGTAAAATGGTAGACGTCCTTGGTTTTTCCGAGCGCAACTGTCTTCAACTAATACCGCATATATCAGCGCAAAAA
>CAZQXE010000096.1:0-11402 GCA_964597115.1 uncultured Pirellulales bacterium | reverse complement strand
CCATGATATGTATTCAGATGTCCTCGCTGCTTGAAGACAGGACTAAGCCATATAGCCGTTATACCAAGCTTCTTTAAATAATCAAGCTTCGACTGTGCTCCCTTAATCGTACCCCCCTGCCATCGTTGTGCCCCTGACTTCGCCCAGTTATCCCATCGCCAGAGCTGGCCGTTGGGTAATTGGGGGCGGGCTGCCTGAAGATTCTGCCTGTCCAGCAACGGACGTGTGTGCTCTTGACCATCGCTGAACCGATCCACCAACAAGAAATAAAGTACCTGATCCCTCCAATCCACAGGTGAGGAAAAGTAGCTCTGGTGTCCAGGTCGGCAGGTTATGTCATGAACGCTACTCGGTCTAGTTTGATTTAGTACATCCTCTGCGAATGGCATATCACAGAATCCTTTCTAAAGAAACATATTTATCCACTTTTTAATCTCATAATAATATAAGAATTCTTCTCACATTGCAACAATACGCAAATCATTATCACAGATTATGCTGCCACGATCGTCCAAACCTTTATTTCCACAGGTTGGCATGTAATCAAACTACATAGTTCAGATATTCATTAAGTTAGAAAGCAGAAAGCCGAGAGAGATCATTAAACCTCCAACCAGATGGAAAAGTATTGTGAGTTTATTGGCAGTGTGTCTGCCTGGTTCCTGCAGGACGTCACGGTTTAGATATTTAAGGATAAGTAGCGCCAGCGGAAATGTCGCAAGATAAAACAAACCCGGCAAAAGCATTATTTTAAAGGTTAGCATGGCAACAATCATGATACAAAAAGTTGCTAACAAGATAATTCGATAGCTCCATGCAGCCATTTTGTCGCCAAGAATGACAACCAGAGTTCTCTTTTTTACAGCAGCATCTGCCGAGGCATCAGGGAATTCGTTGATTAGAATTATGAGGAAGATAAGCATTGCTACTATTATACCCGGTACGAAGGGTACAAAATCGATAGTACGAGTTTGCAAGTAGTAAGAACCATATACAGGCAGCACGCCAAAAAGCAGGCCTATTACCAATTCGCCTGCTCCTCTATAGCCGATTCTAACGGGTGATGCAGTATAGAAATATCCGCCGAGAAGGCCAATTAAACCAAGTACAAGGATGAAGAAACTCTTTGTCATTAAAAATATCACAATACCTGTCAAGATGCCGATTGACAATGCAATCCAGGCAGCGATAAGCACCGATTGTGGAGAAAGCATTCCCTGCTGGATAAGTTGGGAGCCGCCCGAGAATGGCGTGACATTTTTATTTAGCCAGTCGTTGCCTGACGTGTGGTCAAAATAATCGTTGGCAATATTTGCCCCCGCATGGAGTGCGACCATTCCGAGCACTGCCAGTATAAACAGAGCGGGATTAAAAACATTAGCCGCCGAGTAAGCCAAAGATGTCCCTACCAAAACAGGAACTATGCTTGCAGTGAAAAATGGAGCCCGCAGTTCCTGCAGCCAAATAACCAACTTTGAGTTCGTCATAGTGCGCTCCTAAATAGATAACAAGCATATTATATTTTTTCTGGTAAACTATATTAAGGCCCTATTAAACTGAATTTCAATAGGAGCGGCTATAAAATAATATAATTCTGAGACATGAAAAGAGCCGAAAAGCCTACTTCGTACTTCTTTCTTATAGGCTGGTAGGATCAAACATATACCACTTAAGTTAAAGTTTTAACTATGGTCAATAGCCCAAGAGCCACCGTAAATACTGCAATCGCGAGCTTCAGTTTTTTAGCGCTTATCTTTTTTACGCTCTTGGCGGTAAACGGAACCGAAGCTATCGCTCCAACCATAATCCAGGGAGCTATTCTCCATGAAATGGGATTTGAAGAAGCGAGCCAGTAGATAATCACGCCTACAAAACAGGTCAAGCCCTCTGCCAGAGAAGTAATTCCAACTGCACTTTTACTTTCTACGCCGGTTAAAACTTGCCCGGCAGTAACAACCGGCCCGTAACCACCGCCGCTCATCCCCTTATTAAAAGAAGCAATCAAACCCAAAAAGGCAATTTTCTTCCATGAGAATTTGAATTCCTTATTAAGACAAATAAAAATAACAACACCCATCGCCAGGACAAGACAGCCGATATAAAGCTTTAACCAAAATTTGGGAATACGTAAGGCAATGAAAACCGCCACGACTGTACCCACAATACTGCATGCCGCCAGCAATAAAGCAACTTTCAAATGCAGGGGAACAGTTTTTCTTACGCAATCTATATAACCAAGCGGCTTTAGCATATTTTTTATCTTGAATATATCGTTAGTTTGAGGTTTGAAATTCACGTTGCCCTGGAAATGATGAAGAACTCCTGCCAACAAGCCAGTTACTAACTCGGACAGCAGAATTACCGGCACGATCTCCATTGGAGAGAAATCCATAAGTAGAAGAACGGGAGTCAAAGTCGTACCATAGCCCATTCCAACAGTGGAGTCCATGAACTCACATAAAAAAGCAATAACGACCATAAAAACAATAACCCCAAGTGATAATTCTAACATTGCCTTTTACTCCTTCATAAAAAGACACTTGAGTTGGGGATCAGCATCTTCGTCGATCAAGTTTGCTTCGTAAAGGGATGCAGGCCTTTCCGGAGCGGTTGCCAGTACGATCATAAAGCGGTTGCCCTGTTCGTCATCCGACCAGACAAAAGCATTGAGGCCAAGCTTTCCATCAATCAGCTCATGAGCAGCAATTGCCACTCTCTTTAGTCTCCAAGTTTCAAACCCAACAATATCTTCGTCGAAGAAAACCCCATGTTCCGAGGGCCCAGACATTCTTATCTCCTTTCATTTCAAATGTTTACTATATTAAAAAACGTAACAAGAATTCAAAACCACAGGCCTTCTGCTTAAGCTCATCCATATGTATTCTATTTGATTATCAAGAAATTAAACCACATCCGAAAGCTTCAAAGCTTCGAGTTTCTCGGCAATATAGTTCCGAATCTCCTTAAAAACCTTTATCACTTGCTTTTCTTTAGCCAGAGGTGTATTAGAAAAATAGTACTTGCTTACCGACTCCGTAGGCGCCAAGGCACCATCCATTAATCTTATTATCTCGGCGATACTTATTTCTGATGCCGGTTTTGCTAACTTGTAACCACCACTGACACCCCGTCTGGTCTTTATGTAGCGCCCCTGCCTCAGGATTGTGAATAAAAGTTCCAGATACTTCTTGGGAATGTCACAATTCTCGCAAATCTCATCTATCTTTATAAAGCCCTTCTGTTCGTGACGTGCGATGTAGATCAGTGCCAGGATAGAATATTCGCTTTTTGTAGTTAACTTCATTTTAATATTCCTTTATAAGTATCTCTATATACTATATAGACAATATTAACCGCTTTTCCAGTAAAAAAATGTTTTTTTCTTTCCAAAGATGCTTTCTTGCATCCTTCTTGGCCAAACTAAAAGCATTTTTAAAACTACTGAGCACCTAATACCTATAACCATTTACATAATAATACGTTACAAATGCTCATTTTCTGCTTTATAAAAATCTAAATTCATTTATCCTGTGCTCAAAGGTTGTACAAATATTCTTTATTTTCATACAATAGCCGTGGTTCATATTAAGAGACTAAGCTTATGAAGCAGCTATCCAAACAAGATTTGGAACAAATTCCCGGTGTAGGTGAAGCAATCGCCCGTGATATGCGAAGCATAGGAATCAACTCTATCGCCCAGCTCAAAGGCAAGAATCCCGAAAACCTTTACCATAAACTCTGCGATTTCAAGGCAAGCCCGGTTGACAGATGCATGCTCTATGTGTTGCGTTGTGCTGTTTACTATGCCTCCAACACTAAGTACGATCCACGGTTATTGAAATGGTGGAACTGGAAAGACAAAAATTAAACCTTCCTGTGACGCTCCAATATGTTCATCTATTTTCTCAGTTCAGGCGTATCCGGCTCAATGTGAACCGTGATGTTGATTGGGCGAGTTATCTGCTCATCCAAGGCGTTTTCCAGAGACTCAGCTATTTCGTGAGCGGCGATGACATTCAAATCCGGGTCAACGAGTATGTGCAGGTCGAGAAAAACTTCTCTGCCAACCGTACGTGTCCGTAGCTTGTGCCACTGGTGTATCGAAGAGTTGGCACTGATTATACCTTTGATGTGCTCGACAGTCTCTGAATCAACGGCACCTTCTGTCAGTTCACGCAGCGAATCTCCGATAACCCTGACTCCCACCCAGATAATCATCAGGCCTACAATTATGGCAGCGACCTGGTCACCGTGGCCGAAACCGAATTCCAGCAATATAAATCCTATCACAACCGCAACCGAACTTAAAGCATCACTGCGGTGGTGCCAGGCATTAGCATAAAGCGCTGGGCTGTGAGATTGAATGGCGATTTTTCGTGTCGCTTTATAGAGCCACTCTTTAGCGGCAATCGATATTATCGCCACTATGAGGACTTCGAAACGGGGAGTGGTAACTTCGTCTCTGGCTATTGCCATAGTGGCATAATAAATCATCGCTCCACCCACGACAATTAAGATCAATGCAATTAACACCGCTGAGAAAGTTTCCGCTCGCCCATGGCCATAGGGATGGCTCCGATCCGGTGCTTTCGAGCCCAGACGCACACCCAACAGCACAGCCACATCAGTAGCTACATCAGAAAAGGAGTGGATTCCATCAGCTACAAGTGCTAAAGAAACAGCCAGAAAACCAATCACGATCTTAATAACCGACAGAGCAATATTCACAACGATGCCAAGATATGTAATTGATTTTATTTGCTTGTCAGCAATTGTGTGTTTGTCGTTGCGCATTAGCCTTTCAGCCTAACACTTCATCGCGTATCTTCAGGACTACATCGATATATTTTTGAACGGTGCTTCGGTTTTTCGCCTCGACGATAAAACGCATCACAGGTTCAGTATTACTGGCTCTTAAATGCAGCCAGCCATCGCTGAAGTCGAATCGACAGCCATCGTTTGTATCAAGCTTTGCATCTGCAAAGGTCTTTTTTGCCGAATCCAAAATTTTCAGCGCCTGATTTTGCCCCGCGGTGAATTTATCCTTGCTCATATAATAGCCGCCGATCTCACCAACTAGTTGGCTTATTGTTTTTCCTGTCTCAGCCATTAATTGTAAGACAAGTGCAATTCCAACAAGGCTGTCACGAATCGGACCCACACGCAAATCAATTACACCACCATTTCCCTCTCCGCCGATAATGCAATCGTGTTCGAGCATCGCTTTGGCAACATTAGCCTCGCCGACGGCAGTGCGTATAACTTCACCACCGGCCCTGCCGACAACATCATCAATCATTCTTGATGTCGAGAGATTTGTTGCCGCTTTGCCGGCTTTTTTACTGAAAATATATTTCGCAGCCAGAGCAAGAGTGTATTCTTCACCTATATACGTCCCGTTTTCGTCAACGATTGCCAATCTGTCAGCGTCCGGGTCCTGAGCAAAACCGATTTCGGCTCCTTCTGCTTTTACTACTTCACACAAACCTGCTAAGTTTTCAGCAGTAGGCTCAGGTTCGTGTGCAAACAAGCCTGTAGGTTCATCGTTTATGGCAGACGCTTCACAACCAAGCTCAGCTAACAGTTTTTTCGTAACCCGCCCCCCTGCTCCATTGACACTGTCAAGAACAACCTTGAAATTTTTCGCAGCTATCGCCTCTTTATCAATAATCGCCAAAACTTTATCTATATGAATCGCATCTACCTGATCATTGCAAGTAACATTTCCGCTATTTGTAGCATCAACAACTTTAAAATTTTTATCAAAAAAATATTGCTTAATTTGCTCTGCCGCATCGGGTGATGGAGCAATGCCGTTGCTAAGTAATAATTTTATGCCATTGTATCGGACTGGATTATGCGAAGCGGTTACAACGACCCCACCTGCACATCCGAATTCCCTTAAAATAATACCTACGCCGGGTGTAGTTACGACACCCAAATCAACAACATCAAATCCAACCCTGCACAATCCCGCTGTCAGGGCTGATTTTAACATTTGGCCGCTGGGCCGAGAGTCCATGCCAATGCAGACTGTTCTCGTTTTACATATGTGTCTTTCTTTTAGAAATGTACCGAAAGCGCAACCGTAATCTCCGGCAATAGAATCAGTAAGGTTCTCCCCGACAATACCACGCATTCCGCTGACACTTATTATTAACTGCTCAGCCATAGCGAAAACCAAATTTAATAATCGATTATCGAGAGTCAATCCAGCTTGCAGACATAAATTTCGTTAACAAACTCTAGGTTACCGAGTTCTTCAATAGCTTTTGCGTCGGGTTCTTTGTCGAGACTGACAGCAAGCATAGCCTTTTGTTCTGCCGCTTTTTGTCCGACGCCCATAGTGCAAATATTGATTTTGTGCCTGCCGCAGAGGGTTCCAACCGAACCGATAACGCCGGGTTTGTCGTCGTTAAAGATGACCAGAATAGCTCCCTGCGGAGTAACTTCTATATTGAAACCATCAATTTCAATGATTCTCAGCAGTGTCCCGCCAAAGACCGAGCCTGTTACGGTGCGTGTCACTTTGTCAGTAACAACCTTGGCGCTGAAGCTCGCAGCAACATCTTTAACCTCTGCGTTTTTGGTCTCATCTATGCTTATACCACGTTCCTTAGCCAAGACCGGTATATTAACCATATTCAATGGCATATCAAAATGCTTCTGGAGCAGCCCAACCGCAAAGCTCAATTTAATTGGCTCTACCGCCAACTCGGCAATTGAGCCACGATACTGGACCTGAACTTCTTTGATTTGCCCCGGCGCAATAGTGCTTACAAGCGTGCCGATCCGCTGGGCAAGCCTGGCATATTGATTGACAATCGGTGGTACAGCACCCGCTGTCGATGGTGCGTTTATCGCGTTTTTGACCGGTCCGCCTTTAATAGCGTCGACAAGTATTTGTGCTGCTTCGACGGCAACCTCTATCTGAGCTTCCTCAGTGCTTGCGCCAAGGTGTGGTGTCACAATACAATGCTCAAACTCGGCAAAGCGAGTATTTTCCGGTGGCTCCTTGGGGTAAACATCCAGGGCAGCACCAGCGATTCGCCTTTCGGCAAGCGCATCATAAACTGCATCTTCATTAATAATCCCGCCGCGAGCGCAGTTGACGAGTCGCACAGAAGGCTTCATCATTTTGATTTGCTCGGCACCAATCATATTTAACGTTTGCTCATTCCTTGGCACATGAACGCTGATATAATCGGCTTGTTTAAATATATCTTCTAAGTTATCGCATATCTTGACGCCCACATTCTCCGCTTCCGGAGGTACCGCAAGTGGATCGAAGCCTAAGATTTTCATATTAAAACCTTTAGCCATCTCAGCCACAGCCATACCAATCCTCCCCAAACCTATCAAGCCGAGCACTTTATTATTTAACTGGTTTCCCATATATTTTTTTCTGTCCCAGGCACCATCCTTTAAGCTGTTGCAGGCTGGAACCACGTTTCGGCTCATTGCCAGTATCAACGCCATCGTATGCTCAGCGGCGCTAAGGGTATTACCACCCGGAGTGTTCATAACGAGTATTCCTTTTCGTGTTGCTTCCGGAATGTCGATATTATCGACGCCGACGCCTGCTCGGGCGATACCCTTCAATTTACCGTGATTAGCTAATACTTTCTCGGTAACCTTTGTACCACTTCGGATAATCAAACCGTCATGTTCACCGATAATCTGCGCCAGTTCATCCTCGCCGATACCGGTTTTAACAACTGCCTCAACACCATCCATAGAATTGAGTAAATCAATACCTTCCTGTGCAAGTTTGTCCGTAATAAGAATTTTAATCATTACCTAACTCCCAAAAATATCTTACTTAATCAAGTTTACACTCAAATTATAATCGAATATCCAATAATAGCAAGTATTGATAATTGATGAATTGCCCCCAACTTTTATTGATCTTCCCCCAATTTAACCGTCCGAGCCTATACTGGAGATATCTTTTCTAATCAAACAAAAGGGGCCTATACCGAATCAATCGGTATAAGCCCCTCGTTAATTCACTTGTTTGTTACTCAATCTACAACTTAAACACTATTTACCCGCAAGGAAACGCAATTCAGCTACGGACAAAGCTCGGTTATATATCCTGAACTCATCAATGCTGCCTTGATAATAAGCATCAGCCTCCCATTGTGACCTGCCGATCCAGTTCCGATCAGTTACACCAAGGTCCGAAGGCAGCAGTGTCGTTTCGCCTTCAGCAATGAGTCTACCGTCCTGGTAAAGCTTCATGGTCATAGTTGAGCTATCTATCGACGCGGCTATATGATGCCAACCTGACTGGAGGTTTTCAGGAGCGGTAATATTTATCTCCCCTTCCTCAAGTCTCATGATGGCAAATCGCGGTTGCCCATTACCAGCGAAACGTGGTGTTACAAACATGTAGATATTCGGATCAGTGTCAGCAACAGGAGTCACCCCGAAATCCCATAGACGCTGAAAAGAACCACCTTCGTTTGAGAAATCAGCCCAGCACGCAACAGTAATATCGTCCATCGAAGCAATTGCCGAACCGATTGGTAATTCAACATAATCATTCAAACCATCGAATCGCAGAGCTCTTCCATAGCCGGCCGGACCATCAATGAATATCGGGTCATTCATCGCCGTACCGTGCTGACCTCGACCGGAATTGTCCTGAACATCATTCTCAAAATCATAATAAGCCACTAAATTAGCGGTGCCGGGATCAACCGGTTCCGGCTCCGGTTCGACATCTTCTGGTGCCGACCGATACAAACGAATATCGTCGAAGAATACGCGGCCTTCACCGCCAGCCGTCGGATTGGCCTTGTTGCCAAAACCGATGGACATCGAACTAACATTGGAAAGGACCACACCCTGGTCTGCAAATTCCTGTAAAGAAATATCCCATTGGTTCCATTCATTATCTCTTGCCGCTAACGGATCATCATTAGTGACCACGGCATTGCCATTAAGCGCAACATACATCGGCTCAGCATCATTACTCGCATCGCCATAATAGAACAGAGTCAATGTGATAACGTCGTCCTTAGTCCAGTCGCGCATAGAAGCATCAAGGTCTCGAGTTATCTCGGACATTCCCACGCTGTTGTCATAATAAAACGGCAATGAAAAAAGCCCGCCGTGAACAATATCATCCTCCATGTAATGCTCTCCACCGACAAAATCAGGAGCAGGATGACCTGATGTAGCGCCATTTTCTGGAATGTCCCAGCCATCCGCCCATGTCATAAATACCTCATTAGGTGGGAAATCATCGTAGCTCTCAAAATCTTCGACCACAATAAAGTTCCTGGTGGTAAAGCTCGTGACATTACCTTTCACCGGGCTATTTGGATCAAGACTACTGAACTCGTCAATGCGCCAGAAATACATTGTATCGTATTCAAGAACAGGATCATATTCGTTCACATCCGTTAAGATTTCCATCGGAACTGTCGCCGAGTTCACATCATTGAAATCGGTTCCCATATATAAATGATGTTCGCCGTACAGCTCACCTGTTTCCCTATCAATAAGACCCGCATTCCACATAAGTTTTGTATCGAGGTGTACTTCCATCTCGCCATTCCCAGGTCTGAGTTTCCAGGCCTGATCCACATCCTCAACAGTAAGATTGTGAATATCTTCTTCACTCAGTGCATGGTTATAGACTTTCACATCGTCGAGTGTTCCATCATAAGTTCGGTTACCAGCCCCCATCTGCCCCAGAAACATGTAAGTAAGCGGATAGCTAATCGGTGAATATTCTGCTTGTTGAATCAATTCGGTGTCAAGGTACATGCTCGCATTACCGTCAGCATCACCCCAAATACCCACAAAAAGGTGCCATTCACCATCATTTATCAAAATTGGATTAACAGGAGAATTCCCGGGAGAATCAGCTCCACCTTTTTCGGGATCAGAATGAAGATGAACCAAAGGACTGTGTAAAAGCCTGAAGCAAATTTCGCCACCCAACCAAACGTTATCACCAGCTTGTTCAATATGAACATGCATTTCGTTGTCAGGACCCATGCCATTTCCGGCAGTACTGTCACCACCCCACCATAACGTTTTAATATCGCTTAATGTCGCATCAGGATAATTAAACCAAAATACTACAGAACCGACTTCCGAAGTCATCCCCATCCCATCTCCGGGTAGAATGACAGAATCATCTCCATTAAATAACAGAGCGCCTCGTATCGAGCCATCCACCCACTGTGGATCTCCCGTGACTGTGCCATTATATCCATTTCCACTAGAATCCGAAGCAATAGTACCTGATATCTCATCGAGTTTCCACCAGCCCACAAGCTCGGCTCTTGTCATACCCGTTAAGATCAGGCTCAATACTACAATACAACAAGTCAAATAAGATAATTTAAGCATGATACGCCTCCTTCAAAAAAAGATGAAAATTAAAAATATCAGTAAAAAAAGTTACAATCCAAACTTAACAGCACTTACATATTTAGGAAATTGTTTTTTGAACTTAACAACCTCTTTCCTAAAAAAATCACACCAAATTACTGGCAAGATTGAAATATAAACTTCAGAAACACATTACCCGGAGAGTTTTATCTTATTCTATCTTTCTAAGAACCCTCAACAAAGATGCAAATATATTTATCCTTAGTTTAAGACTAAAACCTCTTAGAGGTAAGAATAAATATATAATCGGCATATTTACCTATGTTAATAAATTATACCAACAATACAGACTTACCGTCAAGGAAAACACCATTACAATTTATCTAAATTTAGGATTTATTAGGGATTTATTAGGGACGTTACCGTTTCCGTTGCTGCTTCAGTGTTGTTCTATCCGCTATGCTTGATTATAGATACCGATGCCTTGTTGAGCAAGGAAGAAAAGACAATAGCAAGTTCTTTTACCACAAAGTTCACGAAGGTACACGAAGCCTTTGTCATTGACTATTTTCTATCGACAATTGACTATTATAATTGATTATTTCATATTTCTTCGTGGTTCTCGGTGTTCTTCGTGGTGAATCGATTCTTGATCTTTTCTCAGTGTTCTCTGTGGCCTCTGTGGCAAGATTTGATCCCATGAGATAAATAAAAAAATCTCACGGGTTAAACAATGGTAAGTAACCGACATTTTTTGCCTAAAAACGGGGATTATGCTTGTATTGTGGCGGAAATTCGTTAAAATTGTATCTAACAATTTAATATCGTATATCGTATATCGTATATCGTATATCGTATATAGCATATCAAAAAATCAGGAGGAGCAAAATCATGTCCGCTAAATCACAAATGTTACCCGTTCGTTTTCTATCAGGACAAAATCTATTAAATCTGCGAAATCCGTGTAATCCGCGGTTTTTATTTATTCGACATGTGTCGAAAGTATTCGAGCTCTGCCCCAGGTACAAATTCACCCTTTTTATGCAAAA
>CAZQXE010000095.1:0-11430 GCA_964597115.1 uncultured Pirellulales bacterium | reverse complement strand
GCGGCCTTGATGGTGACTTATTAACAAACGACGGCATTTACAGCGCCGCTATACCCGGCAAAGCGGCCGGTACCATGATAGCGTTTTATGTGCAGGCCCGGGACAACGCCGTTCTTTCGGCTGTGAACCGGTTCCCTGTCGGTGCTCCTGACAAGGAAGCACTTATCCTGGTTGGCGATTCTTTGGCTCCGGGTGTATTCGGCAATTACAAGATGTGGATTAATGCTGCTAACAGTAACTACTGGTCAGACCAGCCTAAAATGAGTAACGAAATGATTGACGGGACATTTGTCTATGGTGATTTCCGGGTTGTTTACAACGCCGGTATTCGCATGCGCGGCAGCGGATGGATCCGTCCCCGCTTCGGCGATCCGTTTATAGCGATTGCATCATATATTGTCAAAGTCGACAAATCCGACCGACTCATGGGTGCAACGTCATTGAACCTGGATAACCTGAAACAACAGGATGTGTGGGGACGGGGCGTGCTCGACCCGACTTTTTTATATGAGCGCATGTCGTTTTGGCTCGGTGAACGCCTTGGCATGGAAACCTGTTACCAGAGGTTCATTCTACTGTATCTCAACGGCATAAAAAAAGGCGTTTTATTTACCGACACCCAGCATCCCAACAGAGATTATATGCGTTGCTGGTTTCCATATGACGATGACGGGCATTCGTTCGAGGCTGATTCCTGGTTCGAATATAACAACGATTTTCCAAACTTTAAGAAAAATGCCACTCTCGAACGTTTCAGCACAACAGGCGATGTTCTAAAACAGGCACGCTACCGCTGGAACTGGGAAAAGAAAGTTTCACACGCCGCAGACGACGATTACACGACGCTCTTTGAGCTTATTGATGTAATGAACAGCAGTGCCGATTATTATGACAGAGTCGAGGAGATGGTGGATTGGGATCAGTGGATGCGGGGATTTGCCATACGTCGCGGCGCGGCGGCAGATCGCGATGGCTATGGATACGAGGCCGGCAAGAATGCTTATATCTATAAGGGACATAACTCAAAATGGAAATACATCCTGTGGGACCTGGACCTCGGTTTTGGTATCGAACGCCCCTATACTGCCGGGCTGTTCTCTGAAATCAATGATCCGGTACTGAATGATTACTTTTTTCAGGAACCTGCATTCCGCCGAGCCTACTGGCGCGCCCTTCAGGACCTTGTCGACGGACCAATGACTCCGGAGAAATTCGATCCCGTCATCGATGACTATTACCAAGCGTTCCAGGACAATGGCATTGTCACGGATAATCCAGCTGCAGCAAAAGGGTGGGTAAGTAACCGACGCGGGTATATAATGAGTCAATTGGATTCAGTATCAACAGATTTCAGAATTACGACCAATAACGGTAATAATTTTTTCACCTCAACGTCACTATATACCTTCGAAGGAACAGCACCAGTAAAAGTCGATGCCATTGAAGTAAACGAGCAAGTATATCGAACCACCTGGACCGACGTTACAAACTGGTCGATCGACATCGAACTCATTCCGGGTCAGAACAATCTTGAATTCAAAGGCTACGACAGCAGATCTAAAGAGCTCGCCGGTATGAATGATTCGATTACCGTCACCCATACCGAAGAATAAAAGGAGGCAATTCTTGCCTTTAAGCAAATAGAATGGGGCAGAGCTTTTGCTTTTCGGTAATTTACTAAAATCTCGTCAATCTCGTGTTATGTAATCTAAAAACACACATAGGATATTATCGATTTCAGGTTTTTGTAATCACTATGAAGGAAACTTTTAACAAGGAAATTTTGTTATAGGGAAAGTTAAAAATTAAAAAAGGCAGCTGCGCGTAGCCCATTGAGCGCATTCATTATGATAAACTGCCGCACACCATCCGCCAGATCGTTACGATACCAGAAGCGCGTGTTGTCTGCGAACCAGTTGGGGCGGATGCGTGTCTTGTAAGCACGGCTTCTTTGCCGTCGAGGTTGGGCCAGACTTGATGGTTGCAGGGAGAAAATAAATCCCATGATTATTAACGCGGTTAACTATAACCTTCTTTTGAAATTTAAATTTCCCATAGTAATTCCTTTTATGTTTATTATATATTAAGCCATGATAGCACGGTTTATTTCTGATAGCGCCAGTCCACTTTTCCTTTGTAGGCCATGGTCTCTTCCACAAGGGCGAACAAACCGGGGTCATATTCCCTTAGAGTCTCACGAGTGGCAATTGGGTGGTTGGCATCATTAGGGGGCACGACCGCCCCGGCTGCGTCGAAATACGCCACCACACCCTCGGTCCAGTACTCGAGACGGTCGTGAACTGCAGCGGTGCCTTTCCATAAGCCCTTACTCATGGCAGCCTCATAGAGTTCTTTGAGCTTCTCGTCGAAGCGGATGTCCATGCGCTGGACTCGCAATTCATACTGCTGTACATCCCGCCGTCTATTGTCCCAGTTGGGGTCAACGGGGCGTGTGCCGGTTACTTGATAAAGTGCCTTGGCAAAAACACGAATGACCTGGTATTCGGTAGCATATGGATCCGTTATGCCGCCCAGTACGTTCTCCTGAGCGACCGCAAGTAGTTTTGTACTCGGCGAGTAATCGAGGAAACGTGCCGTGAGATCCGGACTTTCGGCTGATATGTTTTTGTGTTCAGGTAGGTCGGATAGCCTTTCATTTGGGCCCAACACCACAAGTTTCGCGCCGTCGGTGATGAGCGCTTTGAGGATGTCGTGGCGATATGCGAACATTTTGCGGATTGTGTCGTTGGCCTTGAGCATGGCTTCGTCGCTGGCTTCACGCCCAAGAACGATGAACTCGCGTGCCCATGTGAACTTCGTATAATACGGATCGATATTAAACTTGGCCGGCGGCGTTTCAACATTGGGCAAAGGTTGCAGCCAGCTGTAACGCCAGTCCTGATCGGGGCTCAGGTTAAAGGTACTTTTCACCAGTTCGTAACCTTCCGGATCGTAGATTTTAAGCTGCTCGCGTCCTCCGATAGGACCGTGGTTCCAGTTGTTGATGCGATTGCAGTCGAAGTATGCCTGAGCGATCTCAGCCCAATATTCACTGGAATTTCCGATAGCGTAGGTGTCTTTGTACAGGCCCTTTTTAACCGCGCTTTCGTACGCAGCGTTCTTGCGATCTCTCCACGTGGGATCTATTCTCCTTAGCGTGCTGTCGATTGTGTGGCAGAATTCATGCACGGCGATGCTCTCGTCGTCGTAGCGGTCGATAGGCAGGCTCAGCAGATTCTCCTCGCCGAAGCTGGTGGGAAAACCGCCGGTGCCGCGAACGCGCTCGTTGAGGTAATCCGGGTTTCGGGCATTCCTGTTTTCAGGCAGATCTGTGTAGACTTGATCTTTGCCAATAATGACCAGGTACATACCGCGATCAACCATAGCTTTCAGCACGTCGGGCCGACCTGCCAGCATATGTGTAACAATCTTGTAGGTACGCTGCAACGCCAGATCCGCCACCTCCGTAGCGGCGACTACCGGCATGCCCTTGACATCGATATATTTCTTGTAAAACTCCCGTGCCGGTTGCCTGTCTCTTTCGCGGATCTTTTCAAAGAATGATTCCGGCGGTGCGGTCACAGAAGGCCAGCCAGCGGCGGCACCGGTTTGGGCGAGAGCACACATCCCCTGCGCCAATATTGCGATTACAATTACAACCCGTGTTGTGAATTTCATTTTCAGGGCCTTTCTTTGAAATAAGAATCAATCGACGAGCACCTAAATACAATCTTAAGCCTGTGCAAATTCTTTGCCTTTTTGAGGATTATGAGTATAATGTTATTCTATTAATAAATCCAGTAAAGTTTTATTTGCAGCGTGTGATCACAGCCAATGGAGACTATTTTGGGAAAATATATACTCACCAGTATGTCATTTGCTCTAATGTCATATTCGGCATTCGCATGATCCGTGCCGATGAGAAATGATAATAAATAAAGATAAGGTCAGACATAATAAGTAATCGAAGGAGCATTTCAATGAAATCGAAACAGTCATTTTATTTCACAGCAACAGTATCGGCCGGTCTAACAATTCTTTTTCTATGCACCATATTGGCTCAACAGGGTAAGGCAGCCAACTCTGATTCAGGAGTCAATCTTGCCGCTGTCGCCGAACCATCCTGTTCTTACGTCTCGGGGGACACGTCACTAACGGCACTCAACGACGAAAACAAGCCGAGAAGCTCACGTGACAGACGTCGCGGATCCTATGGCAACTGGCCCAGAAGAGGTACGCAATGGGTGCAGTATGACTGGAGCCGGTCTATCAGCACTCGTAAGATCGATGTGTACTGGTGGGATGACCGCCGCGGTGTTCGTCTGCCAAAGGCCTGTCGGCTGCTATATTGGAACGATGAGGATTTCGTACCAGTGAGCAATCCGTCAGGTTTGGGGATAGCAGAAAGCCAATATAACACAACAACCTTTGATGAAGTACGCACGTCCAGGCTCAGACTTGAAATCGATTCGAATGACACCTACTCGATCGGCATCTTGGAATGGAAAGTATACGACTCCGGCAAGTCACCCGATTTCCCACCGAGAGTGGATGCAGGCGTGGATCGTATTGTCATATTGTCAGGCAAAACCTATCTGAACGGAACAATTAAAACGTTAGGCGGCAAAGACGCCTCGGCAATTGCCTGGAGCAAAATATCCGGTCCCGGCAAGGTCACTTTCGAAAATGCCAGCGAGCCGATCACTACAGCAACATTCTCCGAGACGGGCAATTACGTTCTGAAATTAACGGCCGGTAAGCACCCGTTGAGCGCTTCGTCCACCCTCGCTGTCAAGGTGGAGACACCGCCACCAGCGACCCATCTCGATTTAATCGACACCAAGCACTACTCGATCGACAGTCCTCTGTGGAACAGCAGGGCCAAGGCCCTAATCGTAAACTGGATTCCCCACTGCATAGAAAAGATTTCCGACCCGAACCTCAGAGAAGGCGGCATCAACAACTTCATCGACGCCGCCAACAAACTGGCTGGCAAGCCCGCCGAACGCCACAGAGGCTATGTGTTCTCCAACGCCTGGGTTTACAACACAATAGAGTCAATCTGTGTTGCTCTTACGATTGACCCTCAGGGCGATCAGGAAATAATTAAGGCCCATAAATCCATGAAAGCAACGCTGGAGGACTGGATTCCCAAGATTCTGGCCGCCCAGGAATCCGACGGCTACATCCAAACGGCTTTTACGCTGAGTGATCGTGAGCGCTGGTCGCCCAGGCACAGGACCGATCACGAGGGATATGTCGCCGGTTATTTCCTTGAGTGTGCCATTGCCCATTATCTGCTGACGGATAAAAAGGACGCCAGATTATACAATGCAGCCAAAAAGCTCGCCGATTGCTGGGATGATAACATCGGGCCGGTACCCAAAAAGGAATGGTACGACGGCCATCAAGCTATGGAAATCGCCCTGGTGCGGTTCGGCCGATTTGTCAACAAGATAGAAGGTGAAGGAAAAGGCGATAAGTATATCAAGCTGGCGAAGTTCCTGTTGGACTGCCGTAAAGATGGCAGCGAATACGACCAGAGTCACGTCCCGGTCATCAAGCAGTACGAAGCGGTCGGACATGCCGTCCGCTCCATCTATTCCTACGCTGGCATGGCTGATGTTGCCATGGAAACAGGTGACATCGACTACCAGAGCGCCGTCATGTCGCTCTGGGACAATATCGTGAACAGAAAGTACTATGTTACCGGGGGCGTGGGCAGTGGTGAGACCTCGGAAGGATTCGGTCCCGACTATTCACTGCGTCACAACGCTTATTGCGAATCCTGCTCCAGTTGCGGCGAGATCTTCTTCCAACACAAGCTGAACATGACCTACCACGATGCCAAATATGCAGATCTATACGAAGAGACACTCTACAATGCACTTCTTGGATCTATCGATCTTGAAGGCAAGAACTTCTACTATCAGAATCCTCTGGATACTCGCCGTCCCCGTTACGACTGGCACGGCTGTCCTTGTTGCGTTGGTAATATTCCCAGAACCCTTTTAATGCTACCTACGTGGACATATCTTAAGAGCGCCGACAGCATTTATGTTAACCTTTTCATTGGCAGCACGGTGACTATCGAGGATGTGACAGGAACCGATGTCACGATGGTCCAAAAGACGGATTATCCCTGGAGCGGCGACGTTTCCATCACGGTCAATCCCAAAGTCCAAAAGACCTTCAGCGTCAGGATCCGCGTGCCTAACCGCAGCGTCAGCGAGCTTTATACCGGCTCGCCGGAATCGGACGGTATCACGTCAATTTCGGTCAACGGCTCTGCGATCACGCCGCCCGTCGATAAGGGTTATGCAGTAATCACGCGAAACTGGAAAGCCGGTGATAAGATCGATCTAACGCTTCCGATGAATGTCCAACGAATCAAGGCCAGCGATAAGATCGAGGCTACGACAGGCCGGGTGGCCCTTCAGTATGGTCCGCTCATTTACTGTGCCGAGAGCATTGATCAGGATCTTAATAATATTCTCTCACCTAACACGGCCTTGACCATTGAGTGGAATGGCAATTTGCTTAGCGGCCTAATGGTCCTCAAAGGCATGTGGGATGATGGTTCTGAGTTGATGTCTATTCCCTACTACGCCCGGAGTAATCGCGGTCTCAGTGATTCCACAGAAACCGATCGTCGTCCCCGCGGTCAGGGCTCTCTCATATCATCTGTTTGGTTGAAGGATCAATGAGCAACATGAGAAGCGATTGACGGATTGCTTGAGAGCGTTAGTATCCTGTCCATCGGCATCGATACAATTGCGATCTTGGCTTCTTCCATGCCAAACTTGTCATAGCATGATGCTTACAGACTTGTCTGAAGCGGAGGCAATTGGTTTACCCCGCGATGGTGTTGAGAAACAGAGCGCACTGAGTCGCGTACATATGTTCTTGGAAATAGTCTCATTTTCGCTCGCAAACGATGTAATAATAATGGTATAAAATACATAAAAATTATAGTCCCAAATAAACAATAAAGGTTTAAAAAATGAAAAGAAGGTTAATAGCACGCATGTTGGTTTTATTGCTGATCATAAACTTGTTAACATGTCCTGATTCAATATCTGCCGAAACCGGCGCGGGAGATCAGTTCCTTGATGGAATAGGGGAGACGGCACTGATTGCACGCTATGTGTTCAACGGCAACGAAGAAGATTGGTCCAGGAATAACTACCATGCAACTCTGCACGGTACCGAGGCTTCTTATGTCGAAGACAACCAGTTTGGCAAGGTGCTGTCATTGCCGGAGGGAGACGAGGGCGGCTATGTCCAGATTCCCGGACAGGCACTGATCGGTGTGGATTCCGTAAGTATAACCGGCTGGATTTATGTCAGGTCTGTCATACCATGGCAAAGATTCTTTGATTTCGGGCAAAATACCACCCGCAATTTCTTTTGTACTCCAATCGGTGAGGAACCTTCCGAAGGCTATCGTGCGCGCATTACCACCACCGGCTGGACCGAGAAACTGGGGCCTATGGCTCCGCGGATCGCCACTGAAAAGTGGGTGCACCTCGCGGTGGTTTTGGATACTGCCAAACAGACCCTGAGCAGTTATGTGGATGGTGTCAGGGTGGGTGGAGTCAGCGATGTTGATTTGACCCTCGAGCAGGTTTTAAATCAGGATGATGCGACTGCGAACCTGCTGTACATAGGCAAGTCCCAGTACGAGGATGCCAACCTTAACGCCAAGGTTCATGATGTCCGTATTTATGGTATTGCTCTGACCGACAAACAGATTGCCACGATTCGTAATAATGCATTGTCTGATGAGGAGATAGTGACTTCGGCAATAGAAACACCCGGCAAAGGTAAACCTGCCGTATCGACGAAAAAGGCAACTTTGCCTAGTGCGTTTCAGTTGATCGACGTGCCTGATATCACCGCAGAGACAGTTGTGGGCCATTTGCCGCGTTTGCCTTACAGCATTCCGGGCATATACCGCGATGGCGCAAAGGGCCCGTTGGTTCGTGTGATATGGCCTGCGCCCACCAATAACGAACAAGTCCATGAGATGGGCACCTACACAGTGACCGGGACCGTGCCGGGCACAACGTTCCAACCCAAGGCAACCGTTACCGTGAAGGCGGCGTCAGAAACTGCCCATGTCCCGCAATGCAACTTAGAGCCGTTCCCGCTGGGCCAGATCGTACTGAATCCGGATGAAAACGGCCGGGATACGCAGTTTATGAAGAACCGTGACAAATTTATCCTTACCCTGGCCAAAACCGATCCGAATAGTTTTCTGTATAATTTCCGCGATGCCTTTGGCCAAAAGCAGCCGGAAGGCGTCAGGCCGTTGCGTGGCTGGGACAGCCGGACCACGCGACTGCGGGGCCATGCCAGTGGTCACTATCTCTCCGCGATAGCACAGGCCTATGCAAGCACCATGTACGATAAAAATCTACGGGCTGTTTTCCTCCAAAAGATAGATTATATGATTAATACACTGTATGACCTGTCCCAAAAATCAGGCACAGCAGTCAAAGAAGGGGGCGAATTCAATGCCGAACCGACGGCTGTTCCACCTGGGCCGGGTAAGGACGGCTATGACTCAGATCTGAGTGAATACGGCATCCGGACAGACTACTGGAACTGGGGCAAAGGCTTTATCAGCGCCTACCCACCGGACCAATTCATTATGCTGGAAAAGGGTGCCACTTATGGCGGCAGAAATAATCAGATATGGGCCCCATACTATACCCTGCATAAGATCCTCGCCGGACTTCTCGACTGCTACGAGGTCGGCGACAATAAAAAGGCCCTTGAGATCGCTGAGGGCATGGGGCTATGGGTTTACCAGCGTCTCCAGGTTGTCCCCGCGTCCACGCGCGTCGGCATGTGGAATCGTTACATTGCTGGCGAGTATGGTGGCATGAACGAAGTTATGGCGCGCCTGCATAAAATCACGGGTGATCAGAGGTTTCTGGAATGTGCGCAATTGTTTGATAATATCAGTTTCTTCTTTGGCAACGCCGAGCACACCCACGGCCTTACCAAAAACGTAGATACCCTGCGTGGAAAACACGCCAACCAGCATATACCGCAGATTACCGGCGCCCTGGAAACCTATAAATGCACAGAAGACATCCGTTACTATCAGGTTGCGGACAATTTCTGGGATATATGCACCCATTGTTATATGTATAACGTCGGCGGCGTAGCAGGAGCCAAAAATCCGAACAATACCGAGTGTTTCACTGCCCAGCCCAATACCTTATTTGCCAACGGCTTTGCCGACGGCGGACAAAATGAAACCTGCGCTACATACAATATGCTGAAGCTGAGCCGTCAGCTCTTTATGTACGACCAGAACGGTAAGTTTATGGATTATTACGAGCAGGCTTTGTACAATCATATTTTGGCCTCCGTGGCCGAAGACAATGCTGGCAATACCTACCATGTGCCACTCAATCCAGGCGCTCGAAAACAGTTTAGCAACGCCAATATGACCGGTTTCACCTGTTGCAATGGTACTGCTCTGGAGAGCAATACCAAGCTCCAGGATTCCATCTATTTCAAGAGCAAGGATAACACGACTCTGTATGTCAATCTATATGTGCCATCCACGGTGACCTGGACAGATCGCAATGTGGTCGTCAAACAGATAACCAACTATCCTTATGAAGATACGACCAAACTGACCCTCACAGGCGGTGGAGCGTTTGATATCAAGGTTCGTGTGCCGAGATGGGCGATTCATGGTTTCTTTGTCAAGATTAACGGCAAGGAGCTGGCTGTTCAGGCTAATCCCGGCACGTATCTAACCCTCAGCAGAACATGGGAAGATGGCGATACGATCGACCTGAAAATGCCGTTTCATTTCTATCTGAGTCCGGTCATGGATAAATCCAACATCGCCAGCATCTTTTACGGCCCGGTTTTACTGGCGGCGGAAGAATCCGAGCCTCGTTCCACGTGGCGAGCGGTGACTCTAAATGCTGGCGACATCGGTGAATCGATCATCGGCGATCCAGGCACCCTGCGTTTCAGCATCAACGGCGTAACCTTCAAGCCGTTCTATGAAATTTACAGTCGTCACTCCGTCTACCTGGATGTCACTCTGGAGTAGCCCAGGGGACATCAAGCTGTAATGGCTGGTATTAGTAAGGGACAAAGAATAGCCTCTCGTAGAGACTGTAAATCCCTGGGAGACGCAAAGTGCCCTAAGAAAACTAAGAACTGATAATCCTGTACGGATAGCCTCCAGAGCAGGCCGAACAGCATTTGGGGCGAGAATGTGTATGGATGTCATACAACCCAAGTACAACCAAAGAACCCGTTATCTGCAAATTTTGTAAAATTACTCATTGTGGGAAGCGCAGTTTGGATACAGAGAGACTGCGCGATCATCGAGGTAAATCACATTGCTGATGACATCATTGACCATGAAATCACCCATGGTGTAACTGATTACGAATCCGACCTAATTTACTTAAACGAATCTGACGCTATCAATGAATCATTTTCCGACATGTGGGGGGAATGGATCGATCAATTGAATGGGCGGGATAACGATTCGAATGAAGTGAAGTGCTTAATTGGTGAGGATATGAACGAAGTGCTTTTGGATGTTCTTTATGATAGTCGAAAAGCAATCGCAATTTCAACTTGCCAGGGCCGGAATTTTTCCGTGTGTATACACTTTCCGGTGATGTGCATTTCGAGACGTTTCTCAAGATCAGAGGTCATCCCAACGTAGTACCGATCAGTATCCACATTACTGTGGAGTATGTAAACGTAATGGAATTTCCTACTCATGGCCTGCCAAGGCGTAGTTTGCCACTGTCATAGATAGTAGACAAGCCCGGCTTCGCAATTAAAACTGCTCCGCCGGGGCACGTTTCGTTCGCCGAAGTGGCGAACGAAGACTGGAGGCGGGGGGATTCGAACCCCCGTCCCGTGATGCTTCAAGACAAGCGTCTACATGCTTAGTCGCTTGATTGTTCTTTCGCCTTGTTAAACGCCAAACGACAGGCTTTTAACTCGGCTATTTCGGGATTAGGTCTCACCGAAGTCGGCCCGAACAACCGACTCAGCCAGCCTGCTTTCTGACGCCCTTACCCAACCCGCAGACAAAGCCGGGCAGGACGAGCCGCTTAATTAAGCAGCCATACGCAACTGTGAGTTGCCAATTAAATTTGTTGCCGGATGATTAGCCAGGCCAACCGGCGTCCTGAGCATGCAACTTATCCTTCCGCCATCCGGTCGATGCCATTCGCCCCCGTATTCACTTTTCAAATCCGGTCCCCAAAGCTTAAAGAATCCCTGAAACCATGGACTATATTATATCACGTGATACGTCAAACTCAAACAAGAGTTTGCTCGGAACTGAGGAGTTTCCGGTTTTGATAAAGTTGGTAGTCTGGTTTTACTGATAACGAAACTTCAGATGGAAAATCAAGCTGCAGGAAC
>CAZQXE010000094.1:0-11499 GCA_964597115.1 uncultured Pirellulales bacterium | reverse complement strand
TGTGGCCTCTGTGGCAAGATTTGATCCCATGAGATAAATAAAAAAATCTCACGGGATAAACAATGGTAAGTAACCGACATTTTTTGCCTAAAAAATGCGGATTTTGCTTGTATTATCGACGGTATTCATTAAAATTGTATATGACAATTTAATAGTGAATATAGAACACACCAGAAAATCCTAAGCACTAAATCCTAAATTCTAAAAAAAATCAAATGTCCAAATACCAAAATTCCAAAAACGTAGCCGTTAAGAAGCTTTTTCATTATTTCGAGATACGAGCAACGAGATACGAGCAACGAGAGAATTGTTCGACATTTGTCGAAAGTATTCGAGCTCTGCCCCAGGTACAAATTCACCCTTTTTATGCAAAACAAATCCTTCGACCCGGCTCAGGACGGGGCCAATTTATTCGTTCAGCGTGATGCGTACTGCGAAAGGAATTTGAAAAAACAAAGCCAATTTCAAAACAGGCAAATTGGTGTTAAGTCAATATTAACAATGGTTTATGGAGATTATAGTGGACCGAGGCTACGAAAAAACAAAGCCAATTCAAAGCCAATATGCCGGCCTTCGGCCCGAAATCCGAAACGAGTTGAATGGGGACCAAATAGACTTAAATTGACGTAAGCTCTTTTGTAAAAAGTGAATATGAGATATTTGTCGATTTGGCGGCGGCTAAAGACGAATCCGTCAGCCCACTCGACGTCGTTGCGGAATTGCCGGACAGGTCCTTCGAGACGATTATTTTGCCACGAAGGGCGAGAGTTTGCGGAGCTGGTTGATAATCGGCGGCAGTTTTTCGATGGTGTAATCCACTTCTTCTTCGCTGTTGTATCTGCTCAGGCTGAATCTGATTGAGCCGTGGGCTGCGGTGAAGGGCACACCCATCGCGCGTAATACGTGGCTTGGTTCCAACGAGCCGGAAGTACAGGCTGAGCCGCTGCTGGCACAGATGCCATATTTGTCCAGCATGAGCAGAATCGCTTCGCCCTCGATGTACTCGAAGCTGATATTGCTCGTATTGGGCAGGCGATTTTTCGGATCGCCGTTGAGCTGGCAATCGGGGCACTTTTTTAATATCGCTTTCTCAAGTTTGTCCCGCAGGCGTTTGACCTTGTTGTTTTCGGCTTTGATATTTTCTGCCGCTAATTCACAGGCCTTGCCGAGGCCGACTATTCCGGGGACATTTTCCGTGCCGGCCCTACGACCAGCTTCCTGATGGCCGCCTATCATATATGGTGACAGCCGTGTCCCCTTGCGGATGTAAAGAACGCCGACGCCCTTAGGCCCGTGTAGCTTATGACCTGAGAGGCTCAGCAAATCTATATTACTTTCCGAGAGGCTCAGCGGCATCTTACCAATTACCTGTACAGCATCTGTGTGGAATACCGCGCCTTTGTCGGTAACTAATTCGGCGATTTCTTCGATCGGAAACATCACGCCGGTCTCGTTGTTTGCGTACATAATTGTGACCAGAGCGGTATCGTCGTCGATTTGCTCATCCAGTTCCGTCAGGTCAAGTCGTCCCTGTCTGTCCACACTCAGCTCCACAACCTCGTAGCCTTGATTTTCCAGCTCCCGGCAGACGGACAATACTGCCGGATGCTCGACTCTTGTGGTTATGATTTTACGCCTGTTTGGTGCCGCGGCTAAAGTACCGTTGATAGCAGCATTGTCGCTTTCAGTCCCACCGCTTGTAAATATGAGCTCGCTCGGCTCACAACCTAATAAACCGGCCACCTGCTCGCGTGCCTGTCGTATCCTTCGGCCAATCTGTCCGCCGAATGTGTGCATGCTCGAGGGATTGCCGTAAAGTTCGCAGAATAACGGTTTCATTTCTTCAAGCACCTGCTCGGCTACTTTGGTAGTGGCGTTGTTGTCGAAATATATGGTTCTCATTACTATCCTCTGTGATTATGTGGTTGGGCGGCGGAATCTTTGTCTTCTTCGACGAAAAGCTCTTCGTTAACGAATTCTCTTAGTTTGGCTTCAACCACGTCTTTCATCGTGAACTCCGTCAGCTTGCATTGGGCGCACATCCCCCTGAAGGCGACGATAATTTTATTGCCTTCAATATCTATTAGTTCGATGTTGCCCCCATGAGCTCGCAGTGCCGGTCTTATTTGCTCATTGATCGTCTGCTGAATCAACTGCATCTTCTGAATATTGGTGAGCTTGCCTTTTCGCCGGGGTATGGAGATGGGAGTTTCTTTTATTTTGTCACCCTGAAATTTTTCTATGATCTTTTCGATTTGGCCCTGGCATCCGCCGCATCCGCCACCAGCCTTGCAGTAGTTAGTTACCTCTTCGACCGTTGTCAGGTTGTTTTCGCTTATGACTCGCTCGATTTCCTTATCGGTGACGCCGAAGCAGGTGCAAACTATATTGCCCTCAAGCTCATGTTTTTTCTTGCCGCCGCTTTGATAATTCTCAATGGCTGCTTCCAGGGCTTCTCTTCCCATCACCGAGCAGTGCATTTTCTGCTCCGGCAATCCGCCCAGATAATCGGCAATATCTTTGTTGGTTACTTTTATTGCTTCATCCAGGGATAAACCTTTAATCAACTCGGTTAATACCGATGACGTTGCTATGGCGCTTGCACAACCGAAGGTCTTGAACATAGCGTCCTTGATCTTGCCGTTTTCATCGAGCTTAAACGTAAGCTTCAGGGCATCGCCACAGGCCAGGGAGCCAACCTCGCCGATACCGTCCGGATTTTCTACTTCACCCACATTCCGAGGATTAAAAAAATGATCTTTTACTTTGTCTGAATATTCCCACATAATTTTGTGTCCCGTGAATCGTATCTCGTATTTCGTTTATCTCCCACAAAAATCGGAGACTCAAGGCTAAGCACTGACTTTTAATGCTTGTTGAAAATCATTTATTATATCGTCAATGTGTTCTGTGCCTGCCGAGACACGAATATAATCATCTGTTACGCCTGCTGCAAGCTGTTCTTTTTCGCTAAGCTGCTGATGCGTCGTGCTGGCCGGGTGTATCACCAATGTCTTGCTATCACCGATATTTGCAAGATGACTGGCCAATTTTACACTATTGATAAACTTGATGCCAGCTTCTCGACCACCCTTGATGCCAAATCCCAGGATAGCACCCTGGCCTTTAGGTAGATATTTCCTGGCCAGTTCGTAATCCGGATGTGATTCGAGGCCCGGATAATTTACCCAATTGACCTGTTTGTGCTTTTGTAGCCACTGTGCCAGTTTCAGCGCATTCTCGGAATGTCTGGGCATCCGCAGGTGCAGAGTTTCCAGTCCCTGCAAAAATAAAAAGGCGTTGAATGGCGACATGCAGCTACCCATATCTCGCAGGAATTGTGTTCTGGCTTTGATGATGTACGCCAGTTCGCCAACAGCCTCAACATATTTAATGCCGTGATAGCTTGGGTCCGGCTCGGTCATCTCAGGATAGCGACCGTTTGTCCAGTCGAATTTGCCTGAATCAACAATCGCTCCGCCAATGCTCGTGCCGTGCCCGCCGATGAACTTCGTGCAGCTATGAACGACAATGTCAATGCCGTATTCAAAAGGCCTGAACAGGATGGGCGTTGTGACCGTATTGTCGCAAATCACCGGTATACCATGTCTATGGGCAATGCCGGCTATTTTTTCGTATTGCAGAATATCGTTTTTTGGATTGCCGATGCTCTCAATATAAATCAATCGGGTATTGTCTTTTATCGCCTTAACAAAATTTTCCGGGTCTTTCGGATCGACAAAAGTCACCTCAATGCCAAGTTTGGCGAAAGTATGGCTAAAGAGCGTTACCGTCCCGCCGTAAAGCGAATTCGAGGCAACAATATGACCGCCGGCACCGCAAATATTGAAGATGCTCACGTATATCGCTGACTGGCCCGAGCTGAATGCCAGACCTCCAACTCCGCCTTCCAAGGCTGCCAGCCGCTTTTCCAGCACATCGGTCGTTGGATTCATAAGCCTTGTATAGATATTGCCAAATTCCTTCAGCGCAAAGAGGTTTGCCGCATGGTCGGTGTTCTTGAAACAATAGCTTGTTGTCTGATAGATAGGCACAGCACGACTGAGCGTATCTGAATCTACTGTTTGGCCAGCGTGTAGGGCCAATGTCTCCAATTTATAGTTTGTCTGTTTGTTCATTACATGACCTCATAAATGTTAAAAAAGCAGCAACATTCAGTCGCTAATATTCAAGCTTTTGCATTTTTTTACCTGAGCACTTCCATCATGATTTCTGCTGCTCTCTTGCCGGACAGCAGCATGCCTCCAAAAGTAGGTCCCATTCTTGGAAGACCAAAAGTAGTAGCGGCAGCCATTCCAGTCACAATGAGGCCCGGATACACCTCGGCTGTATGCTCAACAACAGCATCCTCGGATTCTTCGACGCACATGGCTCCAAATCCTTTTATTTCCACAAGCCCTCGCTTCTCAAGCGACCGAACCACTACTGCATCGTGCCCGGTTGCATCAACCACAAGTCTGGACTCTATCCCAACCGGATCCACACAGGTCAATGCCCTTGGAAGAGCGGATACCGGCGTCCAGTTAATCACCACTCCCCGGACACTGTTGTCTCTTGTCACAACATCATCAAATTGCGTCATGTTCAATACTTTCACACCGGCATCGCACGCCGCAGCGATCAATTTTGAACACGCATGCGGTCCATCAGCAACGTATAAACCTTCGCTTGCCTGCTTGTAGGGCACGCCAATTTCATCCAGAATTGTCTGGGCAGGAGCCCTGAAAGTTACCTTGTTCATTAAATAACCGCCTATCCAGAATCCTCCGCCAAGGTAGTTGTTGCTCTCGACAAGAAGCGTTTTTTGGCCTTGTTTGGCAAACTCCGTTGCGGCTACAAGTCCGCTGGGACCCGCGCCAATAACAATCACATCGTTATCTATGTGATCTTCAAATTCTCTGGCAAACTCGGATACGATTGCCCTGGTGACATCCTTTTCAGATACTCTTGCAAAGATCATACTACTGTCTCCTTCCAAAACGTAATAGATGAAACTTTTAAGGTCCACCTTGCGGACACACGATCACGATGAACTATTTTGATGGTAAGATTTCTACCATTCTATCGAGAGACCTTCTGGCCCTTACTCTAATTTCTTCCGGCACATTGATTTTGTATTTTTTTTCTTCCAAGGAGGCTATTATTTTGTCTAAGGTGATCTTCTTCATATTAGGACAGATTGCTCTGTTAGAAGCCGGGAAAAATTCAGCTTCAGGATTTTCCTTCTTCAATGCATGAATTATTCCTATCTCGGTAGCTATTATAAATTGTTTAACCGTGCTTTTAGCTGCAAACTTGAGCATCTGGCCGGTACTGAGCAATTCATCTGAAAGCTCTTTGACCGGCTCGGTGCACTCCGGATGCGCCATGACAATGGCACTCGGATATTTTGCCCTCGCTGCCTTGATATCATCCTCAGTTATCACCACATGTGATGTGCAATAGCCAGGCCAGAGAATAAGGTCTCGGCCTGTTCTTTCGGCAACAAAATGGCCAAGATGCTGGTCCGGAACGAAAATAATGCGCTTATCGTTCGGCAAAGAGTTTACTACCTCAACCGCATTAGCGCTTGTGCAGCAGTAATCGCTTTCGGCTTTTACTTCTGCCGAGCTGTTTACGTAACAAACTACAAGAGCATCGGAATGTTTCTGTTTTAGCTGGAGTAATTGTTCAGCGGTTATCATATCAGCCATCGGGCAGCCGGCAGACTTGTCGGGTAAAAGCACTGTTTTTCCCGGCGAAAGGATAGCGGCGGTCTCTGCCATAAATTGTACACCACAAAAGACGATCACCTCGGCATCCGTTTGGGCTGCCTGTATGCTCAAACCAAGCGAATCGCCTGTAAAATCTGCCAGGTCCTGAATCTCGCTGGGCTGATAGTTGTGGGCGATTATAACAGCATTACATTTAGCTTTTAGGTGTTCTATTTTTCTGATTAGCTGTTCATTCATTTCATATCTCGTATGTACCGCCATCGGTCTTGGGAGTTCTGCATACCAAATCGGCGTTGGCGGTAGTCACTGTGTATCCTGCGGGCACGGATTGTTTTATCCAGACGTTGCCGCCGATTATTGCGCCCTTGCCGATAGTGACGTTACCTAATATTGTTGCCTCGGCGTAAATGGTCACATTGTCTTTTATCGTCGGATGTCTTTTTTGCCCCTTTATAATTCTGCCTCTTTCGTCTTTCGGGAAACTCATAGCTCCAAGAGTAGTTCCCTGATAAATTTTTACATTGTTACCTATGATAGTTGTTTCGCCTATTACAACGCCTGTGCCGTGATCTATGAAGAAGTTCCTGCTTATCCTGGCTCCGGGATGTATGTCAATACCCGTCCTGGAATGAGCACATTCGCTCATTATCCGAGGGATTAACGGTACCTGTTTGAGATACAGTTCGTGTGCAATACGATAAGTTGCAATTGCTGTGATGCAGGGATAGCTTATTACAATTTCCTCATAAGATTTTGCAGCGGGGTCACCATCAAACGCCGCGCCGACATCGCCTTTAAGCAGATCTCTTATCTTGGGTAGCTGAGTCAATAAATGCAAAGTTGCATCCTCTGCCATTTTTCGGCAATCACCGGTATCGCAATTTTGCATTCTGCATTGATATTTATAGGCTCTTTCTATCTGCTCGGAAAGATCCGTATATACGTGGTATAGAATGTCAATGATAATAAAATCTACGTTTGATTTTGTGACTGTTCTTTTACCGGTATAACCCGGAAAAAGGATTTCTGTGAGCAGTTCGAGAATCCCCAAAATCTTGTCCCGCACCGGTAGATTGGAAACATCAATAAAATTTATGCCCGAATCACCTTGATACGTTTGAGCGATTTTGCCGACCATGTTTTGGATTTTTTTATCGGTCAATTTATTTCTTGGCATTTTAGAATCCCTAGAGAATAATGAAATTTTTCCGCTTTTATTCATACATCTCGGTAGAGATATATCTTTCACCGGTGTCGCAAATGAAGGTAACTATAACTTTACCTTCATTTTCATTGCGGTGTGAAAGTTGTATTGCGGCCCACACATTGGCACCACCGCTTATACCCGAGAGAATACCTTCTTTCGACGCCAACTGTCTGGCAGTCTTCACAGCGTCCTCATTTGAGACCTGGATAATCTCATCGATGATATTGACGTTTAAAACATCCGGCACAAATCCTGCTCCAATACCCTGTATCTTGTGCGGGCCGGGTTTGCCGCCGGATAACACAGGTGAGTCTTTCGGCTCAACTGCAACGACTTTAAGGTCTTTGTTCTTTTCCTTTAGCATTTCGCCACAACCCGTGAGGGTTCCGCCAGTACCGACTCCGGCGACAAGAATATCAACTCGGCCGTCAGCGTCAATCCAAATTTCCTTTGCCGTAGTCTCCCTGTGGATTTGTGGATTTGCAGGATTTTTGAATTGCTGTGGCATGAAGGAATTTGGATTCTGAGCAACAAGCTCCTCTGCCTTTTCGATCGCACCGACCATACCGTGCTCGGCAGGCGTGAGCACAAGTTCGGCACCAAATAGCTGCAATATTTTCCTGCGCTCTATGCTCATTGACTCAGGCATAGTTAATATTAGACGATGGCCTCTCGCTGCGCAGATAAAAGCAAGACCTATTCCCGTATTTCCGCTTGTCGGTTCGATGATAACCGTGTCTTTCGTTATCAGCCCCTGTTTTTCCGCCGTCCTGATCATTGACAGGGCAATCCTGTCCTTAACGCTTCCACATGGATTTTTGGATTCGAGCTTAACCAGAATTATCGCTTTGCCCGATCCAAGCCTATTGATTTGCACCAGCGGTGTAAATCCGACCGCAGCCGTTGCATCTCCGAATATAGCGCTCATAATTTTCTCCACAATTTATATTTGATAATTCAAGTCTTTTTTATTCTTGGTATTGTCAACCAAATCCTGGAGTGTGATCGATTGCAGGACGTTTTCAATAGCTTGCTGGACTTGAGCCCAGACTTGCCGAGCCGCACAATCGGCAGCCCGTTCACAGTAATCTTTGTCTTCAACACATTCGGCGGTATTCACAGTTCCTTCGAGGCAATGAAATACATCGTTAAGTTTAATCTGGCTCGGTTCTTTGGCAAGTATATAACCACCTTTGGAGCCTCTGATGCTTCTGACGAATCCTGCTGAGCGAAGGACAGCTATCAACTGCTCTAGATATTTGATTGAAATATCCTGTCGTTTAGCAATGATTTTCAGTTGCAAAGGTTTATTACCCTCATTGTGAGCCAATTCTATTATTGCCCTTACAGCATATCTGGTACGAGTTGAAAGTTTCATATTTTATTTCCTATTATTCCTACTACTACAGTAGTGTATTATACGGGCTAATATAATATTAGTGCAAAAGAAAAACGTAAAATGTGACAAGAAAATTGGAAAAATTTGCTATTTTTCTCATCCTTGAGCATAAAATCTACTAAATCATAATCCCCAAGCGCGATGTTTATCAAAAGTATTATTATAATGATAAATACATAATTGTGTAAAAATTTTTAATTTTAGACTCTAAGGGTATGATTAATAAGAGTTTATGAGACTATCTCCAGAAAGTCAAAAGATCAATTTTAAATATGAGGTTTCAAATATTCTGATACAAGGCGTCCGAAACAACCAATTCGCTCCTGCTGAAAGTATGCTTTGTTACTGTTCCAAGAAGCCAATGTGCTTGACAGCTTAATCGGTTACCCCTAAAATAGTGGTGTTTTCTTCGCGGCTACATGGAATGGAATGCTTAAATGGTAAAAGGTTCCGACAAAAAAGTTGTTTTCATTTCTTCATTCCCACCCAGAAAATGCGGAATTGCAACTTTCACCTCGGACCTTATCGAAAATACTGCGTTGGCAGCCAAAGGTGACTTCGAACCATTGGTAGTGGCAATGCGGACAGAAGACCAGAAATATGACGATCCTGTTAAATTCGAAATACGACAAAATGTAAAAAGTGATTACATTTGTGCTGCCGATTACATTAATTTCAGCCATGTAGACATCGTCTGCGTTCAGCACGAATTTGGCCTTTTTGGTGGCGAAGCCGGCGCGTACCTGAGTCTGTTGCTCAACAGACTGAAGGCCCCTATAATAACGGTCCTTCATACGGTCATTGATGATCCAAGTCCGGCTTACCACAAGTCATTGGCGGACGTCTGCAATGCATCATACAGAGTAGTCACAATGAATAAGCGCGGTGTCGATATGTTGAGGGACACCTATAATATACCAGGCAGAAAAGTAAAGTTGATCGCACACGGTATACCGGATTTGCCTTTCGTCGACAGCAACTACTATAAGCATAAATTCGGTCTGGAAGACCGAAGAACTATTCTAACATTTGGCCTGCTTAATAAAAACAAAGGCATAGAGGTCATGCTCAAGGCAATGCCGGCTATAATCAAGGCTGATCCGTCCATTATGTATATAGTCCTGGGAATGACGCACCCGAACGTACTGAAATTGGAAGGCGAATCGTATAGATTCAGCCTCCAGCAAATGGTTAAAGACCTGGATTTACAGGAGCACGTGATTTTTCACAACAGGTTCGTGAACGATCAGGAGCTTCATAACTTCTTGTGCGCAGCCGACATCTATGTCACACCATACGTAAGTAGAAAGCAACTAACGAGCGGCACGTTATCATTTGCGGTCGGCACAGGCAAAGCGGTTGTATCCACCCCTTATTGGGCGGCTGAGGAACTGCTGGCCGACGGGCGAGGCAAGCTAGTACAGTTCGGCGACTCGATAGAGATAACTGAGGCAATTGTTGAAATACTCCAGAATGATTCACTATATTATTCTCTGCGAAGGAAGGCATACGACTATGGCAGATCCAGGACCTGGCCAAAAATAGGACAGGCATATTGGAGATTATTCAATACAAAACAATTGCCCCTTCGCATCGCTGCCAAAGCCACGCTGTCGGCAACAGAGACAATATCGAATATTGAAGTTCCGGAACCTTCATTAAACCATATGCAGAAACTAACCGACGACACAGGTTTATTTCAACATGCCATATTTACGATACCAAACCGCCAACATGGCTACTGTACAGATGACAATGCAAGGGCCGTAATTGCCATGACCAGGTATTATGCACAGTATACTGAGCCGCAGGCTCTAAAGCTTCTCGATACATATTTATCTTTTATAATGGATTCGCAAAACAGTGATGGCTCAATAAGAAACTTCATGAATTTCGACAGATCCTGGCAGGAAGTTGAATCTAAAAACGACGCCTTTGGAAGAGTATTGTGGGCGTTTGGAACAGTTATGGCAAAGCCGCCGACGCCGGCATATCTGTCTATTGTCAAGGACTGCTTCGATAAATCCGTAGGACTTGTCCAGAAACAACTTCCAAGGGGTATGGCTTATTCGATACTCGGAATGAGTGATTATCTCGCGCAGTTCCCCGGGGCCAGTGACATAAAGCGACAATTGGAACTGGCTGCTGACGGTCTTGTAACTCAGTATGAAGAGAATAGTTATCCTGATTGGCAATGGTTTGACGATATTCTCACGTATGACAATGCCGTCTTGCCTCATGCTTTGTTTGTTGCAAGCCTGACTTTGGAGAACAAGAAATATCTCAAAGTTGCAAGAGAAAGCTGCGAATTTCTTTTAACCAATACTTTTAATGGTGAGCACTTCAGCTTCGTCGGCTGTAAAGGATGGTATGAGCGGGGCGGGACAAGAGCTACATTTGACCAGCAGCCTATAGAAGCTGCGAGTACGGTCATGATGCTAAGAGCTGTTTATGACGTCACGCATGACGGTAAATATTTAACGCTTCAAAGAAAGGCTTTTGATTGGTTCCTCGGTCAAAACGATTTACACATTCCACTTTATGACTTTAGAACAAAAGGGTGTAATGACGGTCTTGTACATGACGGAGTTAATACGAATCAGGGTGCGGAAAGTACTCTCAGCTTTTTACTAAGCTTGCTGGCGATGGTTGAAAGTTATGCCATAGTCCACAAAAAAAAAGTTAGTAAGGGTAATTCGTCCCACCAGATCGATCTTATAGGGCAGATAGCCAAGGGAACACAAACACCAGGAAGCATATCTGCTAAGTCCGGAATTAAGAAAAAACATGTCGAAGAACTAACCTGAAAAAGCAAAATGAATGAAGGTTGCCAGCTTTAACGTTAATTCCCTGCGTGTCCGCCTGCCCCTTGTGCTTCGGTGGCTTACAGAACATCAACCGGATATTCTTGCCGTTCAGGAAACTAAGGTTCAGGACATCGACTTCCCAACTGAGGCATTCGATCAAATTCAGTATCAGTACATCTTCAAAGGTCAAAAAAGCTATAATGGTGTGGCAATTTTTAGTAAAAGCCAAATCTCAAACGTCGAATTCGGCTTTGAGGATGAACCCAAAGACCAGGCTCGTCTGATTAAAGCCCAAATCAATGGCATTGTACTTATCAATACTTATATCCCGCAAGGCTACTTGCCCGATTC
>CAZQXE010000093.1:8900-11510 GCA_964597115.1 uncultured Pirellulales bacterium | reverse complement strand
GAAATGAGTTGAATGGGTGCGATTTGAAAAAACAAAGCCAATTTTAAAATAGCCAAATTGACGTAAGCTCTTTTTTGACAAGTAAATATGAGAATTTTTCCGATTCGGCGGCGGGGAAAAACAAAGCCAATTCAAAGCCAATAGCCTTTGAATTTCGGTAATTCGTGCCCGTTCGGCGATGCTCAGGGCAGGCTTGTTTAGTATTTAGAGATTAGATTTTAGGATTTGACGCGAGCGCTGGCTTGTTTAGAGGATTGCGTCCTGCTTGGCGGCAAACCGCATGTGGGATTCTATTTTAGTTTCCCATTTATGCGAATCGATTGGTGTGAAATGGCCGCCGGTTGATTGGCAGAAGTTTCTGCAGGCGCGCAACATGCGCAGGAAAGCTTTAAGGATTTTCATTTGTGCACCCTCTTCTATTGAACCATTGTTGCGGCGATTGTTTTGCCGTTTATTTGTATACAAAACATACGTTAATTTGGGTAAGTTTGTTCGTCAAAAGGTTCTTAACTTAAGGTTATTCTGACAGGTTTTTTAAGGGGATTTATGGCCCTTTTGGTGGCGTTAAATCGGCTGTATCAATCGTGTCGAAGGGCGACGATAGGATCAACACGGGCTGCTCGAATTGTAGGATATATGCCGGCGATCAAACTGACCAGTATCGAAAAGAAAATCGCTCCGAGACAAAGCCACCAGGGAAAACTGAAGTAATCCATATGGGGAACTCCTTCCCTGTTCGCAAAACCATTGATGATTAGATTGACGAGCAGGCTGACTATCCATCCTAAAGCGAGCCCGAAAACACCTCCCATGAAGCCGATTACTCCAGCTTCGAAGAAGAATATTTTTCTAACGTCCCTGTCACTTGCTCCGACAGCTTTCATGATTCCAATCTCATTGTATCTTTCCAGAATGGACATGACCATTGTGTTGATAATTCCCAGCGAGGCGACGGTGATAGCTATCATGCCCACGGCGAACAAAAACATGTCTATGAAGATAAATACGGTCTTGATTTCCTGGAGCTGATCCATGAAAGAAAAAGTCTCGAAACCGAGTTCTTCCATCTGTTTTTTCATAGGATCAACGTATTTTGGCGAAGTTAACCTGATTCCAATTGTTGAATACCCCTGTTGCTGCTGGGTCGAGGCGAATAAATCCGAGATGCTCGTTAATTGTATTTTTTTCATTCTTTCGGAGGTGCCGTGCGGAATTAAAACATCGCTTCTCATGAGCATCGGGCCGCTTACTCCCATTCTTTCGGTGACGCCCACAATCGTAAAGGGGTAACTTTGTCTGGAGAACGGCAGTCCCTGGCCCTGGAGGAAAGATAAAATGTTTGGGATATTGGCAAGGCTGAAATCAATTGACAAAGTGGCAATCTCTATTTGTTCTCCGATTGTGGTTTCCGGCTCTTTTATATCCAAACGGCGTAAAAGGGAATCGCTGATGATTAGCGAATTTGCATCGTCAGATTCGTATGCTTCGCCTGCTCTTAGTTTGACGATTCCTGCCTGGCATATTCTGGAGGGCAGAACCTGTATCAGTGTGAATTCTTCATCGTCCCGAAATCGTACCATGGCGGGAAAACGCATTTCGGGAAAGGCCCATTCAACACCTTCTGCTTCAGTGAGCTCAAGAATAAAATCGTCATCTAAAATTTGTTTCTGTTCGCTTTCTTTATGCGGCGTGTTGGGATCTTTGGAGGATTGTTTCTCATGACCGTTGTCCGAGCGTTGATAAACCCCGAGATAATTAAAAAGCTCGAGCTCGTTAAAAGTTTTTGTTACGTTCTTCTGCATTCCTTTGCCGAAAGCAATCATGCAAACGAGGGCTCCGACACCTATCACTACTCCGAACGTGGTCAGAAATGTGCGCAGTTTCTTCTTCCACAGATTACAAAAAGATTGCTCGATATAGTCGGAGATTCTCATTGGTCGTTTACCTGGCTTTTCTCCTGTTCAACAATTTTTCCATCGCACAAGTGAATAATGTTATCAGCAAATTCTGCCAACAAATCTTCTTCGTGGGAAATCATAATCACTGTCAGGCCCTGGTTCTTGTTCAATTCCGATAGACTCTGGACGATTTGTCTTGATGTTTTGCTGTCCAGATTGCCGGTAGGTTCATCGGCGAGCAAAATTTTAGGTTGGTTGATCAAGGCGCGGGCGATAGCCACCCTCTGCTTTTCACCGCCGGAAAGCTCGGAAGGGCGGTGGTCCTTTCGGGGAAATAATCCTACTTTTTCCAGCATTTCCCCAGCCCGGCTTTTTCTATCTTTTTTGGCTACGCCGGCAAAGAGTAACGGAAAAGCTACGTTTTCCAGGGCTGTGTAGGAGGAAATAATGTCGAATGACTGGAATATCATGCCGACCTGATAGCGCCGGTAAAGGGCCAGCTCTTCTTTATTTAATTCTGATATATATTTTCCCTGAACCTTAATACTGCCGGAGGTTGGGCTGTCTAGCCCGCCTAAAAGATTCATCAGAGTGGATTTGCCTGAACCGGAAGGACCTGTCACTCCCAGGAAATTTCCTTTTTGAACCGATAGACTCACACCCCCGAGTGCAGCAACCTGAATCTTGCCGGACGAATAGATTTTGGATAAAT
>CAZQXE010000093.1:1952-8800 GCA_964597115.1 uncultured Pirellulales bacterium | reverse complement strand
ACACCCCCGAGTGCAGCAACCTGAATCTTGCCGGACGAATAGATTTTGGATAAATTTGCTATCTCGACAAAGATTTCAGAATTCATGCTGCTACCGGCCTTTTTTCTCCAGGATCGCCTCGATTTCGTCCATAGTACGATTCATTGCCGCCATCGTTTTATTGAATGGTTCGTCCGTCGTCATATCCACTCCTGCTTTTTTCAAAATCGCAATTGGATAATCTGAGCCGCCCGACGATATGAATTCGATATATTTCTCAATCGCACCTTCTTCTTTATTCAGCACGTTTTCAACCAGGGCCGTAGATGCAGCAAAGGACGTCGCATACTGATACACATAGAAGTTATAATAGAAATGCGGAACGTATGCCCATTCGACCATGTATAAATCATCGATGTGGCAGATACCGTTATCGTGGCCGTAATATTTCTTCAGGATATTTCCGTATATTTCGGTGAGCACATCTCCTGTCAGCGGCTCGCCGCGTTCAGCTTTTTCGTGTATGCGCAATTCGAATTCGGCAAATTGAGTCTGTCGGAAAACCGTCCCCTTGATTCCGTCCAGATAATTCATCAGCAGAGACAAGCGCGTGTCATCGTCTTTGATTTCTTTGAGCATTTTATTAATCAGTAGCGCCTCATTAAAAGTGGAAGCTACTTCTGCTACAAAAATTGAATAATCTGCTGTCGGATAGGGCTGATTCTTGTTGGAATAATGGCTGTGCATTGTATGTCCCAACTCGTGAGCCAAAGTGCTGACGTCGTCATATCGGCCGTTGTAGTTCAGAAGGATGTAAGGATGAACGTCATAAGCACTGCCGTTGGAATATGCACCGGCTCGTTTGCCCGGAGTCGGATAAACATCGATCCATCGTTTTTCAAAGGCGTCGGCAACGACACCGCAATAATCGGTACCTAAGGGCTGGAATGCATCAAGCACAAGCTCTTTCGCTTGCTCAAACGTATACTTCAAATCAATGCCCTTGACCACCGGTGCATATACATCCGAATATTTCAATGTCTCTATGCCTAACATTCTTTTTTTCAGATTCAGATATCGATGGAACGAATCGAGATTGTTGGTGACGTTTTCAATAAGGGCTAAGTATACTTCTGTCGGAATATTATCGCTATCAAGGGAACTGTGAAGCGAGGATTCGTATTTGCGAGTTCGCGCATAAAACATATCTTTTTTGACGTTCGCATATAACTGCGTTCCGAAGGTCCCTTTGAACTTATCGAATGCACCCCAGAATGCCTGAAACACGGCTTCCCTGTCGCTGCGAATTGTCGAGGCTCGATGCTGGGCATAGGCAGCCTTGGTGAGCGTAACTGTTTTGCCGTCGCTAAGCTCGACTTCCGGATAAGGCAATTCGGCATTACTGAATATCCCGAAAATTGTATGGGGGCTGTCAGCCAACAGGCCTGCCTCGGCGAGAATCTTCTCTTCTTTGTCTGACAGCGTATGTGCTTTCGTGCGTAGTACATCATACAGAGTCATCTTGTAGATTTTCAGGCCGGCTTCCTGCTTAATAAAACGATCAATTGTTTCCTTGTCCATAGCGGCAATTTCCGGCGTGATAAATGCCGCTTTGGAACTGTAGTCAGTGCCGATCTGTTGCATTTGTTGTTCCATTGCAAGATAATTCGAGTCGCGTTTATCCTCGTCTGATTTCATGTGAGCGTAGCTGTATAAACGTCCGAATTCTTTTGAGACTTTGCTCTCAAATTCCAGACATGCAAGCAATTCCGCTGCAGAGCCTGCGAGCTTGCCTTTATATTTGGTGACTTCATCGAACTGGGCGACCAGCTCCTGCTTTGCTTTGTTCCAGGCTTCGTCCGAAGCATAAAGGTCCTCCAGTTTCCATTTATGCTGCTCGGCTATTTCTGCTCTTTCGAGAGTTTGGGGCTGGGATTCAACCTGTACCTGGCTTTGAGAGCATCCGAAGGCCGTAATTAATATTAAAATGTTAATAATACTTGATAGCTTTTTCATAACAGGCCCCTTGTAGAAAAATATTAGCAACTAATCGTGTAAATCCTGTCGCACATAAATTGTCATATAAGTTGACGTATTCTACGGTTCACGGCCGGTGGTTGTCAACTACAACTGCGGAATTATACGGTTACCCTAAACGTGTAGTTCAATGTTTTGTTCTCAATGTTTGAGGTACAATTCATTCGGTATTTTTAAGATGCTGCTGTGCCCAGATGGCGAGGGCTGAACCTGCTAATAATACAACTCCGAAAAACAACTGGAAAGCATTTAACGATTCCCCGAAGACCACATAGGAGATCGCAATGACGATGAACGGCTGTGCCAGTATCACCAGCGCCGGAATTGTCGCTCCGAGGCGTCTCATTGCGGCATAGTACAAGGTATGGGCTAATGCTATAGCCGTTGCTCCGGAAATAATAATGCACGCCCAATGCCAGGCGTTCAATTTCAAGCAGTCCCCTGTTCGTCCGAACAACAGTGTTAGCACAAAAAGTCCCCCGACTGTGTATATGCTAACCACCGAGAATCCATGCCGAGAGTCAATGTCCTTAAAAGCAATTTTTGCAGAAAGTACATATGCCGACCACGTAAAAGCTGCCGCAAGTGCAATGATAATACCCGTTAACGTCTGTCTGGCAGTGAAATCTTCCTTGTAATATATCACGCCGAATAACCCTATCACTAAAAGCACCAGCCCGGACCAGAAACGTTTGCTTTTGACCAATGTTTTTTCCTCGGTAAATAATATCAATGAAAAACTCGCTGTCCAAATGATAGAAGTTTTCATTATCAAAACCATAAATGCCGGATTGATATAGTAGAAAGCACAGGCGAAAAAACTCTGCATTAAGATATTTGCCATAGCCGGTACAATAGCTCTTCGCCACACCCTTTTATCAAGGCTTTTTTTCCTGATGGAGAAAAGAAGAAACGGTAACCAGAACAAACAACCCACCGAATATCGCAGCAGGTTTTGCGTCCACGAATCCAGATAGCCGGTCAGGTATTTTATGAAGATCGGCCCTAACGACCAGAAAAGCAGTGCACCAATACATGCAGAAGTCGCTGTGACGTCAATTTTTCGGATGCTGCTGTTTTCGCTCATTAATAATCTCTGATAAAATCCTGTTCAATCCTGGATTTGGATGTTCATCAATTTAATGCAGCATTTCGATGATTATTTTTGCGACCTCGTTCCGTGCTTTTTTCTCCGCTAATGGCTGAGTCAGCCTGGTCAATTCGCCGCTGAGCTGAGCCAGCTTGTCATTGTCTTGCAGAAGCTGCTCGATGCTCGCGACAATCGGATCTATCGAGGTGAAATTCGGCATGAACTCCGGCACTAATTCTCTGCCGGCCAGAATATTAACCAGTGAGAGGTATTTCGTTTTCATTGCCCATCCAAACAGATACCACAGAATCCTGCTGGACTGGTACATTATGACCATCGGGCAGCCGGCCGCCGCGACCTCCAGAGTCGCACTGCCGCTGGCAACGATCGAAAAATCGACCGCCCCGGCCGTCTTGTTAACCGAGTCAACACTGTATTGGCATTCGAAACCGGGGATTTGTGTCGCTCTTAAAATCTCCTCCCGCCTGGCATCCACCGCTACAGCGACAAATGTCGCTGCGGGGTATTTCTTTTTTAAACGCAGCCCTATCTGTTGCATTGGTTGCCAGAGCGATTCTATCTCGGCGGCTCGCGAGCCCGGCATTAATGCGAATCTGGCGTTATCAGTATTAATGTCTGTGTATTTTTTGTGATGGGCCGAATCAATATCTAATTTGTCCAGAAGCGGGTTGCCCACAAAAACCGCGTCTACACCTTTTTGGCTGAACCAGTCCTCTTCGAAAGGCAATATGCAGCAGAGCTTGTCACAGAGTTTGCGGAGCTTTCTGATTCGCCAGCCGCCCCAGGCCCAGAGCTGCGGAGCGACGTAGAAGAGGGTCTGTATACCAGCTTTTTTTGCTGCTTTTGCAACGTGAAAATTGAATGAAGGCGAATCGCAAACAACGACCAGGTCGAATTTATTGTTTTGAAGATAGCGATCGATGCGTTTTATCAGCTTGTAGAAATGTCCGATTTGGCTGAAGGCTTTGTAAAGCATGGCAGCTTTGCCGACGGTGCTTTCGAGCAGTTCACAACCGGCATCAGCCATTTTCGGCCCGCCCACACCGACAAATTCGATATCGCAATCGCTTTTCTGCAAAGCGGATATCAAACCGGCGCAGTGAGCATCGCCGCTGGGCTCGGCGGCACTGAGAAAGATACGAAAACTCTTTTTTTCGCTCGGCATAGGTGTATTTGTTAACAAGATTTGGCCGAAACAGCAACATTTATTTCAAAAGCCGGTTCGCAAAACAAGGCCTCGGGTAATCATTTATTATGGAATTATTTTCCACTTGGAATTACTTTTAAATAATCAATCACCAATCACTAAGTCAGCATCTTATGGTGTACCAGAGCAGGGCGATCCAGCTGCGGAGGGCCTGGCTGCTTTTTGCCAATACGTTGGCGGAAGGTACGACAGTTGTGGGACCGAATCGAACGGGATTATACCGATAATTGACCGGAATTGGTACAATAGTGTCATTGGGAAAGCGCCTGCTGAAAGCTTTTGTTGCACGTCGTATATGCAGACTTGAAGTTACAAGTCCGATTCGCCGGCCCTTTCCTGCGGGCAGCACTTTTACCAGCTCGGAAGCATTTTCCATCGTATTTCGTGACTTTGTCTCAATAACTATATTGCTTTCCGGCACGCCGAGTTCCATTGCTATTTTTTTCATTACTTCTGCTGCAGATTCGGTGTCTGGTTGCGAAACACCTCCGCATAAAGCCAGAATGTCGGCGCTGCTTTGCTTATAAAATCTTACGCCGTTAAGGAGTCGTGAGTAAGTAATTCCGGACGGTTCCGGATTATCTTTATAGCTGCCCACGGCATAGAGGCCGCCATCTAAAATAACAACGATGTCCAAAGACGACAGGGCCTCATCGGAAACGGGGATATATTTCCCTTCCAAAGAATAGACGATGAGATTTGATACTGGCAGCAGGCTCAGAACGAACAAAATCAATATTCCCACAAGAATCATGTAGCGGCCAATCTTGATTCTGCGTTTATTTTTCGAAGGTCTTGTGAGTATCAAGCCAACGGCTAGTAGAAGCAGAATCCATGGGAGCGGCATAAGGAACACTTTCAGTAGAGCCATCATCGTTCTTTCCTTTATTCAAATCAAATTATGCTGTGATGTAGTTTATAGCGGCATTTACGATTATAGTGAAATAGCTGATAAACTGGGGTGAAAATGCCAAAATTGAGACGATAAGTCAAGGCTTAAAATGGACAGTTTGGCCGGACTTGCCGCTGCATTTCAAAGCGATAAACAAAGTATCAATTAAAAGTTAAGACATAATATATTTTATCCCTCAAAGCCGCAATTTTCGCATTTTAGAAATAAAATGTGGCATTATTGATCTTTTTTAAATCAGGAAAACCTTAAAAAAACCAACACATTTTTGCTCTCAGCGACTTTGTTTTATATATTTAAATAGGGTGATTATGGGGAAGTAACACCAGATCACAACTAATAGAAGACAATTGCTGTGTAGCAGTTGGCCAATATACGATGCCCTACATGAGTTAAGTATTTGGCAGGGGGGTCCATCATGGCAGTCATTAATGTATCGTGTACGAAGCGATATAACATAAAGAGTCTAACACTGCTCTTGGTCTGTAGTTCACTCGTACTTTCCATGAATATGGTTAGTGCCTGGGCAACGCCTGCAGAAGGTGTTTATTCATGCAGTTCGTTGCGATCTATGGCAAGAGTTTACATGTCTTGCGGTGCTCACGAAAAGGCACAACCTCTTTTGGAGCGAGCGCTTAATCTGGCAAAAACAAAGAACGCCCCTGATTCCGAAGTGTGTGCCTGTATGATTGATTTGGCGTATCTGTATAAGAACCAGGACAGGCTGGTCGAGGCCCAGACATTGTGCCAGTCGGGTTTAGAGCTGCAGGAAAAAGTTTATCACAAAGACCACCTCTATGTGGCTTATACACTGAGGATACTGAGCGAAATTTATAAAGGGCAGGCCCGATATAGTGAAGCAAATAGCGCTCTCGAGCGAGCAATACAAATAGTGCATCAAGTTAGTGGTGGGAATGAACAGGAAGTCGCACCGTTTAAGGTTGACATGGCTTGCCTGCTTATTGCACAGGGTGACTATGTCAAGGCCGAATCTTGTTTCAAGGAAGCTCTCCTTTCGATCGACAATAGCTACGGTCCTGAGCATCTGTATACAGCGAACGTGCGTACAAAACTGGCGGCATTATATGCGTCGCAGGAGCGATATGATGAAGCCGAGGCATTGATTTCCAAATCATTACCCATCCAGGAAAAAATCCATGGGCCGGAACATCATTATCTTGTCCCGACCTGGCTGATAATGGCAGAGATATATGAGGCAAAAGGAAATCTTTCGGACGCAAAGATGCTGCTCGACAGGTCTTTACTAATCGTTGAAGATCAGGCTGATTCCGGGCATTTGGTTAAAGGTGATGTCCTGACCCGGTTGGGGCAGTTCTACATCTTAAGTAAAGAATACGTCAAAGCAGAGGAAGTACTGCAAGGAGCGCTGGAAGTCCTGGACAGTTCGCAGGGTACTAATGGTGATCGAGTGGCGATTGCTATGAACAGTCTTGCTAAGTTATATATCAATCAGCGCCAATACTCCAAAGCGTTAAGTATGTGTAGTAGTGCGTTGGATATCCTTGAGGGCATTTTTGACCAGGATCATCCTCATGTGGCGGATGTGCAGGAGACACTAATTCAGTTGCGCCGTCAGGCTGGTG
>CAZQXE010000093.1:0-1852 GCA_964597115.1 uncultured Pirellulales bacterium | reverse complement strand
AGAATCAATCTGCGGCCTATTATCCTCCGAGAGCAGCCAAACTTGCTGCAAGAAGATCAGCAACGTTTTTATTCTCAATTCCACCCAAGCGCGAAATGTAGTTATCCGCGGCAAACATTATCGATTCTTCTGCGGAATAATTCATTTCGCTGTTCAAAATACCAACGTATTCTGCAAGAGCATCGAGGTATTTTCCGGATGTTGCGTAGTGGCTGCCGGCATCGATGTTGCTTGCTATTGCGTTTGCTATCGATGCCATCTGCTCACCGGATGGCGGGGCGGCGTCCGAAGCGTACTCATTTATTACCTGTGCCAGGGCGGCTGTGTAAGTTCCTTCGGCGTCCTGCAAAACAGAGGCTGCCTGCTTAAGCCTTGCGCACATGTCGCATGGCTCCATGTCTCTGATAGAAGTCAGATTAGATGCTATCGATATCTGCATCGCTTGTGCATTAATACCAAGCTCATTCGCCGTCCAGTCCATTACAGCCGTACAACCCGAAAATGTAGATTCTAATTTAGCCGGGATTTGTGCCGCTGGAGTAAAGAGAGCCGTGGAAACAACTGAATCATCAGTATATCCTGGCAGTAGATCATAGGTTGTATCTTCTATTGTAATTTCTGCCGTATCGGAATCGGAACCTTCAACTTTCTTAGCAGAACAGCATTCTTGAACACAAGCATCGTCGGCGATCGCCAGTGGGTTATCCGCATTAAAGGTAATATTGTTTTCTTTCGTGCCTATAGCATATATTGATATAAGAGCTTTCGAAGTGCGGTTTTTTCCGGCGGTGGCCTTGGCCGTGAGATTTCCGTTAATTGTTATTTCACCATTGGGCATACCATTTTCGCCGGCATTTATGAAAATCGAAGCCTGTGTATCGTTGTACGGCTCGCAACATAAAATAGAAACTTGTTTAGAACCACAGGACTTAGAGTGTCTCTTAATACCTGCGTAAACTCCTATATCACCGTTATCGCCTAGTGTAATGTTTCCTTGGGCTTTCAGGTTTACAATAGCATTAGCGGTATCACTTCTGGAAATTTCAACGATGGGATCCAGCGGCTTTCCGACAGTGACATTGCCGTTTATATTCAAGTTGCCGGATGCATTTACATTGATTTCGGCGTGGCCCTTACCGGCCTCGATTGATAAATTTGTCACTGTTATGTCACCACCATCATTTGTTGTGGTCACTGTAATCTGACCCGGGATGATACTCCCGTTGGAATAACCTTTTATTAAGCTGCCGATGTTAATATCGCCTCCTGATTCGATAATTATATCTCCCGTTGTTGTAGATATCTTATCATCAATTGGATCTTCAAAAGAAATGGAACTGTCAGCATTTGTTGTGCGTAGGGTGATGTTCCCGGAGCCGCCGGTAATTTCGTCATCGTCAATATCCTCCACTATGATACTGTTTTGAGCTTGTATCAGAACGTTTTCTTGGGAATTATCTTCGATGTACTCCTCGTACCATGTATCGGTTTCTCCAAGATTTGGCCCGTCTGCAATAATGATGTTATCGGGATCAATCAGTAAAGTCCCGGATTCACCGTTTTTTGCAGAGGCATCAATGTTACCTGCAAAAAGAAAGTGCTCGCCGCTGACTTCAACGAAACCGCCGTTGCCTGAATAGGTGCCTCCCATCGCCATAATCATCGCGCCTTCGTTCACATAGGTGGTGCCGTTGGAAAATAGTATTATTTGTCCACCGGCACCGTTTGAACCGGCGCTTGCTGTTGTTAGGCTTCCTTCCGTGAGAACTATGTCCTGACCGGCCAGCAGATTGATATTGCCGCCATCGCCGTTAATACCATCAGCATTGATTATACCATTCTGCTCAACCAC
>CAZQXE010000092.1:0-11530 GCA_964597115.1 uncultured Pirellulales bacterium | reverse complement strand
AAACTCAAAATCGTAATTGAGAAGTGTGCGATACTCGTAAAATCTACCTGTTACTTAAACATAGAGACATCACAATTATTTTTCTCATGCCGGCTGTCTATTTTTGTACATTCCATGCGAAACAGGAACCGTCTCTTCGGTCGGGTCTCGGGCCGGGGTGATTAGCAGCAACCGGACCGGTGGTTTTGGGTATAGTCAGCAGATACCGGTGTGTAGCCAGGGACAGCAACATAATGTCGCCGCGCTGCATATCAACCCACTGGAAAGTCTCGGTGTCACCTGGCTCACCCTGTTTGATAGTGACACAACCTGCTTTGCCCTCATCGGCTACGGAAATATAGCCACCGTCGGTTGTTTGCAAAGCAATACGGCCACGACCGCGGTCCTCCACACGAAAACTTACCTCTGGACCGGAAGTTGCAGGCACATTATGAATCACTCCGTCTTTGACTGCCAGCACGGCACTATCAGCCAGGCTGGTAAAAACAATTGTCTGGCCGACCGGAATTGGTTTCGTTAGGCCGCAAGGACGAGGTTCGTCAACAGTAAAAGAGTCAAAGTCGGCGTATCCACCGGGTGCACCGGAAGTATTGTAATGAAACAAACTGTAACGGATTCCCTGGAACGTCTTGAGCTGGAATATCAATGTAAACTCATCGCCAAAAGACGTATAGGTCTGGCCGTCCGTGCTGGTGCTGAAATTGGCCTTATCAATATCGAAGTTACAATGGATACGGAACCAGAGACGATCAGCCTCCACTGCTCGGTGCAGTGTTTTGCCGCTGATTTGGTCGAAGTGCTGCAGTTCCAGCCCGGTGTCGGTGTGCGCTACACCAATCCAGGCATAGGGTAAGTTGAGCAGGGCCAGGCCCGCAACATCACCGGTCTTCATTCCTTTTGTATCGAGTTCGGCTGTCACCGTAGATTCCGGCCCTACGGCTCGTTGGGTGAGAGTATTTCGTGCCCACCAGAAATCTTCAGCCGGCAGCGAATGCAAACGCAAAAAACCGGAGCGCTCACTAAGTGACCATTTGGCCTCATCCGGATGATGGTTCCACTGCCAGATAGGTTTGAGTTTAGGGCCAGCGAATTCATCGCTGCGTTCGAACAATGGCTTGGGCTCCTGTGTGTGGCCGGTGTCGGGCTTGACCCAGATGCGAGGGCTGCGCGTGAGGTTGCCGGTCAGGCCGAAAAAGGGCCAGCCGTCTTTCCATGTCACCGGCGACAGGCAGGTCAGGCGGCCGATGGCGTTGTGGTCCATCATGGAGTAACCCCACCACTGTTTCCCGTCGGGTGTATCGACGATGCCGCCCTGGTGCAGGGTCAGGCCGCCGCGGAAGTTTATATTGGGCGGCACAATTTCAAAGGGCGGGCCTCCACCTCTCATATTCCTAAGCCGGTAGCTAAGACCGATACCCAGGCTTTCATCAGTACTGATGGTGGTGACTTCCCACTCACCGTCAAGAGTATCGCAGCGTGCACACACCATTGGCGTATGTGCGCCGGGTATAGCACTAATAATATAATATTTGCCGTGGATTTTGTAAAAGTGCAACCCCTCACCCATCCCGTTACTGCGTCTGATAATCACACGCTCGGTGCCGGGGATAACATCGGTTATTTCAGCGTTGAGTTCGGTTAGCTTGATCTCGTTATTGCCATGCACGGCGTAAATCCTGCCATCGTCGTCAAAGAGAACGGACAAATCATAAAGTGTGGTCTCGAGCCGGTCGTGTTTCCACGGTCCACGCGGATCGCTGGCGCGAAAAACCTGCGTACCGTGACGATTGATGTTGGAAAAAACGTAGAATGTGCCTTTGTTATAGCGAATGCTGGGCGCCCAAATACCCTGGCCGTAAATCTCACCGTCTTCGAGCCGAAAAGAAGGACTCAGATCGAGACGGTCAAAGGCATAACTAATCAGAGTCCAGTTGACCATGTCCTTCGAATGCAGAATAGGCAGCCCCGGCATGCAATGCATCGTTGTGCCGGTCAGATAAAAGTCCTCGCCTACACGAATCATGCTTGGATCGGAGAATTCCTCGTAGAAGAGCGGATTGGAATACGTTCCGTTGCCATTGTCGGCTCTCCACGAGCCGGACGATTCCGACAACAAAATGGACAATAGATACAGAAAACAAAACATTACGGCATTACGTGTCTTATTAGATCCTGACATAATACGATTCCTCCTAATAAAAATGATTTCGAAGCTTTCTGATGAGGTGTTTAACTATTCAATATCTCCTTCTTATATTAATAGATTCCCGTTCTTTACATTAAAGTAATCGTCAGTGTCAACGGGGTGAGCCTTTTGAGCTCAACCTTTGTGGTTATGTCGTTCTCAGGTTCGAGCTTTTCTCCGCCATCGGTTACAACTTCTTTAATTCCACGACGCAGCATCAGGCTGATTGTCTGGTCTTTCTTCGATGTCAGAGTGACAGATACCTGTTTTTGGCTGAGGTCCCACTGCAAATTATCAACACTGATTCGTCCCCGACATAGTACGCCTTTAACAGCTCCCTTCGGGAGATTGTCCGAAAGTGCCGGCAGCAGCTCCACAATTCCCTCTCTTGAGTATACGAGCATTTCCATAACGACAGCTGGCAGCGAACACAACATGTCGGAGTTGTAGATGCGATTAGGATTATGATACGTGAAAAGACTCGGTAGAATGTAGTTGTTTCTGAGCATGAACAGGAGATTGCCATAGACCAGATCGGCGTCCTTAAGTCTGGTGCCAATCAGTGCCATGTGTGCAAGACCGTGAGCCGAACCGTTACCGCGGCCTCGCTTTTGGGCTGCGATTTTGGCTGCCTCGAACAGTGAAGGAGTGTCTTCCGGATTTATCTGGTGGCCCGGCCAGACAGGATACAAATGCGATACGTGCCTGTGGTTATAATTGTCGTCGAGATCCGGATGGGCCCATTCTTTCAAAGCCCCATCGGCATTGACAAGATACGGTGGCACCTTTTCGAGCATCGCCTTCCACTTCGGAATATTCTCCTCTTCGATATTGAGCTCTTTGCATACGGTAATCAGGTTTGTTAAGGCTTCGGTAGCGCAGGCGATATCCATCGCGGCGTTCACCGCAGCCGGAGTGCGAGTATTCGACGGTCTGTTCTCCGGCGAGTACGACGGCACGAAAACATATTTGCCGTTCTCATCGGTAACTGTAAGGAAGTCCTCATAAAACAGCACGATTTCCTTCATCAGCGGCAGCAAAGTATTTTTGAGATACTTTCTGTCACCGGTGACCTGATAGTACTCATACATGGGCAGTGTGAGCCATTGAGCGCCGGCGGTCCAGAAATGGCCGGGAAAGCCCTGTGAGAAATGTGTATGAAGGTTGTGACGTCCGTCGGTGCGAGTGCCGGACATCACGCCTCGGCAGCCGTAATAGTTCTTCGCATTGACGCGCCAGTCCGGAGCAATGTTCGTGATAAGGTTGGAATAGCTCTGGAGCCCTTCGAGCATGTTGCCGATATTGGCAGCGGAAATTTGAAGGTTTATATTTGCATCAAGCGTAAAATCGCCCGACCAGTTGGGTCTGAAATTTCCGTTCCAGATGCCCATCAGATTGGGCGGCCACTGGCCGGATGCGCTGATAAACGCATAGCGGCCCATGTCAAACATCTTCTCCAAAAAAGCGGTGACAACGCGGTCGGAATTATCTTTCTGTACTTTAATCAGCTCTTCAGAACTCATGCGACGGCCGTCACCACTACCCAGGTCCAGACTGACCCTGTTGAAAATCGCTCCGTGCTCGGCGGTATGTGCATCGAATAGTCTTGTATAGTTTGGATCGAGTCGTTTCAGTCTTGAGCGCGTTTCGGCCATAAGTGACATGGAAAAATCCTCAAGCGAGTTGATACGGCTAAGAAGCAGCACACTTCGAGCGCCCGTTATCTGCAGCTTGCCCTCAACAACCTGCTTTTCGCCCCCTTCGACCACGACCCGGACCAGGGCCTCGTAGCCGCGTTTTGAACGTGCATATTTACAGCTATAACTGAGCCAGTCCGGCCCGATATGAATCTCGGGATCATTGTAGCCACCACCTTTTTGATCCGCTCTTCTGTTCTTAGGCCGCCGGTCCTGATTGACAAGGATTATTGAACAGTCAACCGTTGGGCTGTCAGGCGACTGAATAGACTGCACAACAACATTGTCGGGTCGTGAAACAAATGAACGCCGGCAGAAAGTCCCGTTATCATCGCTCCAGCAGACAACTATTTCACCCGTCGCAAAGTTAGTGGTCCGCACATATTCGTTCGGCTCTCCGGCTACCGGGTGTTCTATTATCATGGCGAAAGCGGGATTATACGGGTCGGTCCACTGGATGCCAGGGAAGCCTTTTTCAACGGTATAATCGTAGGAGTAGGAATAGGCTTCGGCGTACTTGCCTTCAAGCATCAGCTTACGGACCTTCGACATCGCCCCGGCTATATCGGGCACGGGACACGGCGCATCCAGTAGTGGCTCATAAAGCTTCTCATGGTCGAAGACGACACGTTCCGAGTAGGGCCGGCCGAAAACAAGTATGCCCATCGTGCCGTTACCACTGATAAGCGCCTGTTCCCATTTTTCTGCAGGCACTGTGCTGTACATCCCCCTGGCAGGAATCAGATCTTTTATATCGGCAGCAGCATCGGCAAATGATAATCCAACTAGAATGATTAAATAAAAGCCACACTTGACAAACGTAACTGTTCTTCTCGACATCTACTCAATCTCCATTAATGAGTAATTACAAATATTCAGCCGCTGCCTAAAAACCAACACCCGGCTTTATCAGGATCACGTAGTCCAGAACATGACCGGGGATGGTTATAGTCTCGCCGCCCCGGAGCGCTCGGCTCCATAGACCGCAGTGTGCAAGTACGAGGTCGTGACCCCGCCATGTAGTTTTGACGTTTGTGTCACGGAAGGCGGTGGCAGAAAGCGCCTGAGTCAGAGCGGCAGCCGCCTCTCGCGTTTCATTATTCGGTTTTCTCAGAGTTATGTTGGGGAAAGTGCCCGTGGAGTGGAGAACATAAACCGTGGCATCCTTGGTCAGCCGGAAAGATAAATCCGTTTTCATATTCGGATCACTCAGACGACGGGTGGCAATCCAGACCGCATTTTCTACTTGCTCAGGCAGAACATCGAATGTGTTATCCGAAGAGCCATCCACGTCGTAGTAGAATGGGCCCTGAGACTCGACAGGACGGTTAATAAAAACCGCCCGATTGTCAGGATTGGAACTTTTCAACTCGGCCACGAGGACGTTAGCCTCAACCGGTACAGGGCCGTCGGCAGGCTTTTGATAAACAACCATGCTCTTGCTCAGTCCCCTGCCGTCGCGCACTTCGACCAAGTTGCGTCCCGGGCGCAGGGGAGCCTTCCATAAAAACACATTGTTGACCCGGCTTCCGGGTATAGGAGTCACCTTGCCGTCTCGCTGTTTCTTTTCGCTATCAGGCAGAATGTAGTCACCATTCTTGAGCTTGCCCACGCTGACGCCGTTTAATAATAGTTCTACCTCGGACGCATTGGAGTAGACCTTGATACCATTGTCCGGTACGGTCTGACGAAGGAAATGGTGACGTCCACAGATATGAAGCACGGGATGTTCCGGATTATAGAAGGCCTGGAACAGATAATAAATATCTTTCGGCATGCCCCCGAGGGTGACTATGCCCTTGGTGTTACGGTTTTTCTTGAATTTCAGGTTGTAAAATTCGCGGAAGTTCCACCAGAGAAACATTGGGCGGTTCTCGACATCGTCGACACAAACGGTCTGGAGCCGATATTCGGCAAACATACCGGCATATTCCTCGGATTCGTAGTGGTCAACATCCCATTTAATCATACCATACGGGATATGATGAGTGATCCATGAACCGGCGCCGGTTTCCGAGATAAAGGTATTTTTGCCCCGGTTCTTGAAGTCCGCATAGTGTCCGCCGTACCAGCCGTCATAGGTATTGAAGGCCACGAAGTCTGTGTACTCAGGATTGTTTCGATTGGCGGCGAAAGTGACAAGTCGGGTGGAGTCTTCCTCGCGAATCACCGCGGCGTAGCGGGAGGCAACTTCCTGAATGGTTTCGTTGCCGCTGCTCCAGAAGAGGATACTGGGGTGGTTCCAGTTCTGCCGCACCATCTCGCGAGTGATGCGTTCGCCGTCGACTGTCACGTATTTTTCCTCGTTACCCGGATCGCTCCAGAGTTGACCGGCCAGCCCGTTTTCAGCCCATACCGGGATGCCTCGCTCGTCGGCAATGGAGTATTCAAGGCGGCTGTGAGGATAGTGGGCAAGGCGAACCGTGTTACTTCCCATATCGATCATCATGTTCCACTCCCAACGCAGTTCCTCATCGGACAGCGCATTCCAGTCATGCTCGCTCTGGTGATGCTTGTTAACTCCCCGCGCCAGGAACTTACGGCCGTTGAGATAGAATCGATTGTCCTTAACGGAAATAGTGCGGAAACCGGTGCGCTCGGTGATAACGTCGCTGAGCTTACCTTCGACAAGCAATTCGGTTCGCACGGTGTAAAGATTGGGCTGGGCAAGGTCCCAGAGTTTGGGCTGCGGGACAACGCCGGTGGCGCTAATTATAGCTTTCTCGTTTGATTCAACAGTTTTTTGTGTTTCGAAGCGTATGAGCTCGGTACTGTCTGGTATAGTGACGATATGATCTACAGTAACATTAACAGGTTTATCGAGCGGATTATAAACTACAGTGCGCACATTAAGATCCGCCTTATCGGCAGTGATATTACCAGGTGTGAGGAAAACTCCACACGAGCCCATGTCCGGGTAGATGTGAACTGCTCCGGTCCTGACAAGCCAGGCCTTTCGGTAGAGACCACCGTTGATGTAATAAAGCGTTGAGCGGGACAGGCAGTCGGCGGATTCGGAATCACGATTGCTCACCCGCAGCAGCAGCGTGTTGGACTGCCCGAACTTAACTCCCGGTGTCAAATCGAACGCCGCGGCGGTATAAGCCCCACGGTGCCTGCCGACATGTTTGCCGTTGACATAGACGTCCTTAACCGTAGCGGCACCTTCAAGCAGAAGATAGAAACGTTTGTCCGTGTCGTCGGCAGCGACTGTAAAAGTCCTGCGATACCAACCGGCTGATTCATCAGGCATTCCCGAATGGCGAAACACATGGGGAATTTTGAGCCTGGTCCATTTAGCCTGCCCGGGCAGTGTTGGTTCGGCCCCTTCGGCAGTCATGTCCTTACAAAAATCCCATTCGACAAGAGCTTCTTTTTGCCGTGGCTCAAATGCAGCAGAACCAGACCGCCCTCCTATAGAACAACCACTACCGTTCAAAACAAAGATAACGACGAGAACACAGCAGAAAAAACTCACATACCGTTTTATCATATTACGCACCATCGTGACATACTCCTTTCATTTTGAATCGCTTATTGACCAGCTATACGTTTTTCTATATGTTGATACGGAATCAGTCGCACCGGACCGAAAAGACCAGATTCGAGCCGCTCTATTTCCCGATCTGTCGCTCCATTGTGCCACCATCTTGCCCTCGCATTTTCAAGCATTTCATCCGGGACGTCCCAATACGCCCCATTGGCCCTGAGGTTCGAAACGATGGCGGATATCGTATTAACACCCGGCTTCAAATAATCGGTGACATCGGTTGAAAACTCGCCCCAGGGAAAATACTTCACCAATTTATGATTAATCCATAGTTCGGCAAACCAGTTGACTTTACCGAGATCGAGAATGATTTTCGTTCCGTCCTTACAATAATCTGCGTCAATCGTGACTTGCTGTGTATAAATGCCGCGTCCCGTAAACCAGCCCAGTCCGTATTCGGCCCAATCGGCCAGCTTTACGGATTCTGCTTCACAAATCACCTTCAGCGGTTCCTGTAAGCCATCGGACAATTGGGAAAATACACATTTCACAGTCAGAACAGATCCGGCTTGTCTCTGCAATCCGTTCAAATCTATTATGTCACCATCCGGACGAACTTCCCGCCCATCCAGATAGAAGGTTAATTGTCCCGACGACTTTGGGATCACTATCTTCTTTGCACCAGCTGGTAACGTTTGCCTGTACCAGGCGGTCATAGGATATTGGAGCGATCTGCCGGGGAACGTGACTTTTCCCAGGCTGCCCATCGGAGGTTTGCAGACTTCGAAGGCTTTTTCCTCACCTCTATTTAACTGCACGTCCCATGTATCATTTGAAAGGACAAGATACCGTGCTTTCGTAGTCTCAATGTAGCCTTCCACCAACAGTCCTCTGTTCCTTGGAACTTCAACACAAATGGAATTTTCGCCAGCTTTCAGAAGCGATGCCACGTCAAACTTTTGTGCCTCGGAAGAGCTGGAAGATTTGCCTGCCTCCTGACCATTGATGAGTAAACGGAACGAAGGCCTGGCAGCCACGGTCAGCGAAGCACTTGTGACATTGCCCTGAATATCTATGCTTTTTCTAAATACGGTTGTCTCTCCACCAAGAGAAGGGAAATGGTGGCTTCTATCAAAACTGACGATTTGGCACGCATTCCAGGTGCTCAGATACCTTTGGCCGCCTTTGAGAGGATTAAACGCATCGGTCAATTTAATCGTCGCCCAGTGACTATCGTCGTATTCCGGCTTTTGAATATCATCGCTCCGACCATCGAAGTCAGCATAGAATTTCATGACCGGTATATCCAAAGTCTCTTCGCTGATTTGATCGGTCCAGAGATTATCAATTTGTCTGCTGATGGGCATGAAATCCCAGGGGCCGTCCAGATTTATAGATTGCAGCGGATTTGTATTAGGCCAGCTTGTTGTAATTTCTGCCCCGTTGGAAGACAGGATAGAAATCTCCTGTGTGGGCTCGATTCCGGCATATCCGGAAACCGACAATCCATTTTTCTTCAATAAAAGCTCCGTTTGCAAAAGGGTGGATTCGCCGACTATGTACTGTAGTCGCGTCCTGTCACCGGGAACAAATGCAAGATAAAAGGCCTCCCACGGTTTTAAATCAAGTACCAGCTCAAGACGACTGTTTTTATTCAGGCAATCTAATTTCGCTATTTGCCCGCTTTCGTTATCCAGCTTATACGGATCACCATAATCCGGAAAACTCAGGTGCCAGCTTGCATCTGTTTTACTTTCGTTCATCAACAGGTAAAAAGTGACCTGATTTTGACGGCGCTGGTGAAAACGCAGGATGGAAGGATCGCCGGAAATAATTTTTATTTCATCGGGAGCATGCTGTTTGACAATTAATGGAAGATTGACCATGCGGTTTGAAAAGTATGCGAATCCGCCATTATCATTCTCTTTACGGGTATAGGATTTGAAGCTTTCTCCATTAACATAATAATATTCATGGGTGAATCTTGGATCGATTCCGAACAGTTGCGACATATTGACGGAAATTTCTTCATTTGAGCGATTGAGGATTCGGGGAATTTTTCCAAGAGCGACTACTACTCCCCCCTGAGCTGCGAACTCGTTAATTTTTTCCGACATTTGTCGTGTGATAATATTTAAGGATGGAAGCACAAGAACGGAATAGGCTTCGTCGTGCAATTTGATTTTTCCCCCGGAATAATCAGCCTCGACCAGTGAGGCCGGATTTACGATATCATATTCGATAAGACCGCTCAGCAAAACTTGCTGAACCTCGGTGAAATATCGCACATCACTATCTCCGTAATAGCCCGCAATCCATTGGTCGGTCAGCGGATTCAACAAGGCAACGTGACATACGTGATGCCCCTGCGAATTCATGTACGAAATTCTTCTCCCGTAGTCGGCCAAGGGCTTAAAATATTTCCAGTACGGATTTCTAAAGAACCAGCTCGGCGGCCAGTCTTCGATGGCTTCGGTCGTATCCAGTGAATAATGAAACAAATGGGGAATGAAAAAGTTGAGGCCGCATACTCCGAAACGTGCAAAACCATATCGGTACTCCTCCGGCGTGATCATGTAGCCGCCCCCACCCATCGCCTCGACCCCGATGCGAGTTCGTCCGGCCAGATGGGCGGCACTGCTTACCTGCTTAGGCTTGAAGGCATCGATATAACGCGGGAATCCATAGCGGAATTCCTCGTTATCTGTGGCGGGACAATGCAGACGACCAATTGTTTTGATATAGTCGCCCTGCCGCTTATAGGCATCCAGATATTCTTCGGTATGGCCTGTCATCCAGATATTGTGTTTTTCACACCACGAGGCGTACTGGTCAAACCACGCATGGTAATACCGCTGCGACACTTCATCGAGAAAATCGTAATTCACACGGGCCGAGTCCTCGCTGTTAAGAACAAGTGAAGGCAAATAGTCGAGCAGATCGTATCCCTTTCTGGTTTGGAAGGTATCCGCAAGGTCGTCGGTCCAGGGCAAAACGTTCCGTCCGTTCGGCCTGAAAAATATTTCGTCGAAAAAAACGCCGGGAATAGTATTGCCGAAGTATTTCCCAAAACGCTTAAAATATTCCTCGTGCGTAATATCAATGAAGGCGGCAACCGCTTCCGAATCAAGGTAATCGATTTGTTTGTCGGGATCTTCAATCACCGTAAATGTCAGAATGTCCCACTCGCCCCGGGGAACGCTCCAGGATTTTCCTTCTCTGTCGGTGATATCCTTTTGGGAAGAAACCCTGAATCTATCGCTCCCGCTGAGCCGTACGGCAAAGACCTTGAGGACATCGGAAGAAGGCACATTGTAATCAGCCGGGCCCACGATTCGGCGGCTCCTGTACTGCAAACCTTTCTTAACAAATTCTTTCGGATTACGCGCAAGTGTTCGTCCCCCTGCGCTGCCGCTCGGCCATTTGTCCTCGTCGTACAAACAGGCAAGAAATCCCTTTTTGTCTGAATATTCGACGGCCGCTTCTATAGCTTTCCACCAGCCTTCGGAAAAATATGGAGTTTCGCCTTTATCGATGCCCGCACGCGCATGCATGAATGCGCCATAAACACCTTTGTCCATCATCAGGTCAATCTGCCGCCTCAACTCTTCCGGCTCCAAAGTGCCGTTCCACGACCATAGGGGAATGATGGAAAACTCTCTGGGCGGATCTTCGAAATGCTCGAAAACTTCATTTTCGTTATCTTGCGTATTTACTGTTGAACAACCAATTAATAATGAGAAAAAAAGCGAGAAAATAACAATCTTGAAATACTGTTCTCCAATCGACTTCATAAAAAAACCTCAATAATTATCCCGGTAAATTAGAACCGGATACATATCTGTATACTTACATTAAGATTGTATACAGCCCCACTTATACGTCAAGTCCTATCATACATTCATACATGTATATCCGTTTCACTCCTAATTTGTTCTTCTGCCCGATCGAGCCGAACATTTTTTGCTTTTTCCGGCAAACACAACTATAATATCGTAGGCGTAAGCGGCTATTGACATCTTTGATCCAACCACATGGAAGTCACGGATTAAAGCCTAACCGACGGACGCAACAGACGCCTCGATTAGGCACAACGAAAGGACTTAAGACAATGCAAAGCATTATCCAAGTAACGTGTTACCATGGCGGTAGCCTTCG
>CAZQXE010000091.1:0-11592 GCA_964597115.1 uncultured Pirellulales bacterium | reverse complement strand
TAGCCGGGATCAGCAAATAGTGCATCAATGTCGATATTGCCGTCACTCCAGATTAGTGCCTCACAGGGATCATAAATATTATCTGCTCCACCTCGCAGGTTCGTATAGGAAATGGTTATCCCTGAGCCATCCGGATTGTGTATCTCGTTACTTCCGTTATCAAGGATACAATTTGTAATGACTGTGCTATCCAAATCTTCAGTTTTGTCAGAATTGCAGGAAAGTGTCTGGCCAATAGGAGAAGTGTTTCCTCTGAATGTGCAGTTTTTCAATGTCAAAGCAAACTCGAATGGCCTCCAAACACCTCGTGGGCCCATTATTCGACTACCTTTTGCATATAAAGAGGCCCCTTTTTCAAGGGCATAATTGCCCGAAAAAATACAATTGTCAAGATTCGTTTTGCTATTTGAAGTTGATATAGCCCCTCCTGCTCCGGTTACCGATCTATCAACTAAAGTAGAATTACAAAGGAAAACGCAATTTTTTATATCGAGATACGAAAGGTCTTGTCGTATTGCCCCACCATATATGGCATTGTTGCGAATAAATGTGCATCCGGACATCAAGATTGGACTGTCAGATCTTTTTGAAACCGGCATCGGACCAGGGTATCCGATCTGCGCGCCTCCGCCCTGACCTGCAATGTTTTCGATAAATATGCAGTCAACTATCTTAGAATCCTCTGAGAAATAATCAACGTACAAACCTCCACCGTATTTTGCTTCTGCCTCGCAACATGCCACATTGCGAGCAAAAGTACAGCCCTCAAGCAAAATTCGATAACCATAGTGTCGCATTCCTCCACCTGAGAATGCTAAATTATCCTCGAAAGTGCACCTTACAATATGGATGTTGCCAATGCCGGATATTCCCCCCCCTTCATAACTAATGTTGTTACTAAAGACGCAGTTTATAATGGTAGAGGTAGAGGAACTAAGAACTTCATTGTATATCCCAGAGGCCGAATTTTCTGTGAACGTACAGTTCTGCACTGTAATGCTTGCGTCTTCATCAATAAATAGTCCGCCGCTTCTGCGTAGTAAGCCACTTCCGTATAAAGAGTACGCTCCCTTAACCACGACTCCATCAAGGATTGTGTTTGGATCCGATGTTGTAGCTGTTATAACACGTGAGCAATTATCAGTTCTGCTTGGCTCATCGCGGAGATCCTTGGGATTATCCAAACGTATATCGTTATCTGCCAAGTCGCCGTTAAGTATCGTCTTATATAATTCAGCATTTCTAACATCAGGGTCCGGCTCACCGATGCCTGCGTAGCCGCCTTTAATAGTCACATCATTTATTAGTTGAAACGAGGCATCACGATCACCTGGCGTGATACCGATTCCTATATCGGGTGTATAAACTCCCTGAGCGATCCGGATTTCAACCGGCTTTTCTGCTGAATTAGCATCAAATAGTGCATCCTGTAGATAGATGTAAGCGTTCTCCCAGCTTGAGCCGTTGTTTTCGCCAACGGCATCGTCGTCCACATAAATAATCTTCTCTGTGGCGATTGCGTTCGTGCATAGAATTGCTACGAGCACAAGAATTGCCGGCCATATGCTCAGATATTTCCTCTCGCGCATTTTTTACCTCCTGAAAAAAGCATTACCGCTGCGGCACCGTATAATTATACCGGATTTGCGCTGCTTTGTCCAGAAGCTAATACGGCAATTGTCTGTTAATTGGCCTGGATCGGGGGCGACGAATATGCGGTCTGGTTGCCATTGGCATCGCGTGCCTTGACACGGAATGTTGCAATAACATGCTGACCACCAATTTGTACGGTCCATGTACGACTGCTTTGCCAGCCGCTGCTAAAACCGGATCTGTCAATGCACAGGAAGTAATATTGCACATCTTCGCCGCTGTCATCCTCGGCTTCCACTGCCGTCATTGTGGCATAGTAATCGAAAGTTCCACCACCACCATTATATTTATAAGGTTCCACTTCCCATTGCATCGGGTCCGGTGTTGGAGGTTCCATATCGACGGTGATCTCGGTCGAGTCGCCGGTGGTATTTCGGTTGGGCGATTTGTCACGTGCTCTTACGACGAAGCTATGTGTACCGTTGGGTAAAGAGGCGACTTCGTATGTGCGGCTGTCCTGCCAGTTACTGCTGTAAGCGGAATTCGAGGTGCACTCGAAATAGTATTCTACGTCGCTGTCATCGGTTGCTCGTGCTGCGATCATACGGATTGTTGCCGATGAAGAGACGTAAGGCTCGGTTTCCCATTCGGCCGGATTCGGGCTTGGTGCTGTGGTGTCCGCTTGGTCAGTGGTTGCAGAACTGGGGTCAGAAAAATCTGTTTCCATAAGATTGTTTTTATTTCGGGCTTGTAACCTGTAGGTATATTCAATATTGGGATTAAGACCGGTGTCTGTGTAGTCCGGTTCGTCCTGCCAGTCGCTATCGTGTCCGCCGGGAGTATCGCAATAGAAGTAATATTCTACTCCGCTGCCGTCGGTTGAAGTGGCGGTCGTGGCTGACATTGCAATCGTTGTTGTTGAGGTTGCATAAGGCTCTGTTTCCCATGTCATTGGATCTGGTTTTGGCGACTCCGGAGCCGGTGGCTGGAGTTGCCAGTTATTGATGAGAATCGCATAGTCTGCGAAATCGACCGTACCGTCTCTGTTAAGGTCTTCGGCCAGCAGCACCTCACCGCTCAGCCATTTATTTATTAAAAGTGCCAGATCGATATTATCTACCCAGTCGTTGGCATCATCCAGGTCAAGATTCAGGTTGGCGATATTGCCGATAGACGACAAAGACATACTTGCCTGAGCTGTTCCGCCGTAGGCTCCAATGTTTGAACGTTTGCCGTGCGGCCATAATTCCTCTGTCCAGTCTAATTCGGGGTAACCTGCATCAATACACGGGCTTGTTGTATTATCAACGACCCAATTCTGGTCATTAGGATTCCACCTGCCTGATTCGGATTTAAGGTGGTAGTCACCATTGACCCAAAAGTCGTCATCACTTTCATCCTGTGTTCCGTTAATGTCCCAGTAGCCATCGCTCACAAAAAGCGGGTTGATGATAGTGTCACCGGTGCCTACTATTGCTCCGCTTCCGAAGTTGCCGATTTCGTTTGACCAGTAATCGTTGTAAGAATTCAAGCAGTTACCATAAATTCCTCCAACCGTACTTGCTCTATTGAATGCAATTATGTTGTTTATAATGTAAGCCGGACATTCAGCAATGGCTCCGCCGGTCTCGCTGGCGATATTGCCCACGATGGTATTGTTGATTATATTAGTGCATCCGAACAAACCTCCACCGGCATTGCTTTTGTTACCTGCAATAATATTATTTCTTATCGTTCCTCGACATTCGCTCAAACCACCACCTGAGATACCACTCGCGTTTCCAATAATGATATTGTTTAATATATCACCGTCACAATCGTAACAGCCCCCCCCCTTGGATGCTGCATAATTGTATTCGATAGTGTTGCCGGTAATTTGGCCATCGCATGAGCTAAGGCCGCCACCACGCCCATAACCGGGATCGATGTTATCTGAGATAACATTATTAATTATTGGTCCGTCACTGAAAGCTATTCCCACCGTGTTTTGTGATATGTTGTTGTTTGTGATTGGTCCGTCACATTGATATATTCCATGTTGGTTGTTGGAAGTTATCGTATTGTCTGAGATAACGGGGGCGGCGTCGTTTTCTCCATGAATGCCTCGTTCTTCACAATCTCTAATGATGTTTTTTGAGATTGTGGGCGAACTGCTGTAGCAGTAAATTCCTCTACCGGTAATGGTGAAGCCGGTAAGCACGGAATCGTTAACTTCACCGAAATCAAAGCTTACGCTGTAGTTAGAGGTAGCTCGTATAACTGTTGCCTGAACAATGTTTTGGTCGTCCGGATTTCTGCTGGTAAGCGTGACAGCTCTGTTGTTGAAGTGGATATTTCCCTGGTACGTGCCTGGCTCAACGATAATAGTATCACCGTCCTGTGAATTGTCGATGGCGACCTGAATATTGTTGAAATCCGCAGTCCCGTCGTCGTTAACGGTTATTATTCCTGCCTGGGATGCCAGAACCGGCATTAGACATGTAAGGACGAAAATCAGCTTTTTCATCTCTGTGTATGTCCTCCTCGAAGGTTCATATCTGTATAAATTTTCGTATTACAATATTGTACTATAGAAACAGTAATAATTCAAGTGAAAAGGCACCGCAATTGCACTTCATTATCAATTTATGAGTTGTTTCTGGAGCTGTAACTATTTGACACTATTCGTTTTACTGGAAGTTTCCCCGAAAAAATCGTTAATGTGCTGCTTTTTTGGGACTAATCTTTTGTGCCGTATAGCCAGTGTGAATTTGTTAGTTCGTAGTCGATTATCTCATCGGGTTTGAAAAAAAGGTCGATTTCGAATTGAGCGGATTCAGGACTATCTGAGCTGTGTGTAAGATTAAACCTGTTGGAGCAACCAAAATCCCCTCGAATAGTTCCCGGCCCAGCTTTGGGGCCGAAAGTATGCCCCATCATTTTTCGTGCCATATTTATGATGTCCTCGGCTTCCCAGACCATTACGAGTGACGGTGCCGAGGAAATAAACTTCGTTAGGCCTTTAAAAAAGGCCTCATTCCGATGAGCGTTGTACAGTTTATGGGAAAGTTCTTCAGAGATATGCACAAATTTCGCAGCGACGAGCTTAAATCCTTTTCGTTCGAATCTTGCTATTATGCGACCGGCTAAATGTCGTTGTATGCCGTCCGGTTTGACAATTATCAGGGTACGCTCTGCCATTGAAAAAATATTTTCAGTCTTTAATCTGCGATCGGAATTTTAAATTATGTTCCCTGGGCGACAATGTAAATTTCAACTCGCCTGTTTTGCTGGTTGCCTGTTTTATTAGGTCCGTTCGGTACGACCGGTCGGAATTCACCGAAGCCTCGCGTGCTCATTCGTGTCGATTCGATATTGCTGTCTTCCATTACCTTCAGCACGGATATTGCCCTGTGAGATGACAGGTGCCAGTTGGTCGGATGTTTTGCCCGTGTTGCGGGCCGTGCGATGGGAATGTCATCGGTATGTCCGGCAATTATAATATCGAATTTTTTCGCTTCTTCTGAATTTAGAATTCCGCAAAGCGTTTTTACGGCTTCGATGGCGTGAGATGACACCGTGTCACTGGCCCTTTCAAAAAGCAAATCGCTCTTGAACTTTACTAAGCCTCGGCTTGAATCGTAGATCACCATTTCATGCTCTTTGGCAAAGTCCTCCAGCATAGTGCTCAATTCCACCGGCAATGCAGCTCCACCGGAAAGCAGCCTTTGCTGCATAGAGGCGATCAATTCATTCTTTTTAGCGATGTCTTCCTCGAGCGCGGCAATCTTCTGTTCCAGGGTTTCTACTTCGATACCGCCCTTGCCATGAATGGCTTCAAGCTGTCTGTTTAACTTATCAAGTTCCAACTCCGCAACCTGTAGCTTGCTCTCAAGTGAGGCGATTAACTCTCGTTGCGTATTGTTCTGGATTCGTAGATCCTGTAGTTCCTGGCTACAGCCGGTTGTCAGTAAGACACAAGAACATACGGTAAAAATCAGTGAAAGTGTGACCGTTCGCATCGTTCAATCCTTTCTAAAAGATTAAGACATATTCCCTTATATAGCCCCAAAATACACAAGCCCTTTATTCTTGGACTTTTACAGCCCAACAAGCCCTGTACTCTCCACTGTTGCCCTTAAATAGAACCAATTTGTTTCTGTCCGTCAAGAATAAACTTCACAAAATATCGACGACCTTTTAATGGATTTTGTTCCGGTGAAAAAGTTTTGATGGATTAGATTGAAATCTTAGTATAAAATCCCGTCCTTGAGTAGCTTGGCTTATAGATTAGTTCTATTTTGATATGATTTTATGAACGTTTTGGTTGCGGAAAAATGCGGATTTTGCCATGGTGTCAGGAACGCTATCAGCGTAGCTGAGAGAATTCTGGCGGAAGAAAACGATGTTTATAGTCTCGGTCCGATCATTCATAACCGGGATGTGGTAGAGCGACTGGCAAAGAACGGACTGAAGACCGTAGATAACGTGGAAGACATTAAGTCAGGTACGGTCCTGATACGTTCCCATGGAGCTGCCCCTGAACAGATAGCAAAGCTAAGAGAAAAAGGGCTTGATATTGTTGATGCCACCTGCGTATTGGTAAAGAGAGTGCAGCGTATCGCCAGAGAGCTCGAAAGGGATGGTTACAAGGTTGTGGTTATTGGCGAGGAGAATCATCCGGAGGTCAAGGCGGTTGTGGGTTGCGCCAGGGATGTTGTTGTTATTGCCGACGAATCGGATTTACATAAGCTGCCCGGCAATGCCAAATTGGGTGTTGTTTGTCAGACTACGCAAAGTCCCGAGCACTTCGGAAAGATGCTCAGCGCTATGGGACGCGGAAGTTTTAGCGAATTGAAAGTTATCAATACTTTGTGCAAAGAGGCGATAAAGAGACAGGAATCGGCTGTTCAGTTATGTAAGCAGGTGGATGTAATGTTTGTTCTTGGTAGCCTGGAGAGTGCCAATACGCGGAGACTGGCCGAGCTGTGTAAAAAAGTGAACAGCCGAACGTTTCATTTACAGAATTGGAATGAACTTGACAAAAGCGTGCTTGCCGGTAAAAAGAACGCCGGAGTTACGGCTGGTGCATCGACACCTGACTGGATAATAGATGAGTTTGTGAATAATCTGGAAGTTTATGATAATAGCCCTAAGTAGGGCAGGGCTTTTTGAGAAAAAATGGTAAAAGTGGTTCTTGAAAAGGAAGTTTCTTTAGGTTAGAATTAGGGCTTCATTAAATATCGTTATAATGTGAATCGCATTTGCTGCGTGGGCAAATGAATGTTTATGATTGATTAACCGAAAAAAGTTTTTTGTGCAGTGTTGCACAGAAGCTTATTGGCGTAAATGTGGGGCGTCGATGAGTCAAGAATACAGACTCCACAGAGGGATTTTGATTTATGGTTGATAGAAATATAGTCAGCAAATTAGGCTTATCGGAAGAGAAGCTTGACCAGCAGGTCAGCGAGATGTTCAGTAAACAGGAAAATGAGTTCCTGGAAGAGGTCCTGCAGACAAAAGTAGATTTGCGTCTGCCGGGCACTATTCTTAAAGGAACTATTGTCTCGCAGATAGGTAATGACGTTATTGTGGAAGTAGGCCTCAAGAGCGAAGGGATTGTCGATGCGAGTGAGTTCGACGATCCTGAGCAGATAGTTGCGGGCAAAGAGATAGAAATCCTCCTTGAAGATACCGATTCCGAAAGCGGCCTTATTCTGTTGAATAAGCGCAAGGCAGATATCATCAAAGGCTGGGAAACAGTACTGAATACGAAGAAGGAGGGGGACGTTGTTACAGGTAAGGTGATAAGGCGGATCAAGGGTGGTTTGCTTGTAGATATCGGGGTGCCTGTGTTTTTGCCGGCATCACAGGTTGACATCAGGAAGCCGGGTGACATCAGCAGGTTCATCGGCAAGGAAGTGGAATGTAAGATTCTGAAGATCGACGAAGAAGGCCGGAACATTGTAATATCGAGGCGCAAACTCATAGAAGAAGAGCGCAAAAGCAGCAAAGAGAAAATTCTTGCGGAAATCGAGGAAGGCCAGCTGCGAAAAGGTATCGTGAAAAATATAGCTGATTTTGGTGTGTTCGTTGATCTTGGCGGCTTGGATGGTCTGCTGCATATTTCCGATTTGAGTTGGGGCAGAATATCGCATCCTTCGGAAGTTGTTGAGCTTGATCAGGAGATAGAATGTATCGTTGTCGGTGTAGATAAAGAGCATGAGAAGATTTCGCTGGGCTTAAAGCAGAAGACGTCCAGTCCCTGGGAAGATGTCGAACATCGTTATCCGATTGGTGCAAAAGTAAAGGGCAAAGTTGTAAATGTGATGAGCTACGGCGTATTTGTACGCCTTGAAGATGGTATCGAAGGACTGGTGCATATTAGCGAGATGAGCTGGACGAAGCGACTTGCACATCCGGGTGAGATGGTCAATCTCGGAGATGAAATAGAGGTGATTGTCCTGAATGTTAACAAAGAAAAGCAGGAAATATCGTTGGGGCTTAAGCAGACTCAAACGAATCCGTGGGCGATAGCTTCTCAGAAGTATCCGCAGGGAGCAGTCGTTACAGCCAAGGTACGGAGCTTGACAAATTTTGGTGCCTTTGTGGAGATAGAGCCGGGTATCGATGGCATGATACATGTTTCCGATTTGAGCTGGACAAGGAAACACAGTCATCCCGGCGAGGCCCTGCAAAAAGGCCAGGATCTAAAATGTATCGTTCTTGAAGTAAACGAGGAAAAACGGCGCGTATCGCTCGGGATTAAGCAGATAACCGAAGACCCGTGGGTACGAGCCATCCCGGAGAAATACGTTCCGGGTCATATTATTAAAGGCAAAGTGGCAAAGCTTACCAATTTCGGTGCATTTGTGGAGCTTGAGCCGGATTTAGAGGGGCTGTTACATATTTCTGAATTTGCCGACCATAAGATTGATAAGCCACAGGATGTCGTTAACGTTGGAGATGAAGTCGAAGTTAAGATTCTGAAGGTTGATACTGATTCGCGTAAGATAGGTTTGAGTTTACGAAGAGTTCAGTGGGCTGCTGAAGAACAGGCAGCCGAGTCGGCCCAGAAGCATACACCGGCAGGTCCTGAAAAGGTTCTCTCGGATGACGATTTGGATCAGCTTAGAAAACCACAGGATCAGGCTGATGAAAGCGAAGTTACTGATGCTGAGCCGAGTGACCAGAAAGACCAGGAAGCTGATGTTGATGCAGTAGTTGCTGAACAGGCCGAAGTGACAGAAGAACCTGCCTCGCAGGAAGCTGAAGAAGCAGCAACTGCAGCAGAACCTGAACAATCCGTGGACGAGCAACCTGAGGAAACTGAAGAGACAGCAACTGCGGCAGAACCTGAACAATCCGTGGACGAGCAACCTGAGGAAACTGAAGAGACAGCAACTGCAGTAGAGCCTGAACAATCCGTGGACGAGCAAACAGAGGAAGCTGAGAACCAGCCTGACGAAGACAGTAGCGCGGAGGAGAAGACCGAACAAACAAAGGCGACCTGAACTGACTAATATTCACTTACGATAACGGTAGTTCTGGCAATCGATGAGATTCGTAATCTCCGGCATTTGCTGATGGAGTAGATATGTTGACAAACGCAACTGTAGCTGATCTTCTGCGGCCTTGTGAAAAAAGCCGAGCCGGATTGTATGACCTGACTTTGGTTTTCGCAGGATTGGTTTTCATCGGTTTATCCGCACAGTTGGCCGTCGGGTTCCCGGTTCCGATTACCGGCCAGACTTTTGCAGTTCTGATGATAGGTGCTCTTTACGGCGCCCGGCTGGGTGGTATGTGTTTGGTTTCATACGTGCTTGCCGGAGCGGCCGGAATGCCTGTTTTTTCCAATTTCGGATCGGGCTTTTTGTTTCTGTCGGGTCCGACCGGCGGATTCCTGATTGGCTTTATTGCCGCCGCATACGTTGTTGGATCATTAGCTGAATGGGGATGGGACCGGCGCGTCTGGACTACCGTTTTGGCAATGGTTTTGGGGAACCTGGTCATTTACTCTTTTGGCTTGTTTTGGCTGTTTTGCCTGATGGGCTTCGGCACGAAAGTTTTAGTTGTGGGTTTGTACCCTTTTATTGCCGGTGACATTTTGAAGATCGCTTTAGCGGCGGCTCTTTTACCTTCGGGCTGGAAGCTGCTTGAATACAGCGGGCTTGCCGGTAAGAAAGAGTAAGCAGTCGTACTACAGTTGTTTTTTGACTGCCTGGGTATGGATCAACTCGAATACGCCTTTTATGAATTCTCCGTCCATGCCAATTTTTTGTGCCCTGGCTACATGGTCTTTAAGAAGAGAATCCCATCGACTGAGCTGTAAAACGGGAATGTTGTGTTGATGTTTTAGGCTTCCAATTTCCTCGACCAATTTCATTCTTTCTGCAAGGTCCTGTATGATTTTCGAATCCACCTGACTGATCACCGCACGAAGATGTGCTATCCTTGCTTTGAGTTGTTTATCAGTTGGCACCGTATCTCGTGCTTTGAGTCTTGCGAGTAATTCTATTAATTCTTTAGGTGTAATCTGCTGTTTTGAATCGCTTAATGCACGGTCCGGATCGATGTGAGTTTCAATCATCAGGCCCTTGATCCCGAAATCCAGCGCCATCTGAGATATAGGTTCTATAAAGCGCCTATCACCACCTATATGACTTGGGTCGCAGATCAGCGGCAGTTTTGGGACCAGCCTTTTTAGCTCAATCGGAATCTCCCAATGGGGACGGTTGCGGTACTCCATTTCGTCGTATGTTGAGAAGCCTCTGTGTATGGCGGCAATTTTTTTTATGCCGGCGTGGCAAAGTCTCTCAATGGCTCCCAACCAGAGGCCGAGCTCGGCGTTAATCGGATTCTTGACAAGCACGGGTATGTCGACTCCTTTGAGGGCATCGGCTATTTCCTGTACAACAAAGGGACTTACTGTCGTCCTCGCTCCGATCCAAAGAATATCAACGTTGTTCTCAAGGCACAGTTCGACATGCCTGGCGTTTGCCACTTCAGTTGTGGTCAGAAGTGAAGTTTCGGCCTTTACAGTTTTAAGCCAGGTCAGACCAATTTCGCCGACACCTTCAAAACTGTTCGGGCGCGTACGAGGTTTCCAGATGCCGGCACGGAAGACCTTCACCTGGGCGGATTTTTCCAGCTCTCTGGCCGTTGAGATTACCTGCTGCTCGGACTCGGCGCTGCAGGGGCCGGCAATCACCCAGGGAATTCTATCGAATTTCAACCACGTTGATATGTCCAGCAGATTCTTATTTAGCTCTTTTGGTTTCTCAGACATTGATTCCTATAACCTTAATTGGTCCCGATAAATCGATATTGAATTCGTTCTATAGCACATTCCAGGCTGTCGTTCAACCTGCAATATAACCATTTTGCGATTAATAGAATTCCACCATCATTGTCATTTGATGTGATTGTTGCTCATTCGTATTTGAAATCGTGGGGTTCGGAGCTGAATTTTCTTGCAATATCGGCTCTTTGAATGTACAGTTTGGCTAATAAATATGTGGTTGGGGAATAGTGTAACGGTAGCACGACTGACTCTGGATCAGTTAGTCGAGGTTCGAATCCTCGTTCCCCAGTTTGCTTTGTAGCTTATCATATCTAACAAAAAAAACCGCGAAATTTTTGGGGCGATTATATTTCCCCCTTGTCCTTGACATCATTTAAGGAATAGCTAAGATTGTGCGTTCTGATAATGTTTAATATAGAAAGAGGTTTGTTTCAGCTATGACACTAATTGGTAGTAGTAGGGGAGTTATTTTTGATTTAGACGGCGTGCTGGTCGATACCGGCTGGGCGCACAGGCAATCATGGCAAGATTTGGCCGAGAAGGAAGGCTTCGATATGTCGGAGGAGTTTTTCCGCAGCACGTTCGGTATGCAGAGTCCAGAGGTGCTTGCCGCTCTGCTTGGCTCACCTGTGGCGGGGCCAGGAAATGATTCCGAAAAACATAAAAGCATGGCTCGGTGGAAGGAAGCACGTTATCGCGAACTTATCGCGGATAAA
>CAZQXE010000090.1:0-11612 GCA_964597115.1 uncultured Pirellulales bacterium | reverse complement strand
AATCACAGTGGTTAGTCATAGAGATTTTTCCGGAATTCACTTGATTTTTAGCCGGTATTTGTTAAATTGTATTCGACAAGTAAAGAACCACGGGTTAAAACCCGTGGCATTGCCGCTTCGGGCTTCGCCCGTCCGACTTCGTCGGATAACTTCATCTACGGGTTTACACCCGTAGAATTGCGGCAGAATATTAAAAAAAGGGTTGCGAGTATGAAAACTCGCAGCCCTTTCAAATCGTTGTTAGCATGTGCTTTAGCTTTACACTACTCTGCGCCTGCGTAACCAGCCGACAATACTTACACCAATACTGCCTAACATAATAGCACCTGGTGCCGGAATTACGCTATGAACGGCCACGTTGTCGAGAAATAAACCCGCGTTGTCTCCTATAGCAGGATCATAAAAGGCGATCGGGATCAAGCCGGGTGTACCAACCGTAAAGGGCAAGGTGTACGTCGTAAACGGAGTGTCAAACGGCAGAGTGATCGGGCTCGACGTAACTCCGTCGGCCAATGCGTAAACCGTATTATCGCCACCTCTCTGAGCAGGAGGATCGCTATTAGGAATGTATCCGGATCCGGCAAGATCGAATGTAAGAACGTATCTGCCAGCCGATAGGTCAATAAACCTGTATAATATTCCAGGGTCATTAGTTGAGCCGTCCATATCCACATATGTACCGTTACCGGGCCAAGCGTCCCAAGGGCCTGGTTCGCCGTGTATGTCCACGGTGCCATCGGCGACACTCCAACCGCCAGCTCCAGACCAGTTAAGCTCGTGGGGATAGCTATCGAAATCATCGAAAAATATTAACGATGCTTTGCTAGAACCTGCACAGATTGAAAGCATACAAAACATAATACTGATCGTTAATAACTTTTTCATTTTCCATTCCTCCCAACAAATAAAAAGATTCTAATCCACTCAAGACAATAAATTTGATTTTTCAAGGTCAGTTCTCAAACAAACCCCACATTAATCTTCCGCCTGAAGGACCCTATGAAGTAGCCCTTTGAACAAGGGAAACTGCTAACTAGGCAAGAATAAGAAGATTTCGTTACATTAATCAACAATCTTTTGCTTTGTCTGAAATCCCTCATGTTTTCCCCAGCCGGATTAACCCTCTCTTATAGTTGCCCTATTATACCACATTGCCTATATCAATATAAAGAGAAATCTTGATTATTCCGACATATTCTTGCCCATCTTACCAACGAAACGAATGGATTAGCTATAAGGCGCTGCATTGTGGCAAATTATCGGAGTCATTTATGAAAAAAAGTAGGTGTGTAACGTATCAAAATAATGGTGTCACAAAGATCTATACAGAACTAATTAGCCACCATTTCTTTTTTTGTGTTTTTTTACGCTTAAAGCGTTTCTTTCCCAGAATATACCATCCCGGTACCCTTGAATCGCTTTATTATGCTCAGCCATGCACAAACGTTTCGCGGCAAGCAAACAATACTCTCGTTCTATTTCAATCCCAAGAAACCTCCGATTCAGCTTTTTGGCTGTTACGATGCTGCTGCCAACGCCCATAAAAGGATCGAAGACGAAGGCGCTTTCGTTTGTGCTTGACAGAATTAGTTTTGCCATCAGCTTCTCAGGCTTTTGTGTCGGGTGGTCTGTATTTTCCGGCATAGACCAGAAAGGCACCGTAATATCGTTCCACAAATTCGATGGATGTGTCAGGCGATATTGGCCGGCAGATGTATCATCCCAGTCTTTGGGTGCACCATTGATGTCGGTATATGGTGCGATAACTCTGCGCTTAAGTTTTACGTTCTCCACATTGAAGATATAATCATCAGAAACAGTCGCAAACCAAATGTCTTCCGATGAGTTTTTCCAGCTTCTTTTTGCTCCCCTGCCTTTTTCCCGCTCCCAGGTAATCCGGTTCCTCACCTTCAGGGTCTTATCCAGGATTAAATGGATAGCTGTTGACGAATACCATTCAGAGCATACATAGACAGATGCGGTATTCTTGAGCTTTGGCAGCAACTTAACGAGCAAACTTTCAAACCACTGGGAATATTGGGAGATGGTTTTTTTTCTGAAGGCGGTCGAAGTAAAGGTCTTATTCAGATTGTAGGGCGGGTCCAATATTAACAAGTCAACAAAACTGTCCGGCAAAAAACCAAGCACTTCAAAAACATCCTGATTTACAATTTTGCCGTCAACATCATCAATATCTACGGGCTTTGAAATTCGAACCAGGTCGTTGCTGTAATGCTCTGTTTCTTCGCAGCCAAGAGTGATCGTTCGATTTTTAGGTGCCCGGACCTTGTTCACCTAACAGACCCCAGTGATTTTTAGTAAATTACGTTCTATGCTGATTCTTTCTTTGCTTTTTGTTTTGCCATGAACAGTTCGACTTTGCCCTCGACAATATCGCGTGTAATTACGTACTTTAAGGGCTTCGCCTCTTCCGGTAGCTGATACATCAAATCGATCATTAATTCTTCGGTGATCGAACGTAATGCCCTGGCACCGGTGTCACGCTTCAGGGCTTTTTGTGCTAACGCGTGCAAGGCGTCATCAGTAAACTCAAGCTCGGCATTTTCCATCTCGAAAAACCTTTGATACTGCTTGCAAAGCGCATTTTTAGGCTTGGTCAGAATGTCCATAAGCGCCTCTTCGTTGAGAGCACTAAGGGTTGTAATCACGGGAAGTCTTCCTACCATTTCAGGAATCATTCCGTACTCGATGATATCTTCCGGTATGACCTGCCCCAAAATATCGCTGTACTCTTTCTTTTCATCGCTTTTACCGGATAGTTCGGAACCGAAGCCGATCATTTTTTTGCCGAGCCGCTTCTTGATTATGTTTTCCAGACCGACAAATGTCCCGCCGCATATAAAGAGTATCTGCGTGGTGTCGATTTGTATGTAGGATTGCTCCGGATGCTTTCTACCACCCTGTGGTGGAATATTGGCGGTTGTTCCTTCGAGCATCTTTAGCAGTGCCTGCTGCACTCCTTCTCCGGAGACGTCACGGGTGATTGAGACGTTCTGAGACGTCTTGCCGACCTTATCTATTTCATCGATATATACGATACCCCTCTGAGCAGCTTCTATATCGTAGTCGGCGGATTGAAGCAATCGAAGCATGAAATTTTCAACATCTTCGCCGACATACCCGGCTTCGGTTACTGTGGTCGCATCGCATATAGCAAACGGCACTTCCAATTTATGGGCGAGGGTACGCGCGAGCAGCGTTTTTCCGGAGCCGGTCGGGCCGATTAACATAACATTGGATTTGTCTATCTCTACATCACTGTCCTCACTATCGCTGTGCAGCAGCCGCTTATAGTGGTTATGCACTGCAACTGAGAGATATTTCTTGGCATGATCCTGGCCGATTACATACTGGTCCAGATATTCTTTTATTTCTCTGGGCCTGGGCATTTCTTCGAAACTAACGCCACTTTTACCGGCTCGTTTGCGGTCCTGCCGGATGATGTTATGGCACAACTCGACACATTCAGGGCAAATAAATACTTTGTTCGGTCCTTCTATGAGCGTGTCAGCCTGAGACGCCGACCGGCCGCAGAAGCTGCAAATCGCCTTGGGTTTTTTCTTTGTTGGTTGTTTGGCCATTTTAGCTTTCCGTCTTAAATCTAATTCTTGCTCCGTTTTATGTATGCTATATTATACTTTGTAAAAACCGTCTAATCAAGTTTTTAGGAGAATCTCGGTGATTAATCGTTCTTTCTTCACCAATTGTCTAAGAAATTTTAAGCCTTCTTAGTTATAAGTTTTGGCGAATTCGCTGCCTTTGCGTAGAGCTTCGATGTTGAGCGGCAATGTTTTATGATATCGCTCTGCGAGAACCTGGGGAAGAGCCTGCGCCGCTGCATCAGGTGCGAGGCATCCTCGCTTTTGCAAATACGCTCCCAAAGCTATCATATTTGCGGCTTTTTTAGAGCCTAATTCTACGGCCAGTTGATCGGCGGGTATCGCAATAACCGTTATCGAGTCATCCAGCTCCGGCTCGGTGTCAATCAGTGAACTATTCATTATTAACAATCCGCCGTTTTTAAGACGTGGGGCGAATTTATTCAGCGAAGCTTTGTTTAGGACTATCAGCGAATCAGGTTTGCTAACCACGGGACAAGCAATCTTTTCGTTCGCAATAACCACCATACAATTCGCCGTTCCGCCGCGAACCTCGGCGCCATAGGAGGGCATGTATGTTACCTCTTTGCCGGCCTTCATTGCCGTCTGGGCCAGCAGCTTGCCGGTAAGCATAATCCCCTGTCCACCAAAGCCTGCAACGATAATCCCTTCATAAAAACCATTCGTGGTCATTCTCAACCCTTCAATCGGCCCAGCGGGAAAACTTTTGTCATTTCGTTTTCGATCCATTCCATCGATTCGGCAGGCGTCATTCGCCAGTAAGTCGGGCAGGGTGACAGCACCTCAACCAGCGACAAACCTTCGGCGCCTTCGATCTGAAGTTCAAAGGCATGTTTGATGGCTTTTTTTGTTTTACGAATCGCGGATACACCGGACAACGCACACCGCTCAATATAAATCGTCCCCGGCAAGGTAGCCAATAGTTCCGAGACCTGCAGCGGATAGCCCTGCTCGGAAGCGACACGGCCTTTGGGTGTAGTTGCTGTCACCTGGTTTATCATCGTAGTCGGAGCCATTTGCCCGCCGGTCATGCCATAGACAGCATTGTTAATGAAGATAACAGTTATCTGCTCGCCGCGGTGCCCCGCATGCAAAATTTCCGCAGCTCCTATACTTGCCAGGTCACCATCGCCCTGATAAGAAAAGATTATTTTATCCGGGTTGGTCCTTTTCATTCCTGTCGCCACCGCCGGTGGCCTTCCGTGCGCGACTTCGACCATATCGACATCAAGATAATCGTAAGCTAACACCGCACATCCCACAGGCGCAATGCCGATAGTGCGGCCGCGTATGTCCAGCTCATCGATTGTCTCAGCTACCAATCGATGCGCAATACCGTGTCCGCATCCCGGACAATAATGCGTCGGGCAATCTTTTAGTGTAGGTGTTCGCTTAAATACCGTTTTCATTCTTCGCTTTTCGGCCTTAACGTCAATTGTTTAATTCTTTCCAGGATTTCGTCAACGGTTGGTACGCCGCCGCCGGGTCGGCCGTAAAACAACACCGGCGCCTTTCCCGCTACGGCCAGCTTCACATCTTCGACCATCTGACCCATGCTCATTTCCACGGTCAGAAAAAACCGAAACTCTTCCGCGGCTTTGCTGATTTGCTCCGTCGGAAACGGCCACAAGGTAACAGGACGTATAAGACCGACCGGTATCCCTTCTTCCCTTGCCTTGTCCACAGCGCCGCGCACAATTCTCGCCGCTACGCCGTACGCGACCATGATAATTTCGGCATCGTCAACTTTATATTGTTCACATATCACTTCGTTTTTCTGTATCTGTTCGTATCTGGCATGCAGCTTATAGTTGTGTTCTTCCAGCACCCTTTCCCCAAGCCATAAAGAACGCACTATATTCTGCTCTCTGCCTTTGGCTCCGGTCAGTGCCCAGTCTTTAGCAGGCAACTTGCGACGAGGCTTTTTTTCCAACACTATCGGCTCCATCATCTGGCCTAAGATACCGTCAGCCAGAACCATAACGGGCATCCGATATTGGTCAGCCAGGTCGAAGGCCAGCGGTATACAATCGGCCAGCTCCTGTACGCTCGAGGGTCCGAGCGTGATGGTTCGATAGTCACCGTGCCCGCCGCCGCGAGTTGCCTGAAAATAATCAGACTGCGAGGGTGCGATGTTACCCAGCCCCGGCCCGCCTCGCATCACGTTGACAATCACAGCCGGAAGCTCAGCTCCCGCTAAATAACTTATTCCCTCCTGCATCAGGCTGATACCGGGACTGGAGGAGCTTGTAAAAGCTCTTTTACCCGTAGCCGAGGCACCGAATACCATATTAATGGCGGCTAATTCGCTCTCACTTTGCACAAACACCCGACCTTCCTCGGGCATTCTTCGAGACATATAAGCAGAGACTTCATTTTGCGGCGTAATCGGATAGCCGAAAAAAGCGTCACAGCCGGCAATAATAGCCGCTTCAGCAAAGGCCTCATTGCCGCACATCAAAATCCGCTCCCCGATCCTGCCGGAAGTCTCCTCTTTCTTCGTCATATTCCTCTTCCTTGTAGCATTTACGACGGGGTTCACGCTTTTTCCTCAATCAGACTCGGCTTGCTCTTTTTTTTTAGCTCAACAATTATCTCGATTTTGCTGTCGTTGCCACGAAACACTTCAATTATCGCCTCCGGGCATATAATGGCACAAGCGGCACAGCCTGTACAATCGGTGTCGTTTACTCCCTCGACTCCGCTCGGGACAGGCTTAGCGGGAAAGTAACCGGTCTTGTTGGATTTTTCGGATATGACGATGCTGTTACTCGGACAAACTACAACACACAAGCCGCAGCCTTTGCACCGTTCGGCATTGATTATTATTTTGCCTGCCATCGAAATAACTACGTATCAATTAGTTTATAGTTCGATTAACGATTCGGATTCTAACAGGTCTTAATACCCCTGTAAAGAGAAAAAGCTGACATTGAATCAGCATATATTTGTGTAAAAACGAATAAATTACTGCTGCAATCAGAAGATGGATAAATGGCTTTAAAAAAAAGATTGCGATTTTTCGATGCTTTTTAGTAACATAGAAAACCAAAAATAACTGTAATGGCGTTAGGATACCAAACATGAAGAATTCGTCCCTTACTTCGAAATGATTTTGAGTATTGGGAGAATAGTAACCATGAGTACCAAACCAAACAGCAAATCCAACCTGCCTGAGGCCGAAGCTCACAATCTCGTGCAGTTGGTGGATTATGCCGACGGCGCAATAGTAAGCCGAACGCTGGCTGAGAACGCATCGGGAACAATCACTCTTTTCGCTTTCGATGCCGGCCAAAACCTGAGTGAGCATACAGCACCATTTGACGCTTTCGTTCATGTCCTCGACGGAAAAGCCGAGCTGATAATCGGTGGCAAAACCGTAGAGGCATCCGCTGGTGAAATTGTACTCATGCCCGCAAATGTCCCCCACGCGGTAAAGGCCCCGGCACGATTTAAAATGCTGCTGACCATACTGCGGAGTCACAAAAAGGAGTAGAAAATGAAGCGCAGGGACAAGCCAATATCCATAGCCTTCTTCGACACGAAGTCGTACGATCGCGAATCCTTCGATGCTGTCAATGCAAAGTATGGATACGAGATTCGATACTTTGAAAATCGCCTGACCACTGAGACGGCGTCACTTTCCGACGGATGTTGTATTGTGTGCGCATTCGTCAATGACACGCTCTCGGCAGAAGTAATCGCCAGGCTCAAGGGACATGGTGCAGAGCTAATCGCACTTCGCTGTTCCGGATACAATAACATCGACCTCAAAGCTGCTTACCGCACAATCCCGGTAGTGCGAGTGCCCGAGTACTCACCACATGCAGTAGCTGAACATGCTGTTGCGCTGATTCTCAGCTTAAATCGTAAAACCCACAAGGCATACTACAGAACACGGGACGGCAATTTCTCCATCGGCGGCCTGATGGGATTTGACATGGCCGGAAAGACCGCCGGTATCATTGGCACAGGAAAGATCGGGAAAATCACCGCGAAAATTATGCGCGGATTTGACATGAGAGTTCTCGCGTACGATCCCTATCCCGACCATAAGTATGCGGATGCTGCCGGAGTTCAGTACGTCGATCTTGAAAATCTCTACGCACAATCGGATGTGATTTCTCTGCATTGTCCCCTCAGCCGCAGCACACATCACATCATCGACGAAAAAAGCATCTCCAAGATGAAAGATGGTGTAATGATTGTCAATACAGGCCGGGGCGGATTAATCGACTCCAAAGCACTAATAGACGCCCTTAAAAGCGGTAAAGTCGGCTCCGCGGGACTTGACGTTTACGAGGAGGAGAGCGAGTATTTCTTCGAGGACTTCTCCACCCAGGTGCTCACTGACGATGTGCTGGCTCGGTTTCTTACTTTCAGCAACGTGCTCATCACTTCTCATCAGGGCTTTTTCACGCGGGAAGCCCTCCGAAACATTGCTCAAACAACTCTCCAGAACATCAGGGACTTCCTGGACGGCAAATCCCTCGAAAACGAGATATGCTATCAATGCGGTGAAGATAAAGACGCATGTACAAAGAAAAAAACCGGCCGGTGTTTCTAAAAATAGACCTCAAAGAATATAACTCAAGCACTCCCTCATAGCTTCGGGATCATTGAATTTGGTTCGGATCAGAAAATAAGAGCCAATACTGTGTAAACAGGTCCAGGTCGTTCGCATCAACCACACCACTGTGGTCAAGATCAGCTTGTCGGCACCAATTTGTGTTCGGATCATTACAACTACGTTGGTGCCAATTCAAAGAAAAAAGAGCAAAGTCCTTGAAGTTAATCCAGCCATCAGCGTTAAAATCTGCCCGATGCGGGATTGCTTTCAAAGCTGTGTTTATTGTAAGCGTTCCGCTCCCAATGGTTTCAATTGTATGGTCGGCATAGCCGCCACCGGCGATACCCAGAAAGACAAAGACAGGCTCGCCAGCATAAGCGTCAATAGTACCGGACAGTGTTCCGTAGTCTCCAAGTGCATCACGGCCGGCAAGAAAATATTCCAGAGAACTTTCCATGTAAAATTGCCAGAGCGAGCCGCCGGTCCAGGTGGTATTCGGAAATGAAATATCAACCTGCAACCGGCACGGCGCGCCGACAGGAAATTCGTTAATTTGCAGCCATCCGTTCACCGTGCTGTTGGCATCCTGATAAAAATAATCCATCAGCACCCATCCGATATCGAAATAATACGAACCATTAATCCTGGTAGACAGAATCACTTCGTTCGGCTCGACGGACGCTTCCGCTAAAGCTGACATCCCAACTTCACCCATAAACTGTATTTTATCGTAAAAGGCTGTGGTATAAGAGCGAGTGTTGGTGGCCTCTTTGGAATCGTGGTCGCCGTCCGAGTAGTAACTAAAATAATCATGCCACCCGACCTCCGCCAGAGCTTCGGCGGTGGTTGAGTACTCTAACGTCAGGGCATGGACGGGCTCGAACGTAATAATTATAAGCAGGAAAGATACTATCCCAAAAAATGCTTTACTGTTTTGCATTATCTCGTCTCCTGTTGTTGTGCGGCTGGTAAAATACATTCAATTTCCGCCACAAGCTATATTCTACTTTAACCTCTCCATCAGTTCAAGAAGATTCTACCACTCAGATGGGCTTTACCTAAAAGCATTTGCACGTTACGGGGCTTGCAAAACATGCTGAAACAACGTATAAATTAAGCTGTTATGGGAAAAGATGTGGGCAAAAATATTGAGCGGCTTCGTAAAGAAATTCGAGAGCACGATTATTTATATTACGTGCTCAATCAGCCTAAAATCAGCGACCGGCAATACGACAGGCTTTTTACCGAGCTAAAGGCGCTGGAAGAAGCGAACCCGCAATTGATAACAAAAGATTCGCCAACACAGCGTGTTTCTGACCGGCCACTCGAAGGTTTCTCCGCCGTCAGGCACGCGGTGCCGATGCTGAGTATGGATAACACTTATAATGCCGATGAGCTAAGGGCGTTCGACGAAAGAGTAGCAAAACAGATTGACAATAAAGATTATGATTATGTAATCGAGTTGAAAATCGACGGGCTTGCTATCAGCCTTCGCTATGAAGAGGGTATCCTTGTCACGGCAGCCACTCGCGGCGACGGCGAGGTGGGAGACGATGTTACCGCGAACGTACGCACAATAAAAGCTATCCCGCTCGCATTACTGGGTGGAAAAATCCCCGCTGTACTTGAAGTCCGCGGCGAAGTCTATATGCCCACAAGCTCTTTTGTCGAGCTGAACAGACTTCGCGCAGAAGCAGGCGAACAGCCGTTTGCCAATCCGCGAAATGCTGCAGCGGGTTCGTTGAAGCTGCTGGACGCAAGAATAACCGCTGCGAGGAACCTTTCGTTCTTTGCATACGCGACCGGCCAGGTAACAGAACCGCTGGCAGAAAACCACTACCAAACATTGCAGAAACTGAAAAAACTTGGTTTGCCCGTCAATCCAAATATCACTAAAGCTAAGGACATTGACGAAGCGATAGATATTTGTACCGGCTGGAGCGAAAAACGACTGAAGCTGGATTACCTGATAGATGGGATGGTTATAAAAATCAACCGCTTCGACCAGCGTGACATTTTGGGCGCAACAGGCAGAGCGCCCCGATGGTGCATTTCCTACAAGTTCGCCGCCGAGCAAGCCGAGACTATCGTCGAATCCATCGATGTCCAGGTCGGTAAAAGCGGCATCCTGACACCTGTAGCAAATTTAAAACCAGTGCTGTTAGCAGGGACGACTGTCAAACGTGCAAGCCTGCACAATTTCGACATGCTCGCAAAGCTCGATGTACGCTGCGGTGACACCGTGATAATAGAAAAGGCCGGTGAAATAATTCCACAGGTCGTTAGAGTTATAGAAAAGGCACCCAAGATCGTAGAATTACAAGGTAGTAGCCAAATAAGTTCTAGCATTACAGGAAACCTTACTGTAATTAAACAATGCCCTGTTTGCGGCTCTAAAGTCGCTAAAGATGAAAATGGTGTTTATATCCGGTGTGTTAATCCTGATTGCGTGGGGCAGTTGAAAGAACGTCTGAAATACTTCGCCGGTCGAGGGCAAATGGACATCGAACATCTTGGAACAGCTTTGATAGAGCAGCTTGTAGACACCGGCCTGATAAAGAATTTCGCGGACATTTATAAATTACAGAAACCGGAACTGATCGGCCTGGAACGGATGGCTGAAAAAAGTGCCGCCAACGTGATAAATGCAATAGAAAAAAGCAAGACCCAGCCGTTATGGCGCCTGATTGCAGCTTTGGGTATTCCAAATGTCGGCGGATTGACAGCTCAGATACTCGCGGATAAATTCGGTTCACTTGACAAACTAATGAATACTACCTTAGAAGACCTCAAAAAAGAATTAACTATTGCGCCTGATCCCATAATACCTAAAATCATCTATGACTATTTTCACAGCGAGGAGAACAAGAAGGTTGTCGAAAACATAATTACAAAAAGTCAGACTCTGCCGCTTTGGCAGTTGATAAAGAACCTTCGCATTCCAAAAATAGGCCAAAAGAGAGCACATGAACTAGCCGATAAATTCGGATCACTCGATAAACTCAGGAATGCAACATTTGAAGACCTCAAACAAAAATTATCAGCCAAGCCTGATCCAGTAATACCTCAAAGCATCTACAGCTATTTTCAAAATAGTGACAATCTCGACGTTATTAAAGCAATGCTTAATGAGAAAGTTAAACCCGAATCGCCCAAGGCTAAAACTTCTGATGCACTTATGGAAATGTCAATTGTCGTTACCGGCACACTGAAAAACTTCACCCGCCAGCAAATTGAGCAAACGATCAAAGACCATGGTGGAAGAACCTCTTCCAGCGTTAGCAAGAAAACCAGTTTTGTTGTCGCCGGAAAAGACGCCGGAAGTAAACTTGAAAAAGCAAAAAAACTCGGAGTTGAGGTCATTGATGAAAAGCAGTTTAAAGAGATGATAGAGGATAAAT
>CAZQXE010000089.1:0-11748 GCA_964597115.1 uncultured Pirellulales bacterium | reverse complement strand
TTCTATGTGCTGGTCAAACGTTTCGACAAGCTCTTTAACTCTTGAAGGAACGTCAATCATCCGGTTATCTCCCTCAATTTAAAGCAATTAACGGCAATTAAGCAGGAATAATAACGAAATGATTTGCTATTGTCAATTAAGGATAAGGAATTAGCGAAACGGACTTCCGTATTAGTGTGTATGGTTTTCATGGTCGGCTAAGTTGGTGTTGAAAATCTGCAAACCTTTTTTATTTTAATTTTTTTTGACATACTACATATTGGTGGTACAATGCACGAGTTATCCTATATATAGTGTTGGGCTGATAATTTTGAAGGAGCGTATCTCGAGTTCGGAGGTGTATCTCGAAGAAAAATAAGCAATACCAGATACGAGACTGAAAGGTTCTCTTCCAACAGGCGAATACGAAATGAGATGTCCTTTTTGCAAGGAAGATCGAGATAAGGTTATTGATTCGCGTTCGAGCGATAGTGGAAGGGTAATTAGACGCCGGCGGCAGTGCATTGTATGTGAGAGACGCTTTACAACCTACGAGAAGATCGGCGAAAGCTCTAAGCTGTACGTCGTGAAAAAAGATAACTCTCGGGTTCCCTATGAGAGAGATAAAATTGTCAGCGGTTTGCAGAAGGCTTGTTATAAAAGACCTGTTTCGGCAGAGCAGATTCAGCGAATAACTGACAAGGCAGAGGAGAATATATTCAGGAATTTCGATAAGGAAGTTTCATCGGCTTTTATCGGCGAAAGTGTGATGAAGCAGTTACGCAAGGTTGACAAGGTGGCTTATATTCGTTTTGCGAGTGTGTATCGCGACTTCAGAGATGCCGGCGAGTTGATTAAGGAAATCAGCAGGGAAATTACCGAGGCCGAGCAGATAGCTCAGCCGATGTTGTTTGATTAGTAATTAAACCTGAGTTGCTGCAGGATTAAGATTAGGTGAATTTCGCAGGGAGGCGAAACGGACGGGGATGCAGACGCAACTTAAGATCGTAAAAGCTGATGGTAGTGTCGAGGAGTATCTGCACACTAAAGTCATTGGCACTATCAATAATGCTCTTGGCGGGGCTGATCAGGCTGATATTTATATGGCGGAACAGTTTGCCGAGGTGGTGACGTATTATCTTTATCACCAGCAAAACTGTCGAAGTGTGACCAGCAGGGAGATTTTTTCTATAATTAGAGCGGTCCTGACGACCACCGGCTACGAGGATGCAGCCGTTGCTCTGAGCGAGCATTTTTTCGAGCGCATGCTCAAGCGTTCCCGGATTGAAGTTGTCTCTATTGATATTCGCGAACTGGACGATGCTGAGTTGCTTGCCCGAACCAGGGAGTCCGATAGCGATAGCCGGTGGGACAAATCCAGAATAATTAATTATCTGATAACCAGGCACGATCTTTGCGGAAAAACAGCGCGGATGGTTGCTTCGATGGTGGAGGATAAAATTTTCAGTATGGGAATCACGCGGGTGCCGGCCAGTCTTATTAAGCAGCTTGTTCTCGGTGATACCGCTACAGTCCTGCAGGCCCAGCAACAACTCCAAACCGCTTAATCGGGTTTATCATTCGATAATGCTTTTGTTCTGTTGAGAATTTCTTCGGGGGATTCATCCGGTTCGATGTCGAGCCAGTGTACGTTTTTGAAAGTTTTAAACCATGTGCGTTGGTTCTTGGCAAAACGCCTCGTGTTCTTCTTTATCAGTTCGATTGCATCTTCCAAACTTATTCGTCCGTTCAGATGTTCGATTATCTCAGCGTAGCCGATAGCCGAACGTGCCTGCTTGCTCAATGGTTTTTCCTCGGCCAGCAGTGATTTGACCTCATCGACAAGACCGTCGGCAATCATCTTTTTAACTCTTTGATTTATCCTGCTGCTGGCGTCAGCTTTTTCTCTTCGCAATCCTATTATCGTCCAGTTGTGTTTCGGCTCCGACTTGTCCCATTGTTTCTGGAGGCTGGAGATGGGTTTGCCGGTAAGTTGATAAACCTCCAGCGCTCGGATTATGCGTTTGGAATCGTTCCGGTTGATGCGTTCGGCTGCTGGGGGATCGATTTTTTCCAATTGTCGATAGAGTTCTTCCAGGCCTTCTGCTTTTGCCTGAGCCTGCAGCTCTTGGCGTATCTGCTCGTCGGAGCCGGCGCCTTCGAAAAGGCCGTACAGCAGGGCTTTTATGTATAAAGCGGTCCCGCCGACTGCGATAATTTTTCTTTTACGGCTTTTTATCTGCTCTATCACATCCGAAGCGGTATCGAGAAAGGTCCCTACGCTAAATGAATCGCTCGGCTCAACTATGTCGATTAAATGGTACTTGATGCGTTCACGGGCCTGCCGAGACGGCTTTGCAGTGCCGATATCCATTCGACGATAGACCTTCATCGAATCGATACTGATTATCTCAGCATCTAAACTTTCTGCTAAATCGAAGGCCAATCGACCTTTACCGGACGCTGTAATTCCAAGAATCAGAAACATTTTTCAACTTGCTGTTTGCTATTTGCCGATTATTATTTATTATTTATGTGCCAATAATCGATTATCGGCACTTAGTTGTCAACAGAAAGCAGTGGGGATGCAAACGAAAACCGAGAATCTCAAATCCTCAACAGACTTCGATGCGCTCTTACGCAGGAAAGCCCAGTCTATAAATTATATTCTGGAGCGAATATTAGCTTCCCAGCAGATAGATGGCGAATTGAAGGAAGCGCTCAAGTACAGCATTGGTACGCCGGGCAAGCGAATACGTTCGTTGCTTGTGCTTTGGTGTTGTGAGCTTGTTGCCGGACGAATAAACCACGATGCCGAGTTGGCTGCAGCAGCTATCGAAATGGTGCACACATATTCGCTTATTCACGATGACCTGCCGGCAATGGATGACGACGACCTCAGGCGTGGGGTGCCTACTTGCCATAAGGCCTTTGATGAAGCTACTGCTATCCTGACAGGAGATGCTCTTTTAACGCTTGCCTTTGAGATCTTGGCAAAGGGAATCGAAGAGCCGGCTACCGCATTAAAGCTGGTTAGTCAACTGGCCCATGATGCAGGGCCGGCAGGGATGATTGGAGGTCAGATGGCGGACCTCAAGGCCGAAAAATGCGAAAGTACTAAGGAGCTTTTAGAATATATCCATGTCAACAAAACAGCCAAAATGTTCCGATGTGCTGCTGCGTTGGGCGCTGTCTGTGGTGGTGCGACGAAAAAGCAGATCGACCGTCTGTGCGAATACGGCCTGAAGATCGGTCTGGGTTTCCAGATAACCGACGATATTCTCGATGTAAGTGCTTCGAGCGAACAATTGGGCAAAACTGCTGGCAAGGACGTCAGGGCGGCTAAGTGTACCTATCCTGCAGTAGTGGGAATGGACAAAGCAGTGCAACTCCAAATAAAACTGACTGAGGAAGCGGTCGCTCTCCTCAAGCCGTTTGGCAAAAAGGCCGATACGCTTCGGCAGTTAGCAATGGCCCTGCTGCAAAGAACGAAGTAAACTCTAAAAAAGCATAAATCGTACATCCACAGGTTAACACTCTTTCTTTAAATCCTGCGAATTTCCTGTTATTTATAAATTTTGCCCCGATAACTTCCTATAACTATTTCTGATCATGAAATACCATGGAAAATGTTACACATGGGCGTATAAGATTAAACCATGCCTCAAATAAGTCCGATGATATGTGTTGACCGAGGAGATGGATAGGTATTTAGGCGATGTGTTCATAAAGTTCCTCGCCTTTTCCACGGTTTGATTTTTTGTTTAAGTGGTGTTTACGTTATATTTTAAGGAACGTTCCAGATTAATGTGAGGGTTTTTCATTTTCTACGTGAAAGGAAATAAAAAATGAAAAAGATAGCCATCTTTATGTTCGTCGTAGCTATTGTCGTAAGTGGCTGTACAGGAGTAAGATTTGTCGGCTTTGAAAGAGAAGATCAAATAGTCGACGTTCCCAAGACATTCTTTGACAGGACTATAACCTACAGCGTGGACACTGAAGCAAAAAGGTACATGTCCAATTTGGAAAACCTTCTTGGGCGGGTCAAGCAGCTACAAGCACCTTTTGCAGATGATGTAGTACTGCCTATTTATAGAGATACGGACATCGACAGGAATCGCCGCATCACTGCTGCTGAGGCCAGGGCTTTTTATAACGATTGCGTCTTGAGGTTTGAAGACTCGCTCGGTCCGGTACAGTTTCAATAGGAAAAATAGTCTAACATCCAGTACAGGGCGCATGCAGAAAAGTACATAGGCCACACAAGATGTATTTAGTGACATAAGGTGCGGCAGAGCCCTCTACACGCATATAATACAACTGAGAATCAATTCAGCAAGACCCACATGGGCGCTTTTAGAACCGTTCCGCACAAAAGCCGATATATTCCGACAATTAGCCATGGTTCTGCGACAATCCCGGAAAAGAACACACGTCAAGCTTTGGCTGTGATAATAAGCCCTTCTGCTAAGAACGGCGAATACCTGAATAGGGTGTTGTTGAGAATCCTTTTTGCAAATCTCTTGAGCGGATGCTGTCCCGGCCTGAAGTCATAGTAAACATAAACATCGACTATGGATAAACTGCAGCCTGCCAGCAGGGTTTTGATGGTGGTGCACGAAAAATAACAGTGGTGGTCGGTGAGTACTAATTCCCGGTTTGTTAATAGCACCGAAAAGAAGTTTCTAAACGAAAAGGCGTTGAGTACGGTGATTAAAAGAACGCTCTTGTGCTTGTGCATAAGTTCCGTGACGTTCTCAAGGCACAGACCGGGATTTGGCAAATGTTCCAGTAGCTCGCCTGCCACGATAACATCAATGGGGCCGCGTATTTCAGCTGATCTCAGTTCCGGAGGTTGGTGGTATCGCCTGCTCTGGTCCTACGACGATTATTTTTCGCGTCCCTATCAAAATGCCGTCGTCGCAGAGAATTTCAACGATATATTCTCCTGCTTTGGGGAAGTTTAGCCTCTGCCAACAAAGGTTGATCTCGACCACTTGCAGCGGACTCTTAAAATCCAGCTCACCTCTCATGCCGGCGATAGGTTTGCTTTGATCAGCGTTTGTAAATCTGACTTCGGCTTTATATTTGCCGTGTCCGTTGGTCAACGCAATATACACATGCAACTGCGGATGTTTGCATGGAAAATTGTTGGCTCTGATAGTATTGAAAAGCCCGATCAGCGATACTTTCTTTGTCACCTCATCTCTGATAATTGAATCGCAAACATTAATGGACACAACAGAAGGCGTTGGTTTCTGTATATTCTTCGGTGTGTTGTCTTCTTTGTTTTTTGACAAGTTCAGCTCCGATTAAAATCTTTTGTTAGTCGTATAGATAGTAAAATCCGACATCCCGAGCCGGCATCAAGCCATATTATATATGAATATATCGGCTAAGTCAAAATCCAACTCTGAACTTGTCAGAGAATTATATCATCGCCGTCGTGCATGAGAATCGAGTCTTACGACTTCATTTGTGCGACGATTTGACGGGTTTGCGGGGATTGATTGCTGTGGGCTTGTTTGAAGGTGGCAGTTTGTGAGCCATTCTGCTTTTTGAAGTGCTCGTTACCGGTGACGATTTCCTGCAGGGCTTTGGATTTTGTTCTGGCATCTTTTAAGAAGCGAAGTGCTTTTGTACCGCCGACGCCACCGAGCACAGCACAGATTCCGATTCCAAGCTCCAGCATAGAATCCGCTACCTGCCAGCCGTCCGGCCGCTCAGCACCAGCCTCCAAAGCTGTACGGGCAAGCTGCCAATTCGATTCGGCAAGTATATCTTCAGCAGTCTCGGCTTGCGGAAATTCTTCCGGCATGCCGTAATAAGAATTAAACGCTCTACTCTGAACTTCATTTAACTGGGTCAGTGCTTGAAGTTTCTCAGAGCTGTTTTCTGCTCTGGTTGTTTCCGCAGTCACTATCGCAGTGCGGTTATGTAACCATGCGTTCTGCTTCTGCGTCTCGTTGGGTGCAAACCGCAAACTATCGCAGCCGGCCAACAAAAGGCACACAAATCCCAAAATGAAACTTCCTACGATTTTGCTTTTTTCTGTCTTTTTCATCATTTCTCTCCTTAGTTAATATCGTTTTTGGTGGTTCTATTTTCGATTGCTTGTAGGCGGTATTCATATGAGATGCTTTTTGTCCAGAGTGATTCGATTCTTTGCTGTAAACTGTTTTGGTTTTGCAGCAGCATGCTTACATCTCGCTGTAACAAATCAAGCTGTCTTTGCAGGTTGATCCAACTACCTACAATCAGGGAAGCCAAAAGAACCAACTGTATGAGCACAGAAACATTTATCTGCCGATTCAATCGCCAGGTTGTAGAATTTTCATTAGTCATTTTGCATCTCTTTATCGCTCGAGTTTTAAATTTACACAGGTGAATAGAAGACGTTTTTGTCGCCGACTCTGAACATCACGGCGTATGTATCTACCGGTAGTGTTCCCAGCTGCGTGAATGGTTCTGCCAGGTTGAACGCCAGCATCTGTTGTCCTATTTCGCTCGGTTGTGAGCCGGGCTCACCTATCACGACAGCGATGACGTTGTAGATATTATACGAGGAATTACTTTTAACTTTGATAGCCCACTCAGCTGTTCTGGCACCGGGCGAAGTGACGATTGCTATCTCACCGGTGCCTTGTGAGCCTTCTCGAGACAACCGGCCCAGCACTTGTTGGCTGTTGGTTATATTTACTCTGTTGCTCATAACTGATAATTCCTTTGCCGGACGATTTTCATATTCGTGCACTGCTTCTTAAAATCCATCCGCACCTGTACAATCCGGCTATTGCTGCGATTGTCGCTTCGGAAGCTCAGAAGGTCTCTACTTTCAGGATTTGTGCTCACTATGTCACCAGGTCTGTAATCAAACGCAAGGCTCGGTGTCTGAATGTCAATATTTTCGATGCTCTCAGATGATGTCGCTGCCGTGTGGCGGACAAATTCATATAGAGCATCGGAATCATCGACTTCGTCCGGGATACCAAGCGTATCGTCAACAGGACCGGTGAAGATGCTCTGGTCTGAGACCTTGCGATACTTAAATTGACGTGGAAGCGTAATAACGTTCTCGACTACTGGAGCGGTGGAATTGACTGGCCCATCGGCAACCACACAACTCAATCTCTCATCGCTTATTACAGAAGCGGTTATTCTGAATCTAAGCGTACCGTTTAATGCTGCTACCCACGTGTCCATATCGAGCCGGTCGCTGCTGAGCCATACGCCGCACTCGTCGAGCAGGATATTGAAAGCATAAAGGTATTGCCACCAATGCAGACCGTTGTCGTATGAAACCTGGAGAAAGTAGCCCAGGGATCTTCCCTGATTGTCGGTGGTCAGGGTCGGTCGAAAGCGTCTGCGGCGAGGAACGAAATTGCTGCTCTGGAAAATCTTTGTAAAATCGAACGCATCACCCTGATTGTATGGAACTTCGCTGTACTGGCCCACCTCGTTCAGGCACCATTTGCGATATACATCTTTTACCTGATAGAAATCGGGATTGGTCGAGGGCGAAAATTTGTCATAGTTGGTGTCTTCAAGACCTTCGTCCCAGGCCTTTACAAGATCGAAGGTTGCTTCATAGACCTTAAAGTCACCCTGACCTAAATATTTGTGCGTTAAGGGCCAGAAATTCTTCCTGCTGTGCAAAGCCGAAATATCTGTCTTTGAAAGGCTAATTTGTTGGCCGGCTTGCTGGCAATTCAATTCAATCGTTCTGCCTGTACCGCTTTTATAGAACACAATCGCCTGGTCGGGCCCTGTAGGTGCAAGCCGGGGTTCAAACCTGAACTTTAATCCAATCCTCTCGCAGCACAGATGCAGAGCCTCGGCAAGATCTAAGCCCGTGACATCAAGGTCGCGGACTATTTGATTCTCGGTCAGCATCCTCAGTTGACCTAAACTCGGCGTTTGCAATTGACCATCCTGTACGTATTCGCAGAGCAAATAGTCAATCGCTTCGGCATAGCTCCAAAACCTTCCTTGCAGCAGTTCAGCACAAAAGACTGTGTAGCTTTGACCGCCGACCTCTATCGGTGCCGGATTGACGTTGCCTTTACTATCGGGATTAAATGTGGTATCGAGGCCAGGTAAGAACACGTTGGAGCCATCTGTTTTTGCCAGTCGCTGACCATAGACCGAAACCCGCTTCAGGTTTGCACTAAAGTCTTTTGCTGTTATCTCTACCAGCTCTCCGTTGGGGGATAAATTTGTCTCGATGGCTTCTATTTGTCCGTGAAAGATTGGCAGACTAAAAGCCGCCGCACCCGGTGGAACGCCGTTGTAGTATTGCCGGATACAGAGGGCTTTTCCCATAGCGAATTCACTCTCGATATCTTCAGAAGCCATAACATCGGCATTTGTTGATGCAGCGGGATTGTAGGCCAGTCTTGCTTGGCTGAATTCCGGCCAGTCTCCACGAAGAATTTCTATCGGTTGCAAATCAGGACACAACATCCCATCGACAAAAATAGAGACAGAAGCAGCAGGCAGTGCCAATTGTGTTTGTTCTGATTGGAAAAAGTCGATTCTGTTTGACATGTTTCGTATCTCGTTAAAGACTTTCGGCGTTTAATATTTCGACTTGATTGGGATTTTCTGTGTTAAGCTGGATGCTTAATTGTGCTAAAGAATGATTCTCTATGCCATCGGCATCCTGAGTTTTTATTACGAACAGGTATCTACCTACCTCAAGTACATCGCTTTGATAGCTGTAAAATTTCTGTCCCTTATAGTTGATTGTGGCGAGAGGATTTTCGTAGTCGACTTGACCTATACCATTATCATAATAAATATTGAAACATTTCGGCGGCGATTTTTGCTCGATGGGACTATAGAACCAGGTAAGCTGTATTTTATTACCGTCTGCTTGTTTGATTCTTAATGCGTAAACTTTATTTGGCTGCGGTTTTTCCAGGTCGCCGCCCGCATCGATTGGTACTTTTACAGCAGCAGCTAATGTGAGTTCCAGATAGCCGCAGTTGTTTAATCGGCGAACAACATAAAAATATGTCGTGCTACTGTTGTGCGGAAAGTAGCTGGGTGGCGAAATATTGCAGCAGCTCTTCCCAGCTACGGTTAATATGTTAGCAAAATCCATTTTGTCTATGCTAAGTCCGCGAAAGAGTGCAGAGCAACCGGCAATGCGAACCCAGAACCAACCTAAAGTTAAGCACGTACCCAGCTTAAAGGCATTAGTGGTCATTCCATTGAACAGTGCTTCTTTGAGCCAGTTGATTTCTATTTTTGGCCGGACGCTGATTAATTCTGACGTTGCTGATGCTGCTGATTGAGCATTTATGGAGCCGGCTACGGAAATTACAGCTTGCGATACTCCCATCAACTGGGGCCTAACAGCTATATTGAACATACAGAACGGCTCTCGATAGAGCATTGCTATTTCTGCTTCTGATAGCTCGCGATCCCAGATGTACGCAACTGAAATTTTGCCGTTTAATTCTTTTCCTGGAGTAGCATCGCTGTATCTGCCTAACGTAGCCCGGTCAAATCCGGGAGGAAAAGATTGAAAATCTGTGTTTATCCCTCGATTGCCGATGTCTGCATCGAGATATACTCTTCTGTCATTGTCACCGGCAAATACGCCAACTGCGAGATGCCACGTGTTGGCTAATACACTATTGGAAGTCTGAGCGTCTTCGAAGTTGCCTTGACGAACTCGGACATTTAATGGATCACCTGTTTCGGTCCCGAGTACTGCCAGCCGGACTTGAATGTCTGTTTCGTCCTTATCACAAATAAACATTAATCCATAGTCAGCAGATACGTCATCAACCATAAACCAGCAGGCTATCGTAAACGGATAACCAGTAACGGTCGATTTGTCCGTTTCAAAATACTGGTTCGAAGCTGCGACAAATTTCGCGGCTGTACCGAATTTGCCTGGCACCCACGTCGGACTTCCGCCGGCACCTAAGTCGCCACCACCGGTCAGAGTAAGACCGTGACCACTTAGATCATAAATCTTGCTGCCTGTTCCCTCATTTAGCAGCCAACATCCGACAAGATCATGAGCGAGCGGATGGCCTTTACTCAGTCGCATCCAATACGGAGGCTTGATTATCGCACTCATTCGATTATCCTATTATGAAGCCGCAATTTCGTATCGGTAATAACGACCTTCTACGTCAATATCGAATGTGTCGGTTCCGCCGGAAGACTGCATAGAAAATCTGTAATGGCCTGGGCCGAAAGATTCGTCTATCGTGAAATGATAAATGTCTTCAGTACCGTCACTGTCAACTATGATTTGTGTAATAGCAATCTCATCGCCGTCCCATGAACTATCCCGTCGCTTAAAGAGCTTGAGAACAAGGTCGTCTGTGCTACCGCTGGCATCGAACTTGAAGTCGACGGCCATACCCATCTTGGATTCGAGATTGATGTCACTTGTATAACCATCTGAGTCATCTACGGGTGTGGTATTGTCCAGATCTGCGTCCGAGCCTCCATAAGCGTTGGTTTTGTACAGTTCGGTATCTGTATCGTCGTATAATCTCTGTGGATAATTTGCCATTGTCTTCTCCTGCTATAGTCAGATCGTTAATTGGCTTTGTAATTGAGCGACGGCATTATCAAGAACGGCGCTGTTGAAAGCACTCTGCTCGGACTTGAATTTATCAATGGCGCTTTGCATTTCGTTTTGATATTTGCTCAACACATAGCTGATGTCTTCTCCTTGCTGATACGGTTTAGTAAAAGTCCGGCTGAATACTTCCTCGGTCCCGTCGAATATCGTTAGTTTTAACGTGACATTCCAATAACCCTGTTTTATTAGAGTTATTCCACATGGAATTTTCTCTACCTTGCATGACAAAGCCATATTTTCAACCTCCTAAGCTTTTTTGTGTTTGAACCGTCTTAATTTAACGTTACATTTATGTCTCCTGCTGCAAATTTCAATGTCCCTCCATCATTTACTTCTGCAGGTACGTTCAACTGACCGTAGGCCAGCATATTGCCGCCGGCCTCTGCGTCGAATAATATAAAGTGTGATATCGTGCCCCAGTTTCCGGTCGCTTGAGGGAAAGTGACCTCGTTTGCATTAGCGATAGCTCCGCCGGATGCAGCGTTCCAGTCGTTGCCGGATGTCGGATACCGTGCATAACCATTACCGCTTGGCTCAGCTAATCCCGAAACATCATCCAGCGGATCTGCGGTTGAAAGTGCCACATAAATGGTCGGCGGTGTGTAGCTGCCTTTTCCAAAGATGTGATTCAAAATCTTGTATTCCCAATAATCTGAGAAACCTCCCATATCACGTCTCCTCATTTACAATAGTTTTTGTTAGCTCGGCGTCCTTGTGATGTTTGCTTCAGCATCGATAGGGGTATGAGTCAGAATAACCGTTTGCTCATCGTCATCGTAATATTTGATTTGGCCGGTTGTTTTATCCTGAACAGCTTTATTTGCAAGCAATTTGTCGGCGGTGACTTCGCCTGCCCCTGACCATACGATTTCATTGCTTCCTACAAGACTGTCACCATTAGCAGGATTAGCTCCGGCCTGCAGAAATGTCTGAACGTAGTATCTGCCTGCCGGGATGTTACTATCAAATTCGCCGACATATCTGCTGCCGTTTTTATCGGTTAGACTTATGTCATAATCGTCGGCGTCACGCCCGCCCGTCCCCCAGGATTCGAACACCTGACTTACCGAATACCAGACATCTCCGGTACTATTGCGAATGACCGCGTAAAGTGTATTACCTGATGTATAATCTGCATGTATTTCGTTTGCCATATT
>CAZQXE010000088.1:5864-11753 GCA_964597115.1 uncultured Pirellulales bacterium | reverse complement strand
AGGTCGAGGAAATCTTGAAGGTTATGGGTGCTTCTGCTGTTCTGGTCGGCGATATTGGCAGCGGCAACACGACTAAACTTGCAAATCAGATAATCGTAGCATTAAATATTGCTGCAATGTCCGAGGCAATGGTTCTGGCAACAAAGGCTGGTGTGGATCCTGAAAAGGTTTACAATGCCATTCGTGGTGGACTGGCCGGCAGTACGGTACTCGACGCTAAAGTGCCTTTGGCCTTAGATGGCAATTTCAAGCCCGGCTTCAGAATTGAGTTACACATAAAAGATTTGGCGAATGCCCTGGAAACCGCTCATGAGATTGGTGTGCCCGTACCTTTGGCCAGCGGAGTAATGGAGATTATGCAGGCGCTTAAGGTTGATGGAAAGCAAGGCGATGACCACGGCGGCATTATCCAGTTCTACGAGAAATTAGCCAGGGTAGAGGTAAGACACTAAAAAATTGAAAGTGCCTGTGCAGCTACAGGACCTTTCGTGAAAGGATGCTGCTTATGCTCCTGATTATATTTCTGCTTATCAGCGTGCTTTTTATTGTCATCTCAACGAGCAAATTCCACTTCCACCCCTTTCTCGCCCTTTTGTTTGCCGCTGTTGGATTTGGCTTGTGTGCCCGAATGCCGCTTTCCGAGATTGTTAAATCAATCAATAGCGGATTCGGCGGAACTCTCGGCAGTATTGGAATCGTAATCATCGCGGGTGTCATCATCGGAACGTTTCTCGAGCGTTCTGGCGGTGCATTTGCGGTAGCTGAAAGAATCTTGAAAATTATTGGCGAAAAGCATGTCCCTTTAGCAATGTCTATCATCGGTTACTTTGTTTCGATACCGGTTTTTGCGGATTCTGGCTTTGTAATCCTTACGCCGTTGAACAGGGCACTTTCCAAAAGAGTTAAAATATCCCTGGTAGGACCAGCAATAGCTTTGGCGGTTGGACTTACTGCTACACACTGTTTGGTGCCTCCGACACCCGGGCCTATCGCCGCCGCGGGTATACTCGGTGCCGACCTCGGACTGGTTATCTTTTTCGGGATGATTGCGAGTTCGGTTGCTCTCGTGGTTGGCTGGCTGTTTGCTACAAAAGTTGCTTCTAAGGTTTATATAGATCCTAATCCTGAGTTGTCGGAAGCAGATGTAGAAGCAAAACTCAAAGAAGCACCGTCTGCGTTTAAGGCGTTTACCCCAATCGTGGTTCCGATTATTTTAATCGTGATTAAATCTGTTTCTGATTTTCCAACACACCCCTTTGGAGAGGGTAGTTTCAAAAATATTATAAGCTTTATAGGGGAACCGGTTATTGCATTACTTATCGGTGTGCTTCTGGCGTTTCGGCTGCCTAAGAAGCTCGACATGCAGATGTTATCCACCACTGGGTGGGTGGGAGATTCGTTGTTAAGTGCAGCGATAATAATTATGATTACCGGGGCCGGTGGAGCTTTTGGTATGGTCCTGCGGAATTCGCCGATTGCTGATGTGCTTGGTGATTATCTTTCACGAGCCAACCTTGGTATTTTTCTGCCGTTCATTATCGCTGCGGCCTTGAAAACTGCACAGGGATCATCGACGGTTGCACTAATTACGGCCGCATCCTTAATAGCGCCGTTAATGTCATCTTTAGAATTTGAGACTGGAATTGCCAAAGCCCTGGTTGTGTTATCCGTGGGAGCCGGCTCAATGGTTGTTTCCCACGCAAATGACAGCCTTTTTTGGGTTGTTACGCAAATGACCGGAATGGATGTTAAAACCGGTTATAGAACCCATACTCTTGCAACTTTGATTATAGGCGTTACCTCAATACTGACTATTTGGATTATCAGCTTAATTGCTTTGTGATGCGTTGAAGAACTGTAACCGCGGAGTAAGGAGTACTTTCGACGAACCTATAATCTGAGTTTTTCTTTTTGTTGTCTTGTTGATTCCGGGCTATTAAAAAATTTCGAAAATGATTATAAAGGCCGAAAAATGTCAATTCACGAGCTATACTTCTATTACACCAAAAAATCCTTCCTTAAAATAATTCTTATTTTAGCGGGAATATTTTTTGTAAATTCCTGCGCTCCAAAACAAAAGGGGCAGGATTATCCTTTTCTAAACCATAAATTGAGCGTCGAGAAGCGCGTTGAAGATTTAGTTGGCAGGATGAACCTGGATGAAAAGATAGAACAAATGGTAAATCAAGCGCCTGCCATTGAGCGGTTGGGCATACCTGAATACAATTGGTGGGGAGAGTGTTTGCATGGCGTAGCCCGCGCGGGATTAGCCACAGTATATCCTCAGGCCATCGGTCTGGGTGCTACATGGGATGAAGAATTAATGCTCAGAGTTTCGACTTCCATTTCAGATGAAGCCAGAGCCAAACATCATAATTTTGTAAGAAAAGGTAAAAGATATATATATCAGGGCCTCACTTTTTGGTCGCCTAACATAAACGTTTTCCGGGATCCTCGATGGGGAAGGGGACAGGAAACGTATGGGGAGGATCCATTTCTGAGCGGCAGGTTGGCTGTGCAATTTATAAGGGGATTGCAGGGAGACGACCCGAAATATTTCAAAACCATTGCGACCGTTAAACATTTTGCCGTTCATAGCGGTCCCGAACCGGAGCGACATTCTTTTGATGCGGTCACTGATGAGCGGGACTTTATGGAAACATATCTGCCCCAGTTTGAGATGGGAATTAAAGAGGGTAAGGCGTATTCGGTAATGTGTGCTTATAACCGATACAATGGAGAAGCTTGCTGTGGAAGCAATAGTTTATTAAACGATGTTTTGAGGAACCAGTGGGATTTCGATGGTTATGTGGTTTCTGACTGTGGTGCAATAAGTGATATTTACAGTTACCATAAAATCGTATCAACCCCGGAAGAAGCTGCTGCGTTAGCGGTGAAATCCGGGTGTGACCTGAATTGTGGGCAAGTTTATAGACATTTAAATACAGCGGTCGTTAAAAAACTAATAACTGAACTGGAGATTGATATTGCCGTCAAAAGACTTTTTACAGCCCGGTTTAAACTGGGTATGTTTGACCCTCCGAAGAAGGTCAAATACACAAAAATTCCTTATAATGTAGTAGATTGCAAAAAGCATCGGGATTTGGCCCTCGAAGCTGCTCGCAAATCCATAGTTTTATTAAAAAACGAAAACAATCTCCTTCCATTGGATAAAGATATTGAGACTATAGCCGTCATTGGACCAAATGCAGACCAGTGGCTTATGCTATTGGGTAATTATAACGGTGTCCCATCAGATCCGGTTACTCCATTGAGGGGGATAAAAGAGAAACTGTCACCTGATTCGAAAGTCTTGTATGCACAGGGCTGCGAATTGGCCGAGGGAATGCCTGCATTCGGTACGGTTCCGCCCGAAGTTTTCTTTACTGAAGGAGATGAAAGCGGGTTGAAAGTTGAATATTACGATAGTAATGATTTGAGTGGGGAGGTTTTATTTTCTTCAACCGATAAGAATATCGATGCCAATTGGCGTGACAAAGCTCCACGGGAAGATATGGATGATGATAATTTTGGCGTAAGGTGGACCGGAGAGCTTAGGCCGATTCAGACAGGGACATATCAATTGGGTGTTATCACCACATGTAAAAGCCGGCTGTATTTGGATGATGAACTATTAGCCGGTTCCACATATCATTTCAGGGATGAATTTGGAGACCCACGCCTGGTCGAACCCCAGGCTGTTTGCCTGGAGGCCGGAAAGAAATACAAAATAGTCGTTGAGGCGGAAGAAACCTATGCCGATGCCCAGGTCCAATTCGTGTGGGCCAAACCACAGCCTAACTTAAAAAAAGAGGCCCTTGGAATAGCCAGGCGCGCAGAGGTAATAGTGATGTGCATGGGTCTTACTCCAAGGATGGAAGGGGAGCAGATGCCTGTTGAGATAGACGGATTCAGGGGAGGTGACAGGACTCGTCTGGATTTACCTCAGGTGCAACAGGAATTGATAAAGGAAATTCATGCACTGGGTAAACCGATAGTTTTGGTGTTGTTAAACGGCAGCGCTTTGGCAATCAATTGGGAAAACAAAAATGTCCCTGCAATTATGGAAGCCTGGTATCCCGGTCAGGCTGCCGGTCGGGCCATCGCCGATGTGCTTTTTGGAGATTACAATCCCGGCGGACGTCTTCCGGTAACCTTTTATAAATCTGTTGAAGATTTACCTCCCTTCGAGGAATATAGGATGAGCGGACAAACGTACAGGTATTTCAAGGGTGAACCCCTTTACCCGTTTGGCTACGGATTGAGTTATACTTCTTTTATGTACGACAATTTACAGGTAAATGAAGAATATAAAATCGGAGACACCGTGACGGTTTCGGTAGACGTAAAAAATACTGGTGATTTGGCCGGTGACGAGGTTGTTCAGCTTTATTTATCAAATCTGAATTGGTCCGTTCCTGTTCCTGTCCGGTCGCTTAAAGGATTTAGAAGAATCCATTTGCGTTCCGGAGAAGTTAAAACCGTCAAATTTTCAGTCTCTCCCGATGCGTTCTCGATTATTAATAATGAAAATGAAAAAGTCATTCTTCCGGGACAATTTTTAATTTCCGTAGGAGGGGGACAGCCTGAAAGTAAAATGGATTCTACAGTCTCGAATGTTCTCCAAGCAAACTTAATGCTGCTTTAAATTGTTTTTTAGATCAAAGGAAATTCTTTGAAACGATCGCTCTCAATTAAAATCACTATCTCACTGCTCTTCGTATTTGCCGGACAAGTTCTTTTCGCACAGCCACCGGAACTTCCGTCAAGCAACCTCCCGAAACAAAATAAGGATATGTCCGCTGAAAAAACTTTTCCTCCCTTTGTGGTAATGACCACGAAGGAAGATCATCAGAAAATGATGGATCTGCTGCAAATTACTTCATTGCGGCCGGGGAGAAACGGCATGAATCCGCAAGCGGAAAATTATGCCAATTACGATGAGTCCAAAGCTAATCCCTATCCGAACCTGCCGGACCCCATGGTTTTAAAGAACGGACAAAAGGTCACGACGGCTGAGATTTGGTGGAATCAGAGACGGCCGGAAATTGTGGAGGATTTCGATAGTGAAATCTACGGTCGTGTTCCCAAAGATGCACCCAAAGTGGATTGGGAAGTGACAGAAACGAAAAATGAAACGGACGGAAATGTGCCGGTTGTCACCAAAGAAATCGTGGGCCACGTTGACAATTCATCGTACCCTCTAATCAGCGTTGATATTCAGTTGAGTTTGACTACACCGGCCAATGCAGCCGGCCCAGTACCGGTTATAATGGAGTTTGGTTTTGGCAGAGCCAGACGTGGCGGCGGACTGACTTGGCAACAACAAGTTCTCGCCAAGGGCTGGGGCTATGCCATCATCAGACCTAACAGCATTCAGGCCGACAGAGGTGCCGGCCTTACGAAAGGAATCATCGGCCTGTGCAACAAGGGGCAGCCCCGCAAGGTGGATGACTGGGGTGCCTTACGTGCCTGGGCCTGGGGAGCCGGCCGTGCCCTGGATTATTTCGAGACCGACGAATCCGTGGACGCAAAGCAAGTCGGGCTTGAGGGACATTCGCGCTATGGTAAGGCGACGCTTGTTGCTATGGCTTATGACCGGCGTTTCGCGATTGCATTTGTCAGTTCCTCCGGCGAAGGCGGCGCCAAACTTCACCGCCGCGATTGGGGCGAAATAGTAGAAAACGTCGCCGGCTCCGGCGAATACCACTGGGTGGCGGGCAATTTTCTCAAATACGCCGGTCCGCTTACCTGGGACGATTTACCCGTTGACTCTCACGAGTTGATTGCTTTGTGCGCTCCGCGTCCGGTGTTTATCAGCTCCGGCTCTAATAACGGGGATGCATGGGTAGACGCCAAGGGCATGTTCCTGGCCGCTGCCGGTGCCGG
>CAZQXE010000088.1:0-5764 GCA_964597115.1 uncultured Pirellulales bacterium | reverse complement strand
AACGCGGATTTTTCTTGTCTTTTCCTACAATTCCAATACCCCTCACTTGACGGGCGGTGTGTACAAGGCTCAGGAACACATTCACCGCGTTATAGCTAACACGCGATTAAATACAGAAACAAAATTCTTAAATATAATTGACTTCAACCGTTTTTTCATGTATTATGATTTAAACAATGTTCTCGAGGAGATATTAAGATGAAAAACTTACGTTTTTTATTATTAGGGATTACTGCCGCCCATTTCTATTCCTGCCTGAGTAATGGCATGGAATTGGCAAACTCAATCCCCCAGCAATATAAACAGCCTATCACAAAGTCCGGCGAGATGGTTAAACGTTCTTATCCCTGTTATTACTATACAGATCTGACCGATTCGGGAGTGGATATCCAGGCCCGCTATGAGGACAGGGGTTATGTTCTGGAACGGAGAGAGGAGGCTATCACCAAAACATGCAATGTCTACCTCCCTTACAATTACAACAATAACACCGAGTACCCCGTAATCTATGTATTGCACGGCCTTACGGACAATGAAGATACCTGGTTGAGCCGAGGCAATCCCCATCCCGCGGTGTTACTGGACAATCTGATCGCTTCTGCAACGATTGTGCCCTGTATCGCTGTGTTTCCCAACGGTAACTCCAGTTCCAAATTTCTCGATCGTAGTTTCGGGAATCAGGCGGGTTATTATTTCTTTGGCAATGAACTTATAAACGACCTGATCCCTTTTATTGAATCGGAATATTCTGTAAAGGCCGCTCGGGATTCGCGGGCAATCTGCGGATTTTCCATGGGAGGGATGCAGACGATCAATGTAGGGCTATGCCAGAGCCTGGAACATATTGCCTGGTTCGGTGCCTTCGCCGCGGCTCCTACATCCTACAATCCTGATCAGATAACAGAGTATCTCAGACTTCAAAACGAAGAGTCCTCCTATCCAGTCAATTATTTTTACAACATCTGCGGAGCCTCCGACGGCACAGCCCGTTCCAGCCATGAGGCGGCGCTTCAGGGCCTGGCGGAAAAATCCGAATACCTGAGCGATGAAAACTTTGTCTATCAACTCGTTCCCGGAAGCCATGACTATACGGTATCGTCTATTGGGCTGTATAATCTTTTACGGATCAGTTTTGCGCCCATGCCCGATCCCAATGGCTCCATTGAGAACCAAACCACCGGCGAACGGTTTTCCGTGATTCAGTACGCCATTCAGCGTGCCGAACCCGGCGATGTCATTGTGATCGAGCCGGGTATTTATACGGAGAGTATCGTGTTAGATCGCAATATCACCTTGCAGTCCCTGGATCCGAACGACCCTTTTTATATTGGCGGTACCATCGTTCAGGGAAATCCGGATGAACCGGTAGTTACCTTGAGCAGCAATACCGATGCCTGTACTCTGGCCGGTCTGACCGTTCGTGTCGGAGCCATCGGTATCTCAGGCACAGCAACTCATGCCACCATACGTAACTGCCGGATTATGGACAATACGGAACACGGCCTGGAGCTGACTGGTGCCGGCCCAAGATTGAATCATTGCTTGATCATGGCCAATGGTTTAACCGGCATCACCATGCATACCCTGCCCGGACGTAATTTAATAGTGTCCTCACCCATCATAGAGAATTGCGTCGTTTGGGACAATGGCGAGGCCGGCATTATCGATGGTGAGCCGACGATCATTGATTCAATCATTCAAGACGATTAAGATCAAATTAAGGAAATTAAGACGTCAGGTACTTCTTTCTCCCGAATACAAACTCCCAACAACCTACTAATCCGAAAATACTCAGTGACGAATCCTAACATACATAAACTGGATTTTTCACATTTTTTCGCCCAAAGGTACCTAAAAGCACCGGCACCCAAACCAGCCGATACGCAATAATTATTCGTGTCTCTCGTCAATCCGTCAAATGAAATGCCAGACTGCCGGGCAGGCGTGAATAGTGAGTAGTATTTTAAACTAACGACTAACGACCAAATACTATCGACTATAAGCTGCCAACAAGTCACCACATCACGAATACTCAGTGACAAATCCCCACCATAAGATTGTAAGCAGATTGCTAAACCGCCATAAAGACCGTATCTGCTTTTATATAAAGCAGTTATAATTCACAAGCCAAATGGTCGGAATAATGTTGCTATGTTGGTCTAATTTTTTGAAAAAATCTATTGATAATGTGAACTTGTATTCATAGAATGATTATATATTCACAGCATGAGCACGAAATCAATGTTGTTAATTCTGAGATATTGCGATGATTGCAAGGCAATTACCCCGTAAGGAACGAGAGCGATTGCGGCACAGGCAGGAAATCCTTGATAATGCGTTGAAGCTATTCACGGAACGTGGTTTTCACAATGTTTCGATGCAGCAAATTGCTGAGGCGTCGGAGTTTGCTGTTGGTACACTCTACAACTTCTTCGATAGCAAGGAGGCGCTCTTCGACGAATTGACAAGGAGTTGTGGAGAGAGGATCACGAATGAGCTAATTGCCATTCTGGATGGACCCGGGACCGAAGTTGAACGTTTGACCAAATTCATTCGTCATGCCCCTACATTGTTAGAGGAGAACGCCGAGTTCGTCAAATTATATGTATCCGAGCTTGGAGCCAGGGGGGCAAAGCTCTCTAAAAGTCGAGTCATAGAGGATTCCCATATCATGTTGAACTCGCGATTGGAGCGGCTCCTGGAGAACGGGATGCGCCAAGGGATTTTCCGCCGGGTGGATTCCACGATCGCGATGCAGGCCATCAACTCGACCATAGAGACATTGGCCTTTGAAAACGCCGGCCATTTTGATAAGACCACTGTCACGGAGATGTTTAAAAAGGTAGAGCAGCTTTTTGTCGAAGGACTACTTCACCCGAGGGAAAATGACAATGTTTGAAAGAACAACTTTGGGCTTGTTATTTTCCTGTCTCGCAACATTCACGTTGACTGGCTGCCACGGATTTAACGGCGAAAAAGTACGGCGTGAACACGCCGAGAGCTACCGGCAGTTGCTTGACCAAAGAACCGAAGAAGTGCTATCGGCCGAGGCGCCGTTGTTGCTGGAAGATTGTCTTAGAATCGCCATGGAGAACAATCTTGATATCCGAGTCGCGGAAGTGCAACAGCGGGTGGCGGAACTGGATCGGAAGGTGTCTTTTTCCCAGTTTCTCCCCCAGGTCAATCTCAATTATAACTATACCCGTTGGGATCCTCAACCTGAGCTCGTCATCGGTGCGACTTCGCAGCCGATGCACGATGAACGGATTCGAGAGATGACCTGGAATATCCAAATGTCGGTCTTCAATCCGCAAACGTGGTTTATGTATTCCATGCACAAACGCGGCGAGGAGATAGCCGAGCTTGCCGCCGACTATACGCGACAGATGATCGTTCTCCAGGTCACCACGTATTACTACTACTGTCTGGGCCTTCAGGAAATAGAGAAGGTTCTTGACAGCCGGATTCGAGCGGCCGAAGAACTCGCCGAGCAGTTGCGGGACTACCAAGCCGAAGGGCTGGTTCTTGTCTGGCAGCGCGATCAGGCTCGCGTCAACCTGAAATCACAGAAACTGCAGCAGAAACGTGTCCGGCAATTCCTGGAACAGACCAAGGGGCAATTACTCATGGCTATGGGGCTCTCGCCGCTGGGTTCAATTCAACTGGATCTGAGTCCGCCCACGACAGCACCAAAGGACACGCTGGAGGATTTGATTGCCGAAGCTTTGCTCAGTCACCCTCGCCTCCGCATTGCTGATCGTGAAATCGCGATTGAGAAAGAGAGGATCAAAATCGCTCTGACCAGCTTTGTGCCGTCCCTGACAGGCTTTGCCGATCGTGTCAATACCACCGATAGCTTTCAGAAATACTCTAGTTACTGGATGACGGGACTATCAGGTGTACTCGCTGTGTTCAATGGCTTTGCCAATATCTACGAATATGAAGCGGCCAAGGAGAATGTCAAGAAGGCTGCGTTTGAACGAGAACAGGCCACTTTGGCACTGATGCTCGAAGTGCTTCAAGCGTATCAAAACCTTCAGTTAGCCCAGGATGGTATTGCTGTTGCTGAGGATAACTTTAACGTGGCCTGCAATCATTATGATCAAGTTTATCGGCAATGGCAGGAAGGTCTGATGACCGTATCCGACTTAATGTCGGTCCTTGCCGAGAAGAACCTCGCAGAGATGATGAGAATCAACTCTCAATTCCAGGTTCAGGTAGCTATCGCAACGCTTTTGAACACGATGGGCAAGACAAAAATTGACTATGAGGAGTTAAGGAATGACGGTAAATCATAAGAATGAAGTTAAACCTAAAAAGATGAAAACCATCGGCCGAGTCTTTATTGTATTGGTTCTGATTGTTCTGGCAGCAGGAGGGGTGTACATCCTGCGTAAGCAACTCCACGCACAAAAGGCTCTCGACGGCGATCAATCAACTGAAGAAAGAGCGGTTCCGGTAGTGACTACAATACTGGAGACTCGCGATTTTGAGCGGGTTCTTGTCGTTCAGGGAAATCTTGAGTCGAAAAACCTTGCCGTAGTATCGCCGAGAATTCCCGGGACTATCGAACAGATTTATCTTGATGAGGGCGATGAAGTTATCGAGGGCCAAAGCAGACTCTTCAAGACAGACTCGGTAAAGCTCGAGGAAGCTGTACAAATACAGCAACGCCTTATAGACGTGGAAGAATCTGTCCGACACCAGGCCATTGCTAATCTTGAAAAGACTGAAGCTGACTTTCATAAAGCCGAACTGGATTATCACCGCTTCGAGAGGTTGTTCGAGAAAAAAGCTGTTACTGCAGACGCTTTTGAACAACAGCAATCGCGATACAAACAACTCAGAGCTACCGTAAAATTAGCCAACGCTAATGTTGACCTGGCAACTGCGAATGTGCAGAAAGCCAAAGCTGACTTGGCAATATCAGAAAAAGATTTGGCTGATACGATTGTATACGCACCGATAAACGGGAAAATAAGTCATCGCTTCAAAGAACCGGGAGAAATGGGCCGGCCGGGCGAGCCGGTTCTTCGTATCGACGACACCTTTTTAATAGAGATAAGTGCATATCTTCCTGCTCAGTACTATGCAGAGATTATACCTGGTGAAACCAAAATCAACGTTATAGTTTCGGGTGAAACTCTGGGCCAACTTCCTGTGTACTATAAGAGCACTACAATAAATCCGAAGCTTCGAACTTTCGAAGTCAAATGTCTTCTGGATAATCCTTCTGAGACTATCGCTCCGGGGGCAATGGCACAAATAAGCGTTATTCTGGAAAGCCGTAAAGGTCTGGGTGTCCCGTCTGTGGCGATTCAGCAGCGCGGCGGCAAACCGGTTATTTTTACCGTCAGTGAAGGGAAAAGTCACGAGGTTGAAATCCAAACGGGAATTGAAAACGACGGCTGGACCGAAGTCATAAGTGACAAACTGAACGAGCGAAGTCTGGTTGTGACAATGGGGCAGGACATGCTTGACGACGGCCAACTTGTTTCTGTGCAGAAGGAGGATAATTAATGTTTCTTTCTGATGCCTCGATAAAAAGACCCATTGCGATGAGTTGCCTGATAATCGGATTAATCCTTATAGGTTTGAACTCATATCGAAAGATGGGTCTTGAATTGATGCCAAAGATGGATGTGCCATTTATTACCATTACAACAATATATCCTGGTGCCGCTCCGGAGCAAATTGAAACGGACGTAGCCAAGCGAATAGAAGATCAGGTCGTAACTATCGACGGGCTCAAACACGTTAGTTC
>CAZQXE010000087.1:0-11861 GCA_964597115.1 uncultured Pirellulales bacterium | reverse complement strand
TCATAGCCGCAAAAAAGCTTTTTCGTTATTTCGAGATGATAAGTACGAGATACGAGCGACGAGATGCGAGCGACGAGAGAATAGTTCGACAATTGTCGAAATTATTCGACAAATTCACCTTTTTATGCAAAACAAATCCTTCGACCCGGCTCAGGACGGGGCCAATTTATTCGTAATGTGTACTGCGTGATGCGTAGTGCGAAAGAAATTTGAAAAAACAAAGCCAATTTGATGGGGACGGAAATGAGCGCAAAGTCAATAATAACCAACGCTTATAGAGATTATGACGGACGTAGGCGGCGAAAAAACAAAGCCAAACAAAGCCAATTCCAAACGGAAGACGGAGGACAGATGACGGAAAACGGCATACCGAAGGTTTTTAGCCGCGGGCAATGTCCGCGGTTGGGCCAGCGATTGGTTATGATGATACGCAAAATGATGGAATCTCTTCACAAAGCAGGGATTGGTCGGTATTATGACGGAAGTGTGTGCCGATGTGGTTCAACGGCTTCTATGAGCATTTATGGATTTAAAGGATAAATACAATTCGCTACAACAAATCCTCACGGAATTGGTAAAAGTCGTTATTGCCTATTCCGGCGGTGTTGATAGTACGTTTCTTTTGAAAGCTGCTGTCGATACGCTTGGGGCGGAAAATGTTCTTGCCTGTATCAGTGCCGGTGTGGCTGAGCCATCGAACCAGCTCGCCCGCGCCGAAAAACTTGCCGAGCAAATGGGTGCTCGTTTGGAGGTCATTGATACCGATGAATTGTCCGATCCGAACTTTGTCGCTAACAAAGCGGACCGCTGTTTTCACTGTAAATCACATATCTGCAAGGTCCTGATAGATATGGCGAAAGAGCAGGGATTTGAGCATGTTATCTTCGGCACCAATTTCGATGACCTCGACGATTTCCGGCCCGGCAACCGTGCGATGAAGGTCTTCGGCGTTCGTTCGCCGCTGGCAGAAGCAAAGCTGACGAAGGAAGATATTCGCCAATTGTCCCGCCAAATGAACCTGCCCACCGCAGACCAGCCTGCTTCGCCGTGTCTGGCTTCGAGAATCAGCTACGGTTTGGAAGTTACCGAGCAAAGGCTAAAGCAAATCGACAAGGCTGAGGAATTTATGCGTTCGCTTGGCTTCGTTGAATTTCGTGTTCGCCATCACGATACAATTGCCCGGATCGAAGTCAATCCGCAGGATATCGAGAAGGTCACGACCGAGCCGATTCGTTCGCAAATAATCGATAGATTGAAATCACTCGGTTTCAAGTTCGTGACCGTCGACCTGCAGGGCTTCCGCTCCGGTTCACTGAACGAGCCACTCTCGGAAAAAGAAAAAAATGAAAGCCTTTAATTTTGAAACTTGTCATTCCGGGCTTGACCCGGAATCCAGAGAGATGGGATTGTGGATTCCTGCTTTCGCAGGAATGACAAAAAATGCTTAAGGAATTGGCTGTGTTTCACGTAAAAACTTTCAAAGCGATAATCTTAGCTTCGTTGCTGTTCTTTAGTTTTTGCTGCTGCGGGTATGCCGGAAGTGCCGATCTCGAAAAGACGGATGCGAACGGCCTCGAATTGCGAGCGATGAGTTTCAATATTCGCTACGGCACTGCCGATGACGGCGAAAATCACTGGAAAAATCGCCGCCAAATGGTCTTTGAAGTTCTGCGAAATCATAAAAGCGACGTCGTCGGCCTGCAGGAGGCGTTACGTTTCCAGCTCGAAGAGATTTTAACAGCGGTTCCGGGATACGGAATGGTTGGCGTGGGGCGCGATGATGGTGACAAAGAGGGCGAGTACTGCGCGATTCTGTACGATCGTGCTCGCTTTGATGTGAACGAGTCGACTACATTCTGGCTTTCCGATACGCCGGAAGTTCCCAACTCCATTACCTGGGGCAATGCCTATACGCGAATTTGCACGTGGTCGCGGTTTGTGGATAAAAAATCCGGCAAAGCGTTCTATATTTATAACTTGCATCTGGACCATGTTTCTCAGCCCTCAAGAGAAAAAAGTGCGGTCCTGCTGGCTCAACGAATCCGGCAAAGAAAACACCACGACCCGTTTGTAGTAGCGGGCGATTTTAATGTTGGCGAAGAAAATCCGGTCATAAAGTATCTAAGAGGAGAAACCGTAAATGTCGGCCATGATAGTGACGTGCCTGCGAATCCAGTTCCTCTGGTCGATACATTTCGTGTTTTACACCGTAATGCTTCAGGGGTGGGGACATTCAATGAATTCAAGGGAAATCGGGATGGGGAAAAAATCGATTATGTTTTGGCACCATCGGCAACAAAAGTGCTGGAAGCACAAATTCTGCATGACAATATAAATGGGCGCTACCCTTCGGATCACTTTCCCGTTACTGCCCGGCTGGTTCTATTTAAGGAATCAATTCGTTAAGCCTGCGATGGCGGCTCCGATTAACGTTGCGTTATCGACGCCGATGATTTCGTAGAACCTGCCTTTTTGTTCTACAAGGTATTGTTGGAGGTAAAATTCGACCTGCGATTGAAAATCTTTGAGTTTGTAAAAAGTCGTACCCTCAGCCACAATGCAGACGGGATAATTCGGTTCCTGCCCTTTGCCGGATTTGAGTATTGCTGAGCTGAGGTTTGTCGCTGTGAGTTTTGCCGCCCGCTCGACTATCGCTTCGACGAGGCCGAGTAATAAGAAACGGTCGTTGTCAGAATCAGCGACAGCCTTAGATAACGGATTATCGCCGTCTTTGGGCTTATGGAGAAAATCGTTAATATCTTTAGTTGTTAGCTCTTTTATGCTTGTAAGCTCTTTGAAAATTTCATCGCTGAAAAGTTTTTCTTTCGCAGCCGCCTGGATTGTCATCAAAGATAATGGTCCCAGATAAGCTCCGGAAATCATTTTTTCAAATGTATGCTCACCCGGATTGTTTGTCGATTTATCGAATTGTTTGTCGATGGTGCCCATCGGGGCTTTTCCGAATCCGCCGGACTCGATATTTACGATTTGACTTCCGGCCGGGTCCAGCTCGGGCTTTTTCGTTATGTTTTGATTACTTTCGATATAGGCGCAGTTTGTTCCTGTCCCGAGAATGAAACCAACATAACTGTCATAGTTCCTGTTAAATGACATTGCCCTGCCGGCAAGAAGCGTTGTCACGGTGTCATTGAGTATCACAACGTGCTTTTGTTCCTTGTATCCTATCGAGTCGAGCGCCGCATTAAGGTTTTCTCCGATCATCTGACCTACGACTTTTTCGGCCTTAATTTCCTTGGAAAACCGGATCAACCTGCCGTCTTTGTTGGGCAAAATCTCGGTCGGATAGGAAAAGCAAAAGCCGATATTGGGACTTATATCTGCAACATCTTTAACGTAACCGGCCATTGTCTCGAAGAATTCTTTTTTGCTCACTTGTTTATCGACGCCGGGCATTCGGTGCAATTGAAGGCTTTCTATGACGGCCTGTTTGTCTTCGTTGAAATGAACCGTTGCGACACGAAAATTTGTGCCGCCAGCGTCCATCACAACGACCTGCTCATTTGTTGGAACATTTTTTTGCGTTTCGATATATGTCGGAATCATTTCCAGAGAGCTTTCCTGAGCTGCGAGACCCAGATTCATTTCCTGAAGAAAGATATTGCAGCAGCTCTCCATATCGATCTGCTCAGGATGCATATCATTTTTCTTGAGGAAATCGACGATCTTATTCTTCATATGCTCCACAGAAAAATCTCCGACTGTTGCCTAATGAATCTTTTTTAGTCCGGGTAGCCTTCAGGATGCTCGTTATGCCACTTCCAGGCGGTAGCGACCATTTCCTGAAGCTCGGGCTTTTCAACTTTCCAGCCGAGCTCGCTCTTTGCCTTTGTGGCATCGGCCGTTAAAACCGGCGGATCACCCGGCCTGGCACCGGTTTCGACAACGTTGAAATCCTTGCCGCTGACGCTTTTTACTGTTTCTATTACTTCTCTGACCGAATATCCCTTTTGGTTGCCCAGATTGCATGTAAGCTCAGCGTTGCCGTTCAGTTTGCCTAATGCCAGCAAATGAGCTCTGCACAAATCGTCAATATGAATGTAATCGCGGATGCAGGTCCCGTCCGGCGTATCGTAACCGGTTCCGTAAATTCTTATGTTACTACGCTTGCCCATTGCCGCCTGTATGGTCAGCGGAATCAGATGCGATTCCGGTTTGTGGTCCTCGCCGAGAGTGGCGCCGTTTCCCGCGCCGCATGTGTTGAAATACCTTAGCGATGCAAACGCCAGTTTCCCCGCCCGGCTCTGGTAGTGACACATCTTTTCAACCGCCAGCTTTGTCTGGCCATAAGGATTAATAGGCTCGGTCAGTGAATCTTCGGTAATCGGCACATTTTTTGGGATGCCGTATACCGCTGCTGTGCTGCTGAAAACAAATTTCCTGGTGCCCGCGGTTTCCATAGCCGAGAGCAAATTTTGCGTACAACTGAGATTATTACGATAGTATTTCAGCGGCTCCTGAACCGATTCACCAACCTCAATAAAAGCTGCGAAGTGCATTACCGCTTCAATATTGTTTTTTTTGAGCGTCTTGACGAGCAAATCGTAATCAGCTAAGTCACCGTGGACAAACTCGGCCTGTCCGACAGCCGATTTGTGACCCATGCTGAGATTATCATAAACCACCGGCTTATAACCTTCAGCGGCCAACATGGCAGTCATGTTGCTGCCGATATATCCTGCTCCACCACAAACCAATACTCTCATATTTCGTATCTCTTATATTTTGTGAAGTGTATCTCGTGCTTTGTTTCACTCTTCGCGTTGAGCACGATTTTCAATACGCCTTAGAATCTCCGTTGTAAGTCGTTCGTCTTTTCCCAAATCAATCCATGCCAAATTTCTTTCCTGATAAGAATTGAGTTTTAATCTCTGCAATGACTCCTTGCTTCTTGAGAACATCTGGTACACTCGCGCACTGCTGGTGATATCCCGCTCGGGCAGGGATAACCTTTGAACGTGTACATTGCAGTCGATAATCAAATCTTCGCCCGGCCGGACCACTTCTAATTCTACCGTTCTGCGGATGGTGTGCAGATTTGACGCAAGCGAACTGTCTGCCCCGATATTGTCACAGCGCCAGAATTCAAAAAACTGTCCCCCCGACAGCGGCTTTGTTCTTATATAACCGCTCTTGGCATCGGCTTTATCGATTGTGAAGTGCATTTCAGCCAGGACGTCCTCGGCTATTTCCATCGCTTGAAGAATATCTGCGTTTTCTATGCGGATTTGCTCCACTGTTTCATGCCGCTGTGTCCCGGCACAGCCTGACAACATGACTACACAAGCTGTAAGCGCATAAGCGTAAAAGATGGTTGTGCTTTTATGCTCACGAGTGTTTTTGCGATATTGCATCTGCTGTCCAATCGTTCCCGGATTTCACAAATTTTGGGTGATTATATATGCAGCGAGCCTATAACTCAAGAACGATTTGCTTTTTTCCCCCTGCAATTACCGAAATGAAAAACTATAAGCTCTCCAACCTTAGCTGCCTGTCGTGATCTTTCAGAGCGGCAATCAGTTCGTCCATAGAGCCTGCCATTATCTTATCCAGGCTGTAAAGCGATAAGTTGATTCTGTGGTCCGTTACGCGATTTTGTGGGTAATTATATGTCCTGATTTTTTGGGATCTGTCGCCTGAGCCGATCATACTCTTACGTTGTAAGTCGCGCTCGGCCCTGTTCCTGCTCAGATGATGCTCATAGACCCTGCTTCTCAAAATCCGCCACGCTTTAGCGCGATTTTTATGCTGGCTCTTTTCGTCCTGCATACTTACAGTGATTCCTGTAGGAGTATGCTCGAGCTTGACGGCGCTGCTGAGTTTGTTGACGCTTTGGCCGCCTGGCCCGCTTGATCTGCTGACGTGTTCGACGACATCCGACTCAGCTATCTGAATATCCAGCTCTTCAGGCTCAGGCAGAACCGCCACCGTTGCCGCTGAAGTGTGGATTCTGCCCTGTGATTCGGTTTCCGGGACGCGCTGAACACGATGGCCGCCTCCTTCATATCCTAATTTGGACCACACACCTGGCCCTTTGACACTGAATATAGCTTCGCGAAAGCCGCTCTTTTCTGTTGTACTAAAATTAAGTTGCTCAATTTTCCACTTGCGACTATCAGCATATTTTGCATACATATTGTAAAGGTCGCGTGCGAATAAAGCCGCCTCTTCGCCACCGGTGCCAGCTCGTATTTCCACTATGACTGAATCGACATCCATATCATCGGCCATTACCAGGCTGTTTGCGATTTCCTCAAGCAGGATTTTCTCTTTGCCTTCGAGCTGCTGTATTTCTTCTTTTGCTAGTGCTTTAAAATCTTCATCGGCGGAGCTGTCTGCTAATATCTGCTCGGCCTCTTCGATGCCGGCTGCTGTGTTCTTATACTTGCGATATTTTGCGACTATTGCTTTGAGTTTGCCCTGCTCTTTAGATAGCGATATCAGCCTGGCTGAGTCAGTTGCAATTGCGGGCTCAGCAATCTGCTTTTCGATCTCGCTATAACGAGCCTCGATCTCGTCGAGTTTTGTCAGTAGACTATTATCCTTTTGATCAGCCATAGATACGGTCCGCTAAAGGTACGAAACGATAGTGTAAAATAAGCGAGTCGTTACAGCACGACCTGCTTGTCTTAGACCATAAGAGCAAAAAGCTCACGTCCCGGTTTTCTTAGGATGTGAGCGTGAAATGTTGTCTGGAGAATTATCTATTGCTTCTGGTCTTTTGTGCTCTTTTTGGGAGCCTCTTTGATATAGCTTGTGCCATATTTCTTTTGGAACCGCTCAATTCGTCCGGCAGTATCGACATACTTTTGCTTGCCGGTATAGAACGGGTGGCACATCGAGCAGATCTCTGCATGAATTTCCTTCACTGTGCTGCGGGTCTCGAATGTATTCCCGCAACCACAATGAGCTACGACTTTATCGTACTTTGGATGTATCCCTTTTTTCATATCAACAATGCCTCAAAATATCTAATATTTGTAATTATAACGATATTTATGGGCATTTCAATATAATTTTTTTGCAATTATGGAATTTGGCGGTTATATTTTTCACGTTTTATCGGCAATAGGAAGGGAATTTTTCAAAATGGGAATCAAACTTGTAGTTGTTGGCGCTGCCGGTCGGATGGGCGGACGGATTCTTTCGTTAGCCGCCGATTCTGATCAGTTCGATATTATTGCAGCAGTCGAAAGACATGGCCATCCGGATATCGGCAAATGGGCCTGGCCACCCTGTGGAGACGCCGGAGGGGCGTCAGGAACGATTGGCGTTAAATTAACAGATACGTACCCGGTAGTTACTGCTGGCGTTGCAATCGACTTTTCACAGCCTGAAGCGGCAAACGGAACCATTGATTACTGCCTCGGAAGCAGTACTGCTTTAGTTTCAGGCATTACCGGCCTGAGCGAGGAGCAGCGGGAAAAAATGAAAGCAGCTTCCAACAAAATTCCTGTTCTTTACGCCACTAATATGAGTCTGGGTATGAACGTATTATTTTCTCTGGCCGGTAAAGTTGCTTCGATATTAGGCACAGAATACGACGTAGAGATAATTGAGCAGCACCATCGTTTTAAAAAAGATGCCCCAAGCGGCACTGCTCTTACATTAGCTGAGAATATTTGCCAGGCGACCGGCCGGGATTTCTCCGAATCCGTAACTCATGGCAGATGTGGCAAAGATGCTTTACGGCGGAAAGGCACTGTTGGTATGCATGCCATCCGTACCGGCGATATTACCGGTATTCATTCGATAATCTTTGGTACGCTCGGAGAAACGGTTACTCTTAGTCATACCGCCAATAGCAGAGACACTTTTGCCAGGGGAGCATTACGTGCAGCAAAATGGCTTGTCGGAAAGGAACCGGGCTTGTATTCCATGGCGGATGTTTTAGGCATAAAAGGTTAAAAAAAAGACCGCCCGGAGTTCGTAAGGCGGTCTTTTTATTTCGATTTTATGCAGAAAGCTTATTTTGCTTTTTTTGCTTTCTTTTCTTTTTTGGGTTTCTTTTCCTTCTTAACTTTTTCTTTCTTAACTTTTTCTTTCTTGGGCTTTTTTGGTTTTTTAGTCTTTGTGCTTTTCTCGCCGGTGAGCATAAATGCTGCGCCAACTACTAAACCCGAAACCACAGCTGCCGCACCCATGATATACCAAATTAAACCCTGTATTGCTCCCAGAATCGAAGGCATAATGCCTTTTAGCCCTGCCATGACAACGGCCGAGGTGTAAATAACAATCGCCAGCGGCAGAAACAACAGCATTCCGAGAGTGTTGCTCTGCGTATCCGGCGCCATCTCTATATAAGGCTGGGCTAATGCCGGCATTTCCGGAGCGGGTAGGGGCGCCGCAAGCTCCTCTTCGGGGACCGTTTCCTCTGGTTCGGCAGTCACTGCTGCCGCAGAGCCGGATTCAGCTCCAACCGGTTCTTTGCCTTCGCCCTCGGCTGTGTAAATCTCATCGAGAATACCACCTAACGAGGTGTCATCAGCCTGAAGGGAAAGATCCAGCAAGCCTGAGCCACTTCCGAAAGAGTCCAGATTGACGTCCTCTTCAATCTCCTCTAACGGTACTTCAGGAGTCGTACCTGTCAGGCCGCCCCCTGGAATAGAAGTCTCAGCCATCGTGTCGTCTGTTATCTCATAGTCCTGGTCTGTTTCCCCAAGAACGCTGGTTCCCTGGCCGGTAAGGGCGGTGTCCGCATCAGTTAAGTCACTTGGTATTGCCGGAGCACCTGTTTCCGGTGCCAGTAAAATTTCACTGGAGCCTGCAGCCTCCTCTAATGGTACCGGAGCTTCCGGTACAGATGTATCCTCTGCCATAATCTCCGGTTCGGGAACTTCTGCTGTAATTTCCGGTTCGAGTACTTCCGGCTCAGGAATTTCTATTTCCGGAGCTTCTGGTTCCGGGACCTCTGATTCATATAGTTCTGGTTCTGGAATCTCTGGCTCCGAAGCTTCTGGTTCTTGAGCATCAGACGAAAGTTCTTCGAGCGTCGGTGCCTGAGGTTCCGGTGTCTCGGCTGCCGGAATCTCTTCGATCTCCATAGCACTCGTGTCCGACATTAATGCTTCGACTTCCTCAACCTTAAACAACAAATTCGCGCCGTCGCGAAACTCACGCAACAGGCCGTCCTTGACCATTTGTTTTAATTCTTCCTCTGTTTTATTGAGTTTCTCGGCGGATTCCTGCAAAGAATAAAACATACCAGCCATAATCACTTTTCTCCTACCAACCAATAATTTGGCTTACGATCTTTTATCGGGCCTTCTCCTAAAAGCCTCCTAACTGTGAATATTGTATCCTAACTGGTGCGAATATGCAACCTTTTTTTTGCTGAAAATACCGTAAATCGATATCTTAAGAGCAATTTCGAGACACATTAGCACTAAATTCCACAACTGCTCGCGGAATCAATGATTGGGCATTTTAGCCATAATAACAGGTATTGACTTGCTTATCTTATTTATGTTAAAATAAATAAAATTGATTTGTACGATATTGACTTTTTAAGGCCCACATAGCAACCGATATCTGTTCTTATAATATTCACGTTATGAACCGCATAAATTGAACCTGCCGGGCTAAAACGCTGTAGGTAATTTAGAGCATGGGTGAATTAAAAAAAGATGATGCTTAGAGCTATGACAATCTGGTTGCTGTCAGTGATATCGATAGCATTTTTAGCCGGTTCCGCCGAGCTTAATGGTGATTATGATGAAATCACTGATATTGCCTTTTTAGCTGAAGACCAGCATGAGCAGAATTTTGGCGTGGTAATCAATGAGATTCATTACGATCCGGATGTTAAAACCGAACTTATTGAGTTCATTGAACTTAAAAACGTCGGAGCCGAAACAGTTGATTTGGATCTTGTAAGCTTCACGGATGGGATTGATTTTTCTTTTGATAATCTCGAAATTTTAACCGGAGAATATGTCGTTATTGTTCGTGATCATGATGCCTTCGAGTTGCGATACGGCTCAGTTGTTAATATAGCCGGCGAATATGCCGGCAGGCTGAACAACGGCGGTGAGAGAATCAGGCTGGAAGATGCCATCGGCCGGGTGATCCTGGACTTTAGCTATGAAGATGACTGGTATGATGTTACTGATGGCGATGGTTTTTCTCTGACAATAATAGATCCGACTAATCCTGATCCGAACAGTTGGGGCCGGAAAGACTCCTGGTATGCCAGTAAGTATGCCGGCGGCTCACCTGGTACCGACGATAGTGATATTATTCCCTAATCCGGTGTCGCTGCTAACTGAGTCGATTTACATAAAAAGTAATTGTCTTAACCACTACATATATGTTATAATAAGTATAACCTAACTGATAATTTCAGTTACGTATTTTTCAAGCCCACAGGGGGCAAAAGTGAAAACGAAGTAAGTGCACAACCATCAGTGAGGAAGGGATTAATAAATGCTTAAGTTTGCAAGAATGTCGTTACTTTCCTTTGCAATAACCTTCTCTTTATTGGTTAATGTAGAGGCACAAACACCCATCGTAATCAACGAGTTTATGGCTGCTAATAGCAGTGTCGAACCGGACCCACAGGGCGAGTATGATGACTGGATTGAAATTTATAATACCAGTGCAACTCCCGTCAATATCGGGGGATTGTATCTTACGGATGATTTAACCAATCCGAACAAATGGCAGTTTCCTGATTCGACTACTATTCCCGCCGGGGGTTTTCTGTTGGTATGGGCTGATGGTGACATCGGCGATGACGGACTGCACGCGAATTTTAAATTGAGTGCGGACGGCGAAGAGATTGGTTTGTTCGAGGCCGATGGCAGTACTTTGATTGATAGTGTCACGTATGGCGAACAAACCACTGATGTTTCTTACGGCCGCTATCCGAATGCAACTGGAGAATGGAAGTTCCTTTCCCTTCCTACTCCGGAAGAAGGGAATGAGGGTGCCTATTCAGGTGAGGTTGAAGCGCCCGAGTTCAGCCACAGTCGCGGCTTTTACGATGAGCCTTTTACTCTCACAATCGCCACCGAAACCGAAGGGGCTTCGATATTTTATACCATTGACGGCAGCTCACCTTTCGATGACGAGCGGAATATCGGCAGGGGTATATACTACACCAGGCCTGTTTCCATAACAACAACCACATGCCTGCGTGCTTTTGCGATTAAGTCAGGCTGGAAGAATTCGGAGATTGTAACGTTCACATATATCTTTTTGGATGATGTGTTACAACAGCCTCGATACCCTGATGGCTTTCCCAGAAGCTGGGGAGGTACCCGAGTTGACTACGCAATGGATCAAGATGTGGTCGATGATCCAGCCTATGAACGTACTATTAAGGACGATCTCAAAACTATTCCGTCTGTGTGCATTGTTATAGACAACGACGATTTTTTTGATGACGACACAGGCATATATGCCAACACTCAGATGACCGGGATCGAGTGGGAAAGACCGGCTTCAATAGAATGGGTCGATCCAGTAAACAGTATCGACTTCCAGGTAAATGCAGGCCTGCGTGTCCACGGAAGCCAGTATGGCAGGTCGCAAGGTGTTGGGAAGCATTCGCTGCGCATGCTCTTTAAGAATGAATACGGTCCTTCACAACTGGACTTCCCGTTGTTCGAAGATACTGATGTCACTCATTTTGAGACGCTTATCCTTAGAGCCATCTGGAATTATTCATGGTTCGGGGACAGCTCAGCATGCGGCGGTATAGGAACCGATCATGCAGATTACCTTCGAGACCAATATGCACGTGATACGGTACTGGATTTGGGTGGGCTGGCTCCTCACAGCAGGCCCGTTCATGTCTATATTAACGGTCTTTACTGGGGTCTTTATATTCTTACCGAAAG
>CAZQXE010000086.1:7978-11952 GCA_964597115.1 uncultured Pirellulales bacterium | reverse complement strand
ATGATTGGCAGATAGTCCACCTTGCGGGGCGGAGTAATTCTGAAAAAGTCCGAAGCGATTATGCCGGTGCTAAAATCAGCTATAATGTTTTAGGATATTATGATGATATGCCCGACCTGCTAACCGCTGCGGATTTGGTTATAGGCAGAAGCGGGGCGGTCAGCGTGGCTGAATTCGCAGCCACCGCGGTACCGAGTATTTGTATGCCTTATCCGTATCATAAGGACAGGCATCAGTACCTCAATGCTGGCAAACTTGTGGAAGCGGGAGCAGCGGTTATTGTGGACGATTTGCCTGATGAAAAAGACCGGGCCGAATGGTTGTGGGAAGAGCTGGCCGGACTGATGAAAGACGATGATAAGCGGCAAATGATGGCACAGGCATGCAGGCGAATCAGAAAGCCCCAAGCCGATCTGAAAATTGCAGAGAAACTTGTACAATTAGTGGATAACAAATAGCGGGTAAAGAAGCGCTATTACAGTTTACTCAGAATTCGGTTGACAGAGCAGTCTTGAACCGGGATAATACTTTTTTGGCTATATCAATAGGGGCAGGCCAAAGTAAGACGTGAATATTGTCAGGAGGGCGGCCAGGAAACAAGCGCTTTTTGGCTTTAACCGTTGACAAGATGTCTGTTAGAAAGAAAAAATGAATTCGTTAAGTTATACACGCCGCGATTTTCTTCAGAAATCAGTTTACTTTGGCGCCGCAGCAGTTGCAGTAGGGCCGCTGAGTGAAGTATTCGCCGTAAAGCCAGCCGGGTCTGTTACGAAGATGAAATTCGGGCTGGTTACCTATCTTTGGGCAAGAGACTGGGACCTTTCTGCACTGATAACCAACTGCGAAAAGACCAGGGTTTTTGGAGTAGAGTTGCGAATCGGGCACGCTCACGGTGTCGAATCGGATCTCGACGCCCAACAGCGGCGGGATGTGAGGAAGCGTTTTGACGACAGTGCTGTTACGCTCGTTGGTTTGGGCACAAACTTTGCATTCCATCACACTGATCCGGCAAAGCTTAGAAGTGACATCGACGGTGCAAAGGAATATATCAGGCTGTCGCATGATGTGGGCGGCTCGGGTGTAAAGATCAAACCGAACGATTTTCCTGACGGCGTGCCGCATGAAAAAACGATAGAGCAGATAGGTAAATCGCTCAACGAGCTTGGTCGCTTTGCTGCCGACTTAGGCCAGCAGATTCGTTTGGAAGTGCACGGGGCATGCTCGCCGCTTCCGGTCATAAAAGCAATTATGGATATTGCGGATAATCCCAGCGTCAGCGTCTGCTGGAACTGCAATTCTGAAGATCTTCAGGGGCAGGGGCTGGAGCACAATTTCAACCTGGTCAAAGGTCGTTTCGGTGACACCGTCCATATCCGCGAGCTTAACGACGACAGCTATCCCTATCAGGAGCTGATGAACCTGCTGGCAGCAATGGACTATGCCGGCTGGATTCTCCTTGAAGCTCGTACTAATCCTGATGATCGTGTTAAGGCCCTTATCGAGCAGCGTCAGCTATGGCAGCAGATGATTACAAAGGCAAAGAAATCCGTCGCTGGCCAAAAGGATGCTTCGGGCGTTAAGATAACCGAATATGAAAAGACGTTGCGGGTTGATATAAACGGTGAGCTATTCACGGAATACTGTTTTAAAGATGTGCCTCGTCCGTATTTTTATCCGGTGATAGGGCCGACCGGAGCGCCGATTATCCGTCACTGGCCGATGAAGGATGGCGAGAACGAAAAAAAAGATCATCCTCATCACCGTTCTTTGTGGTTTACGCACGGGGCGATAAATGGAAACGATTTTTGGGCCGAGAGTAGCAGGGCAGGCAAGATAGTTCATGATAAATTTCTAAAGGTCGCCTCCGGTAAGGATGTGGGTATTATTCAATCGCAAAACAAATACGTGGCGAATGACGGAAGTATCGTTTGCACGGATACTCGAACGCACAAATTCTACAGCCGAACGGACGGGCAAATGATGGACTTCGAGGTCACGATCCTCGCCTCAAATGGCGATGTGGTATTGGGTGACACTAAAGAAGGGTCGATGGCAATGCGCCTGGCGCCGACGATGCGGGTGGAAGGTTATGTGGCTCAGGGACATATCGTCAACAGCGAAGGCCACCGTGACAGCGACGCCTGGGGCAAGCGTGCGGCCTGGTGCGATTGCTACGGTCCTGTACAAGGTCAGGTCGTGGGAGTGGCTATCTTTGACAATCCACAGAATCCGAAACATCCTACTTGGTGGCACGTCCGCACTTACGGACTGTTTGCTGCCAATCCCTTCGGTGTGCATGACTTTGAACGCAAACCGAGAGGCACGGGCGATATTAAAATTGACGCCGGTCAGAGTCTGACTTTCAGGTATCGATTATATTTTCATAAGGATGATACAAAACAAGCCAGGGTGGCTGAACATTACGAACAATACGCGGCGATAAAACAAGAGAATTAGAAGTCGCTCGAAGAAACTATATAAGAATGTTGGGGAAATGTTATGAATAAGTTAAGTCGTAGAGATTTTATTAAGAGTTCGATGATTGCCGGTGCCTCGATAGCCATGGCGACACCGTTCTCGAAGGTTCGCGGCGCCAATAATGATATTCGGCTTGCGGTCGTCGGTGTCGGCGGTAAAGGGAAGTTCTGTAAAGGCGGGCACTGCATGGAGTTTAGCAATATCGAAGGCGTTCGTGTAGTAGCCGTCTGTGATCCGGACCAGAACCTTATCGATCGTGCGGTTGAGGATTTCAAAAAACATGACCTGACGGTAAAAGGTTATCGTGATGTGCGTAAGCTTCTGGAAGACAAGGAAATTGATGCTATTTCGACGGCGACTCCAAACCACTGGCACGCCCTGGTGACAATCCTTGCCTGCCGGGCGGGAAAAGACGTTTACGTCGAAAAGCCGTCCTCGCACAACATCTGGGAAGGTCGAAAGGCGGTCGAGGCTGCTCGCAAGTACAAACGCATCGTTCAAAATGGTACTCAAAGACGTTCGTCAAGCGCATACCTGGATGCTTATGAATACATTAATCAGGGACATATCGGGAAAATTCTCTGGGTTAGAGGTTTCTGTTATAAGCCGCGATTTAATGAAGAGAACGGGGGAGTTGTACCCGGTAGTAATGGACCGAATCCGGTTCCGGAGTCTGTGGACTATAATCTCTGGTGCGGGCCTGCCGAGATGGAGCCTTTACGGCGAAAACCAGAACAATTACACTATTTTTGGCACTGGTTCTGGGACACAGGCTGTGGTGATATCGGCAATCAGGGTGCTCACGAGGTTGACGAGTCACGCTGGGCTCTGGGTGACCCGAAGCTGCCGCAGCATGTGATTAGCATCGGCGGCCGATTCGGAGTTGGTGATATAGCTGAGACTGCGAATACTCAGATTGCATTCTACGATTACAAGCCAGCCCCGATTATTTTTGAGGTTCGTGGTCTGCCGAAAATCAAGGGCCAGAATGCTATGGATAACTATCGTGGGACGCGTATTGGCGTCGTTGTGCAATGTGAAGGTGGTTACTTTGCTGCCGGCGAAGGTGGTGGCTGGGTATATGACAATGACGACAATAAAATCAAGCAATTCGCAGGTGGCGGCAGCGAGGGACATTTTAAGAACTTTATTGATGCAGTTCGCAGTCGAAAGGTAAGCGATCTCCATGCCGATATCGAAGTCGGTCACACATCCGCAGCTTTGTGCCACGTGGGAAATATTTCCTATCGACTTGGCAGGAAGATGCCGGCCGATGAGATTAAAAAAGAAATCGGTGACAATACCGAGCTGATGGACTCGTTCAACAGAATGCTCGAACATCTTGCTGCCAACGAGGTGGACCTGGCCAAAGAGCCGATTACTATGGGCCCAATGCTGACGATAGATCCCGAAAAGGAAAAATTCATTGGTGAACATAGCAACTGGGCGAATATGTACGTCAAGCGGAATTATCGTGAGCCGTTTGTTGTGCCGGA
>CAZQXE010000086.1:3690-7878 GCA_964597115.1 uncultured Pirellulales bacterium | reverse complement strand
TTTTATTCGACGACACGCCAGGCCGGCGGCGTTAGTTCCGGTACGTACCAGTGGCTTTTGCAGCGATGGCATTTTTCCATATCCGGTCTTCTCGGTTTACCGCAGTTTTGGCAGGTGACTAATGTTATCTTCGGCTTTGTCAGTCTGTATGTAATGTAGGCGGTCAGGCCGAAGGCGATTGTCCCGATTATCCAGGAGAGTTTTGCCCTTTTTGTTAATCCGATAATTTTAGCGTCTTTATCAAGACGCCAAGCAAGGAATATTGCCAGTATTATCGAAGGCGATATAAACCAAAGGGCGGAGAAGAATCTCTCTGCAAAGTTTCCGCGAAGGTCTCTGCCGACCATCGCTATGAATGAGTTCGGCAGTATAAACAGGGCTCTATGGCCGGAGCCAGCTTCGAAGGTCGATGCTGTGAAATATGAGGCAAGAGAGAGAATCGGCGGATGAAGATTTTCCGTCAGGAATTTGCCGATGGTTGCAACAGGCGCCCAGGGAACTCCCCAAAAAGCCGCCGTGCTCGAAGGAATATATGCATTATACTGTGTATTGATTTGTTTTCCATTTTCATCAAAAACAGAAAGCGCAAGAGCATTTCCATCGCGAGATACGCTGGCGGCGGACATTCCCAGGTATTTTCTATCAACCGTGTAAGCCACTCGCTGATGACCAATCAGCCCGCCAAAAATAGTCTTATACAATCTGCCATCTTCAAGGTAAAACTTATTCAAGACCAGGGGCCGGACTTCGTAGCTTAACAGATTTTTCGGTCTCGCAGATTGCGTCGTGCCAAAGTAAGTCTTCGGGGTAGGCAGCCAACCCGCATATCCGGCAAATTCAAGAGTCTCTTTATCGAGCAGGTCGATCCGGCCGGTTTTGTCAAGGACAAGCAAATACAGTCCGGCATGATAGTTATAATCAGTCGGTATGATTGGTTTGTGTTCTACTATCGAACGTGTTGTATTTACATCACCGTCAATATCTGGAACTTTCGGAGGCTGCCAGTGCACTATGGGAGATCCAAAGGTGTTCTTTTTTAGCCGACCTATCTGGATTGGCTTATGAGAGTCGTCTTTGCCGAGCTTGGTTCCTTTAACTACTGTCTGTTTATTGCAGTCGATTTTGAAAAATTGCCGCAGCTTCTTGTCATAAAGAATCTGCTGGCGAAATTGATAAATTTCGTTTAGGTCAATGATTGGCTCAATAAATCGGCCGAGAGTTTTATTCGGAACTGTTGCGATTCCTTCCGGGCCAATGTAGAGCTCTACATTTATCGTCAATCTGGTTTTATCGGGCATTCTTTGTATTTTTTGATATCGGTAAACGAGCTGGCCGGTCTTTTTATCGAAATACAGCCATTCATCATCATCTTCTGTGAAATAAACGTTTGAGAGACGTCCGCCCGGAAGCCTCGCGATAAAATAATCTAAAATTCCAAGGAAAATTGGTTCTTCCGGTCCTATACGTGCGGACGCCAGGGAGTGTTGAGTGACTTTCGGGTCGTTTTCAAGTTCGGTCGGCACGATGCCCGAAGGTTCTATACGAACGCTATCGGCCATATTGTTAACCGTAAGATATGTCTCACATGCAAATCGAATCCAGAACAACGACAGCGATAAGAATAACAGGGCGATAAAGCCGGTAACAAAAACTTTAACGGGATGGTTTATTAAAGGCTTCATAATTATATTCCTAAAGTGATGTTGACGTAAACGTTTGCCGGATACGGATTAGGTAGGCGGTAATAAATAACACGAGTATCACAGTAATTTCGAAGCTGAAACCTTTGATGATAATTAGTGGAATAAGAATGGCTGATAATACCAAACCGCCCAATGTGGGCATAATTCTGCCCGAATTCCAACCGGCTTGCAGGCTGATGCAATAGCAGGCAAAGGCCATAAGAAATGCTGCTGTGGAAATTTCGAAAACCATGCCGGAATATATCGGGATGGGCGGGGTGTAAAGATGCAGCAGGATTGAAGCTGTAATAATCAAAGGCAGGAAGAAAATCAGGATTGCCAGGGTGCCGGTTATAATCCTTGCGAGCAAAATCCTGTTTCTGCTTACCGGCAGCGTTGAAAGGAATGCGGAAATTTTCCTGTTCCTGTCCGTGTACATCTGAGATGCACCCATCGCGCATAAGCCTATTAAGACGATAGTAGCAATTGGGATTCCAAATCCTATCGAAAATACCGGCGGTTTCCACGGTTCGTTTTCGTACACCGCTTCGACCGACAGGATAATCAGCAATGCCGAGAAAGCAGCGGCTCCGATGAAATACACTAAATGGTCCTGGATTTCTCTTTTTATAAGTGCAAACATTTCTTAATCTCCTGCTATCTGCTTTCAATAGCCTTTGGATTGGGCCTGGTACATTCGATGAATATGTCCTCAAGGCTCATCGGAATTTCCGTGCAGCTTGACGGTTTGAAAGTATCGAGAATAGTCTGTTTCTGCTCGTTCCAGTTGGCGGCGGTTATCACCATTTCACGGCCGTCGATTTTCTGATTTACAATCTCGGTTAGATACAGGTTTTCCGGTGCGGATTCCGGGAAAATTATCCGCAACTTTTTAACTCGCTCTTTGAGCTCTTCGAGCGGACAATCCACGATGAGCTTGCCGGCTGCAAGGATGCCCACGCGGTCGGCGATTCGCTCGACGTCACTGAGGATGTGGGAGCTGAAAAGAATCGTTCGGCCTTGCTGCTGGATGATATCAATGGCAAGCTCGATGAATTGCCGGCGTGCGACGGTGTCGAGTCCCAGCGTGGGATCGTCGAGTATGAGCAGCTCGGGGTCTATCGCCATGGCCAGCGCAAGATTCAATTGTGCTCGCATACCCATGGACAGATCTCTTACTCTTCGGTCGGCCGGCAGGCGAAATGTTTCTATCAGATGCTCAAAAGACTCGTTGTTCCACTGCAGGGAAAGGTCTTTGCAGAGCTTGATTAGTCGGCTGACCTTATAATTCTGGATGAGATTGTGCCCTTCGGAAACGCATCCGATTCGGCCGCGAACTTTCGCAGACAGCTCGGTCGATTCGGTATCCAGCAGGGAAGTTTGTCCGCGGGTCGCCGGCTCGAGGCCGAGAAGAATCCGGATGATGGTCGTTTTGCCGGCCCCGTTTCGTCCCAGCAAACCGTAAATGCATCCGCGTGGCACCTTGAGGTTAATGCCGTCAAGAACGCACCGGCCGTCGAAATACTTTACAAGATTTTTAATTGTAATTACGTTTTCGTTCATCCAATTACCCTTTCTTCAAAGGCAGATTGAATTTTTCCACCGCGTTTTTGAACCAGTCCGCTAAATTCTGTTTATCTATCTGCATGTGAAAAGCATCGACTACAATCCGCTCGATTTCCTCGGTTACGAGTTTTTTTCTGACAGCTTTGCTCAAGTTGCTGTCGAGATTCGCGACGAATGCGCCGGCCCCGGGCTTGGTGACAATAATGCCTTCCTGCTCCAGTTGGCGGTATGCCTTGGCTATTGTGTTGGGATTTATGGCAAGCTGGGCTGCTAATTGCCTTACCGTGGGCAGCTTTTCATCTGTGTCGAGCCTGCCCAGAGCGATGTCACGCTTGATATGGTTTATTATCTGCTGATAAACAGGCCTGCCTGAGGCGTTGTCGATACGAATCTGCATAATATCAACCTTAATAATTGTACTATGACAACTAATACAAGTATAACACGAATTTTCCGTAAATCAAGTACTATTACAAAAAAATATAAATTTTTTTTGTAGCTCCTAAAACCGGCCTGAAAATGGAATATCGCAGCAAAAATCGGGTTATACCGGCATATACGAGGCGTTGACGAGCAAAAGGATTCTGGTTATTGTATAGACTAAATTTAACTTGTTATATAGGAAAAAAACGATGAGTAGTAAATCAAGAGCGCGTAAAAGCTGGCGTCAAAAGATGGAGAATCCGCCGGAAGGTCTGCCGAAAGTAGTCGATGTCACTGCGAAATTGGAAAAAAGATTCGGCGGCAGAAATGTGCTTGTACCGACCCCTCTTCTTGTTGATGCGTTGGTACGCAAAGTGAGAAAAGGAAAACTCATCACGGTGAATCAAATCAGAGAGCAGCTTGCTAAGGATTTTAAGGCTGATACATCATGCGCGATGACTGTCGGCATTTTCATAAGGATTATCTCTGAAGTAGCTGAAGAAGATTTACAAAACGG
>CAZQXE010000086.1:1515-3590 GCA_964597115.1 uncultured Pirellulales bacterium | reverse complement strand
TTAAATTTGTATTCCTTCGGTCCGCAAGTCGGGCAATCCTTTGAGTCCTTTGTATTTTTTGTGGATGCCTGAGATGTGGCACCCCTTGATTGGCTTGTTGTTCTTCTTGCGGGTCTCTTAGATGGAACGGCACTGCCGGAATAGAATCCGCTGCATGGTATTTCCAGCCTGTCACCGCTTTTTGTTTTCAGGGAGAATAACTCGGTGAAAATCCTGCTTTTGCCACCGGTATCCGGCGGAGTTATCTCAAGCTCAAGCTCGTAGCCGTCTCTTATCCTTGAGTTACCCACGACCCTTACGAGATTCTTGTTTGAATAAGCCGATTCTAATTCAAAGTCTTCGTTGTAGTTGTGCAGTATCCGAACTTTCTTCAATATTGGCTTTCTCGGCTCGGCGCCGCTAACGACAATCGATCGTGGTGAAATCCTGAATTTGGGCACCGTATTTATGCCGACGTTTATCGAATCACATTCCGGATGAGTCAAGCCTATCTCAATTCGACCGTCCTGAGCTGCCTCGAGTTTATTCATATCAACCTGTGGCTGAAGAACAAATCTCGTCGCTTTCACTGCAGGATTAAAATCTGCGGTTATGCAATTGTCGGTTGACCTGAAATGCTTTATTGAAAAAGGACGGTTATCGATGCTGGCAATCGTAATCGTCGGACAACCGGCATTGTTCTTTCCAAGTAGAAGGTTCAATGTCTTTGGCTCATAATCGACCTTGGACATGACATTAGCTTGTACGGTCAGTGTGATCCTGGGGTTTGCCCTGTCGTTGCTTTGGATATATAACTGTTTCGTAGCAGGCCCGAACTCTGTTTCAGCATAATACCTGACTTTTAATGTCCCTGTTTCGCCCGGAGCATATTCCCTCTTCTCCAGTAAAAATGGTGTACAGCCACAGATTCTGCTAACCTCGTTTATTTTAAGAATACCGTTTCCGTCGTTCCTGAATCTAAACTCACAGAGGTGATTCGTCACCGGCCCGACGTTGCCGAAGTTGTGTGTTACTTTCTCGAATGTGATTCTTGGCGCTCCTCTGCGTGCAGGACTAGCAGCAGGTTGAGATGTTGGCCAGTTCCCCTGTGTGAACCAGTCGGAACTTAGCTGTCGAGGTGCCATTGCCTGCTCTTCACAGCCGTATTGCAGCAGAAAAACACAGTTTACGAGGAGGAGTATTATTATCACCCAATTCCGCTTCATAGCATCGCTTCCAAATGGAGTTGTGATGGAATTTTAGCCCAATTCGCAGGAACACCTTTTTCCCGATGAAATGGCATCTTTTAACGACGATTCAAGATATGACCTCCTCTGTCAGATCGCCGAGCTTTTATAAGGGTTATTATACCCAAATTTGCCGCTTAAGTCAAACCTTTTTGCAGGCTTTTTGTGAGCAGTATTGAAGGCAGAGTTCATATCGGACTTCTGGTATTAGTCCCGGCTTTAGGTAGTTTGAGGCGGATAGCGGCTTTTTGACGGTTATCCGATGCTGTTGATACCAGGGACATCCCATAAGATTGGCGAAAATAAGACGGCAGATTATCTAATCAATAGCTACAACTGTTTCTTTTTTTGATCTTCGCTGCAATCCTTTTGGCATCCGATAGAGCGGGCTTCCGGGATCTCGGCGTGTTTTTTAGAGGAAAAATTGTAGAACTCAGCGGCGGTTGCTGCTATGATTTGTTACAGTTTATAGACCGGATATTTTTTGGTTGTTTGTTCTTGACGGATAGACTTTTTGTTGATAAGTGATTATTGACAATTGTTTATATCCACAGGACAGGGTTTATGATTGAAAGGAGGCCATTATGGCACGGATAGCTTGTACAACAGTAGTTATAGTTTTATTGAATGTATTAATTGGCTGCCGGGGCGTTGACAGCGGGAGAAGTCAGCTTGTACCGTCCGAGGCCAGACGACCCGGGCCTTCTCGTATGGTCAATATCGGCAATGCGGGTGAAACCGATATTATTGAACAGATGGCGGTGAATCGACAGGCGTATAAAAATGGCCTTGAGATGCTCGTAGCGTACTATTCCAGGGCAGGCAACAATATGAAGCTCCAGTGGGCTA
>CAZQXE010000086.1:0-1415 GCA_964597115.1 uncultured Pirellulales bacterium | reverse complement strand
CGCAACGCGGAGGCGCTGGAACTTTATCAGCAGGCCGTCGCAATAGAAGGTCAGCAATCAAAATATAGAGAGTGGAAAGGGTATGCAGAAGGCCGGATAAGGGCATTACAAAAAGCTGACGAGGATGTGGACCGAAGATAGAAGGTATTTAGATAAGTTTTTTCAAAGGAATTTTGGGCCTGGCTGGATATCAGGCCCTTTTTTTATGTAGTGAAAGAATATGCTGTCGGAGTTTGAACAAAAGGTTGCTGATTTTATAAAAGCGAATGGGCTTTTCGGCTCCGGGGGAAAAGTGTTGTTGGCTGTTTCCGGCGGTGCTGATTCGACGGCACTTCTGTATGCGATGCATGCGCTAAAAAGTGAGGATGTTATAGACGCCGAGCTGTTCTGTGCCCATATAAATCATCGGTTAAGAGGAGTTGAAGCGGATTCAGATGAGGAGTTTGTTATAGCACAGGCGGCTAAGCTGAAATTGCCGGTTACAACCGAGCGATTGAATGTTCGCGAGTTTGCCGGTCGCAATAAGCTGTCGATTGAGACGGCCGCTCGTGAATTGCGAATTAAAAGTCTTGTTGATATAGCAGGAGCGAACGGCTGCGATGCGATTGCGACGGCACATCATAAAAATGACAATGCCGAGACCATTTTGCAACGGCTGATTCGCGGAACCGGTTTTCGTGGGCTCGGAGGGATTTGGCCGACGCGGGTCTTTGCCGAGGAGTTTAAGTTTGTAAGGCCGTTGCTGTGTGTCGGGCGAGATGAGGTTATCGAGTATTTACGAAAGCGGGATTTAAAATGGCGACAGGACCATACGAATGCGGATTGTACATATACGCGAAACTATATCCGGCATCGATTGTTCCCCGCGTTGCAACAAAATTGCAGCGGCTCGCTTGTGGAGCAATTATCTGAATTGTCTGAATCGGCCCGCCGGTTTTACAGCTTGGTTTGCGCTCATGCGGACAATGTGTGGCCGAAGCTGACTGATTTTGCCGGCGAAACGATAACGCTGGATTTAAAGATATTTCTGACCCAACCACAGCCGGTGAAGATCGAGCTGGTTAGGCGAAGTTTGATTAGTATCGGTTGCGGTGAGAGAGAGCTAACGCAACGGCACTATGAAAAAATATTGCAGCTAACGCAACAAAACGTCAGCGGCAGAAAAATTGAATTGCCGGGTGGTTTTGTAGCTCGGCGGCAATATGACAATTTGGTTTTTGCGCCGTCTGAAAAAGATAATATCGACAGGCAAGTCAGAGAAAATATCGAGCTGGAAATTCCCGGGAAGACGCGGTTTGGTCAATTTACGATTGAAGCCACAATTTTGAATGCCGGAGAACATAAGGGTTTTTCCAAGCATGGAAAATATTTAGCCCCGCAATCCTTCGACCCGGCTCAGGACGGGTTTATTGCGG
>CAZQXE010000085.1:4405-11970 GCA_964597115.1 uncultured Pirellulales bacterium | reverse complement strand
CTTATATCAATCATCGAATTTATCGTTACCATTTGAGCGATTTCTATTGCCTCTTCGATTCTCGGCTCAAATTCCAGATGCTTTCCACTACCTGAACCACCCAGCGAGCCAGTAACACAGATACCGTCACCGATTTTTGCCCCTGACCTTTTTACAGGTTTATTATTCGCCTGTTTACTCAGCATTGCCACACTTACTGCAAATGGATTGTTATCCTTCCAGCACGTAATGTCACCGCCCACAAGCGCACATCCAAATTTGTCACCAGCCAAGGTAATCCCCGAATGAAGCTGTTTCAATTCTTCCTCACCGAATCCTTTTGGCAGTGCAACAGATACAACCGCAGCGACAGGCAAAGTCGCCATTGCCGCACAATCGCTGAGGCTGACCGCCATAGCTTTATATCCGACTTGTCTTAAAGTGGCTTCTCCGAGGTTAAAATGAACGCCGTCAAGTAACATATCCGTAGTGATGAAAACCGACTCGCTGCCCAATCGAATTTGTGCCATATCATCACCAATGCCGATGGGAAAATCTGCTGCAGACAACTTGCTTTGTCGGGCAAACCAGGCGGTAATTTCATCTTCACCGGTACTCATCGTTGTCCCAACTGTTTATTCCAGTATGCAATTTGTCTTTGAGCCTGCTTCGGTCCTGCTGCGCCTTCGGTGATATACTTATTTGCAACACTCGCTGCACTGAGATTATCATACACATCCGCCTCAATTGAAGTCGAATACTTTTGCAGTTCTCCCAAATCAAGCTCGGCCAACTTCTTATTCTGTTTCTCACAATCAGCAACCAAAGCTCCAACAACACCGTGCGCCTCGCGAAAAGCAACACCCTTCCCTACCAGATACTCGGCCAATGCAGTGGCATCCAAAAATCCTTCCTCAAGCTCACTCGAAATCTTCATCGTATCGAACTTCGTGTGTGAGACAATCGCACAAGCCACATCCATGCAGGCCTCGACCGTATCGCCCGCAGCGAAAATATGCACCTTGTCCTCCTGCATATCGCGATTATAACCCGAAGGCTGAGCCTTCAGAACCGTCAGCATTGCAATTAACGAGCCATATATCCTGCCGGTCTTTGCCCGAATCAGTTCCAGAAGATCCGGATTACGCTTTTGCGGCATGATACTCGACGATGTGCAATAGGCGTCATCAATCCGTACAAATCCGAATTCATTAGACGAATAGATTATCCAGTCTTCGGCCCATCGAGACAGGTGCGTTGCAATGAGCACACAATCGAAAATAAATTCCACACAAAAGTCCCTGTCGCCAACCGCATCAATACTGTTGTAGCTGATATCGGAAAAACCTAACTGCTTCGCCGTGCTTTTTCTATCCAATGGCAGCGTGGAGCCTGCTATCGCCCCGCTGCCCAACGGTGAAACATTAAGCAAACAACTACAGTTTTTCAGCCTGATGAAGTCACGCTCAAGCTGCTCGGCAAAACTCAACAAATAGGAAGCAATAACTACCGGCTGGGCACGCTGAAGATGCGTATAGCCCGGCATAATGCTTTCAGAATATTTGCCCGCTAATTTGACGAATCCTTTCTGAAGCAACGTTATCTTAGCCTGTAAAATCTCTATTTCATCTCGCATCCAAAGACGAACATCAGTAGCTACCTGATCGTTGCGACTTCTGCCGGTATGAAGCTTTTTACCTGCCTGGCCAATCCTCTCTATAAGTGCCGCCTCGATGGCCATATGAATATCTTCATACTTCTTTTCGAATTCGAATCGCCCTGCTGCGATATCCTCACTGATTTCGAAAAGCCCGTTTTTTATCTCTTTGAATTCTTCTCTGGAAATCAGTTTTTGTTCTGCCAACATTTGAGCGTGAGCAATTGAGCCAACAATATCATATTTGTACAAACGTTTATCTACGGATAGCGATTCTACAAAGTCAATCGTTAGCTCATCCGGCTCCCCATCCAATCGTTTTTCCCAACTCTTTTCTGTTTTGGCCATTTTTCTGCTCCAAAATAAAAGGCGTTTAACTCAAATGATATGCTCAGCCACGTTCTGTGTCAAGTCGTCCATGGTTTATCTGTGATACGCAGGAAACAATCTTATCGGCTGTATGCCGATCAGCATCAGACCGGACCGTTACAATTTCCAAAAAATGATTGACATACCTGCTTATATTCTATATAATGTAGTTTCCAATGAAGAAGCGACGGATCGAGGGAGTAAGTGATTGATCGTCAGGAAGGGGGAAGGTGCCTGTGTTTGTGCACCGGAGGAGAAAAACAATCCCATTTTTCCTGTAGTCTAATTCGAAAACGACAAAGTTTTTATTAGAAAGCAGAGTCATGAATCGAAAAAAAATAAAGTCTCAGTTTATAGCGTACATTCTCTACTCAGTCATAATCGCAATTTCTACAGCTAATCCGGCAACAGCAGCCATCACTGCAACCGGCGATATCGATCCGGTTTACTTCGGCTTTGACCCCTGGATTATACCGGGAGATTTAACAATTGGAGTGACATCCAATGCGAATTTGGATATCTCCAACGGCAGTACGATTATTGATGTCAATGGTTTTGTCGCTCGCTGGCCAAACAGTACCGGGACAGTTACTGTTACCGGGCCAGATTCGTACTGGGGAAATTCGAACCTTTTAAGTATCGGTGAAAGTGAGAACGGAAATATGGTAATCTCGGATGGAGCCAAGGTTACAAGCACATATAGCCGTATCGCCTATTGGGCAGACAGCACAAGCACAGTCACTGTAACAGGACCAAACTCGATCTGGGAAGGTGGTCAATTCCTTTTCGGGTACTTTGGCGACGCCCAGTTGGTAATCTCCAATGGAGGCAAGGTTACAAACACGTACGGCTCCATAGCCTCAATGCCAGACAGCACAAGCACAGTCGACGTAACAGGGCCAAATTCGCTCTGGGAAAATTCCGGTCCTCTCTATGTCGGATATGATGGCGACGCCAATATGGTAGTCTCCGACGGCGGTCATGTCATAAACACACGTGGTTATATTGGATACAACGTGAATGGCAGCGGCATAGTTACCGTTATGGGGCTAAATTCGCTCTGGGAAAATACAGATCACCTCTATGTCGGATATGACGGCAACGCTAATATGGTAATAACAGATGGCGGTCAAGTTACAAATACAGAAGGTTATATTGGATACAACTCGAACGACAGCGGCAGCGTTACTGTAGATGGGCCAAATTCGCTCTGGAAAAATTCCGGCCCTCTCTATGTCGGATATGACAGTGATGCCAACATGCTAATTTCTGACGGAGGCAAAGTCGCAAATTCTTATGCTTTTATTGGTTATGATGTGAACGGTTTGGGCACGGTTACTATAACGGGTTCAGACTCGCTCTGGGAGAGTTCTAACGACCTTTATGCCGGCTATGACGGTGTTGCTGATATGTATATCTCTAACGGTGGCTGTTTAACAAGCACAAATAGCTATATCGGAGGCGGTACGAATTCCGAAGGATTTGTTACTATAACTGAAGCAAATTCGCTTTGGGAGAGTACGAAAAACTTCTATGTTGGTTACGGCGGTGATGCCAACATGGTGATTACCGATGGTGCAAAAGTTATGGACGCCAACGGGTATATCGGCTATCAAGCAGGCAGTTTTGGGAGCATAAGCATTACCGGGACAAACTCGCTCTGGGAAAATTCAGATAACTTTTTCGCAGGATATTCGGGCGATGCCAATATGGTCATATCGAACGGTGGCCATCTTACAAACACAAACGGTTATATCGGATATGACTCCACCGCTAAAAGCAATATTACCATAACAGGGCCAAATTCTCTTTGGAACAGCTCAAACGATCTCTATATAGGCTATAAAGGCAATGCGAACATCGTTATCACAGATGGTGGAAAAATCGCGAACACCACCGCGTATATCGGCTATGAGCCTAATAGTGTGGGCACCGTCAGAGTTGACGGACCAAATTCACTTTGGGAGAATTCGGGTGATCTCTATGTCAGCTATAATGGCAACGCAGACATGACAATCTCCAATGGGGGTAAGGTCACGAATTCTTTTGGGTATATCAGCTCTGAACCGAACGGTATTGGTAAAGTTCTTGTCAACGGACCAAATTCAGTCTGGGAAAACTCAGATGGCCTGCATATCGGCTGCGACCATTCTACGTCAGGGGGAACAGATCTGCTCTTTATAAGCGACGGCGGTACAGTTGAAGCCAATGATGTAACCATCTGGCATAAAGGGATTATCAGCGGCAATGGAAGGTTAATATCTGACTCCGTAACAAACTATGGTAAGATTGCGGTCGGAAACATCATCACCACAATGAATATAGACGGTAATCTAACAATGAATCCCAACAGCATCCTTGAAGTTGAGCTCGATAACAGCAACAGCGACAAGCTCATTGTCGCCGGTGATGTGAATATCATCGGAGGTGCGGTGAAACCAATTTCCATCGAAACGATTAGCGGCTGGAGACAATACACGATTGTCGAGGCAAATAATATTACAGGTACATTTGATTCAATAGATACAGCACTACTTGATGCTATCGTCATGGATCCTCACGCAGAGCTGGGATACGACATCGATTCTATTCTGCTGAAAATAGGTGCGAGAAAATTCGACGATCCCAATATAGTACGAACCGCCAATCAAAGATCAGTAGGTAGAGCCTTACAGAATATAGCCGAGAACGGTGGTAATTCAATAACGACCGCATTGCAGGGCCTTGAAACCGACGGCCAGATTCGGAGTTCTTATGACCAGCTATGCGGCCAAACAAGACCCCAGCTTGCACCTATTACTGTTGCCGATACGAGTAAATTCATGGGCACAGTTTCCGACAGATTGCTTCACGCAAGTCCGGGTTTGTCTAACAGCTTTAGCAGCGGTCCCATGTTGGCAATGGCCGGGCCCGACAGCTCTAACGCAAACACGAAGACTTATGATACCAGCCTAAACGACTATATGTTCACACTCGGAAACAGCACAAGATACCTCGCCGATCAGAAGTGGGGCCTCTGGGGCAAAGGATATGGACTATTTGGCGACAGAAAGAGCGAAAGTGGAGTGCCCGGATATAAATATAATGTCTATGGTACAAGCTTTGGTCTTGATTACCAGTATAAAGAGCGTTCCCTCTTTGGAATAACAGCTGGCTTTTCAAGCAGCGATGTAGATTATACCTTGTCAGGAAGTAAAAGCGAGATTTCCGGCAAACACATAGGTATCTACAACAGATCGAACACGACTGACTGGTTCTTTGATTATATCTTGATGTATAGCCAACTTGCATATGAAACAGATCGTAATATTGATCTGACGGGTGAAAATGCAGACGGCAGCTTTGATGGCCGGGCGATAAGTGGGTATATGGAAGCTCGTTACGATTGGCGAAGTCATATTAGTTGGTTTATCCAGCCTCTGGCTTCATTGCAGTTCTCCCTTCTGAATCTGGACAGCTATACCGAGTCCGGCAGCAGCAGCAACCTTACGTTTGAAGAACAGAGCTATAAATCCTGCAAGGGCTCGGTCGGCGTAAGAGTGAAAAACAATCTCTACACGGATGCGGAAGGCCGCTATACGTCAGTCGAACTAAGAGGCCGTTTGTTGCACGAGTTTGGCGACACAGATTCAAGTATCGGGGCACACTTTGCAGGTAATCCGGGAGCTGGGTTTAAAGTTCGTGGCGCAGATATTCCCAGAGACAGTATCGTTCTCGGCTTAGGTCTTAGCAGTAAACCGAACCGCAAGCTTCGGCTGCTCTTTGACTATGATATAAGCTTTAATGCCGATGAAACAGCCCATCTTATCAGCGCAGCCCTTGAGTACAGACGATAAATGGCAATCGCTTTATATATAGCGCAGCAAATAATATTATAGGTCGTATGTAATCAGAAATAAGGCGATTTTCTGTTTCTCACAAGTTTTATATACATATTGTTGTTTGGCCTCAAAACAACGTGAATCGAATAGATTTCCTCCCATAAACTCCATAAGTAATTATAAATCCTCAAAGCACTAATTTTCATGCTTGTAATAGCACCCTAAAACCGATTTTAAAAATCGTGTTTTAGACAAAAAAAATTGATCTTACACAAGAAATTGATTGACACACAGATGGATATTCCATACTTTCTTTAAATGTTATTAAGCGGGGGGAACAAAATGTAAATAAATAACTGACCAACAAAAAAGGGAAAGGCGCCTTCGTGCGTACAATCTCGAAGAGAAACGATCCAATTTTCTTGTAGCCAACTTCTAACACGATAACGTCTCATGAGAAAGGAATATTATGAAACGAGTAAAATTAACATTTCAGTTCAGTGCATGTGTCCTATTTTCAATCCTCATAGTAATTATTTCACCGAACCTAACAACAGCAACCATTACCACAGTTGATGATGTCAATCCGTTTTACCCTGGCGTGCTGGATCCCTGGGACGTAGGCGGAGATTTAACAATTGGGGCTACTTCAGACGGCAGCATGGACGTTAACGACACTAGTGAGGTTACAAGTATAATTGGTTATATAGGACGTGCTGTGGGCTCTAACGGTATCGCCACGATAACAGATCCATGTTCTTCCTGGGCAAATTCTAACCATCTTTATGTCGGCTTTCGCGGTGACGCTAATATGGTAATCTCAAATGGCGGGACCGTCACAAACGTTTCTGGTGGTATTGGACGCTACGCAACCAGCACCGGCATCGTTACCGTAACAGGTACAAATTCGCTATGGCAGAATTCTAATATCCTCTACGTCGGCTATTCCGGCGATGCTAACATGATAATCTCAAATGGAGGTCATGTTACAAGCACAGATGGTTATATCGGATACAACTCAGGCTCCAGCGGCACCGTTATTGTGGATGGGCTCAATTCGCTCTGGGAGAATTTCGGTGAGCTCTATGTCGGTGTTGTCGGCGATGCTAATATGGTAATCTCCAATGGAGGTACTGTTACAAACACTTATGGCTATATCGGATACGACCCGAACGGCGACGGCACTGTTGTTGTAACAGGACCAAACTCACTCTGGGAGAATTCCGGTGAGCTCTATGTTGGATATGACGGCGACGGTAATATGGTAGTTGACGATGGCGGTCATGTTACAAATACGTCCGGTTATATCGGATACCACTCGAACGACAGCGGCACCGTTACCGTAGACGGGCCAAATTCACTCTGGGAGAATTCCGGCCCTCTCTACGTCGGATATGACGGCGACGCCAATATGATAATCTCGAATGGCGGTCATGTTACAAACACAGATGGCTATCTCGGATACGACCCGAACGGCGACGGCACCGTTCTTGTAACAGGGCCAAATTCCCTCTGGCAGAATTCCGGTTCAGGTGAACTCTACGTCGGATATAACGGTGACGCCAATATGCTAATCTCGAATGGCGGTCATGTTACAGACACCGATGGCTATATCGGATACAACTCGGGCTCCAACGGCAACGCTACTATTACAGGAGCAAATTCGCTTACAGGAACAAATTCGCTCTGGGAGAATTCAATAGACCTCATTGTCGGCTTTTCCGGAGATGCCAACATGC
>CAZQXE010000085.1:1552-4305 GCA_964597115.1 uncultured Pirellulales bacterium | reverse complement strand
CTCTGGGAGAATTCAATAGACCTCATTGTCGGCTTTTCCGGAGATGCCAACATGCTAATCTCCGATGGCGGTCGTGTTACTAATGATTATGGTTATATCGGATACAACTACTTCGGCACCGGCATCGCTACCATTAAAGGGCCAAATTCGCTCTGGGAGAATTCAGATCACCTCTACGTCGGCCTTTGGGGCGATGCTAATATGGTAATCTCCGACGGCGGCCACGTTATAAGCAGAGATGGTTATTTGGCATACTACCTGGACTCCTACGGAATCGCCACCATAACGGGGCCAAATTCACATTGGGAGAATACAAATGATCTTTATGTCGGTCTTTCCGGCGATGCCAATATGGTAATCTCAAATGGCGGGACCGTTACAAACCAGGAGGGCTTTATCGCTTGGGACGCGGGTGGCACCGGCGTTGCTACAATAACAGGGCCAAATTCGCTCTGGGATAATACCGACCACCTCTATGTCGGCTATCACGGCATCGGCGAAATGTCAATCATGGACGGAGGAGAAGTCGTGAACGCTCACGGATATATCGGCTACGCACCGGGCAGCATTGGTGCAGCCACAATTACAGATCCAAATTCACTCTGGACAAATTCCGGTCACCTCTACGTCGGCTACCAGGGCGATGCTAATATGATAATCTCCGATGGCGGTCATGTTACAAACACTTTTGGATATATCGCATACGATCCGAACACCATAGGCTTCGCCACCATAACAGGGCCAAACTCACTCTGGGAAAACTCTTCTGCCCTCTATATCGGCGTTGACGGCGATGCCAATATGTATGTCTCCGATGATGGTCATGTCACAAACACAGATGGTTATGTCGGATACAACTCCTACGGTACCGGATTCGCTACCGTAACAGGGCCAAATTCACTCTGGGAAAATTCGGGTGATCTCTTTGTCGCCTATTACGGCGATGCCAACATGCTAATCTCCGACGGAGGCAAAGTCACAAACGTCAACGGATACATTGGCTACGAATCGGGTAGTGATGGCTTGGCCACAATCATAGAGACAGATTCACTCTGGGAGAATTCGGGTGATCTCTATGTCGGTTACTACGGTGATGCTAATTTGTATGTTTCTGATGGAGGAGAAGTCGTAAATATCAACGGATACGTTGGCTACGAATCGAGCGGTGTTGGTGAGGCTACAATCACCGGGCCAAATTCACTTTGGGAAAATTCCGGTCACCTCTACGTAGGCTATAACAGTGACGACGCTGACATGACAGTATCCAACGGTGGTACAATCATGGACGTCAACGGATACATTGGCTTTGGATCAGGTAGCGATGGCGCAGCCACAATCACAGGGCCAAATTCGCTCTGGGACAATTCCAACCACCTGTACGTCGGTTATTCCGGCGATGCAAACATGCTAGTCTCCGATGGCGGTCAGGTTACAAACACAAATGGTTATATCGGATATAATTCAGGCGCAAACGGCGTCGCTACCATAACAGATCCATGTTCGCTCTGGGAAAATTCCGGAACTCTCTCTGTCGGCTATTACGGCGATGCAAATATGCTAATCACCAAAGGTGGCCATGTTACAGACTTATCCGGCTACATCGGTCACTACTCGAACTATAGTGGTATTGCTACTATAACAGGGGCTAATTCGCTTTGGGAGAATTCAGATTATCTCATTGTCGGTTTTTACGGTGATGCTAATATGCTAATCTCCGATGGCGGTAAGGTTACAAGCACATACGGTTATATCGGATTCGACTCAAACGGTGTCGGTAACGCTACAATAACAGATCCGTGTTCGCTCTGGGAAAACTCCGATTACCTCATTGTCGGCAATTACGGTGACGCAAATATGTTAATCTCCAACGGCGGTAAGGTTATAAACACAACGGGTTATATCGGTTACGAGCCGAACTCTAATGGCACCGCCACCATAACTGGGCCAAATTCTCTTTGGACGAATTCAAGTACACTCTATGTTGGCTATGACGGCGATGCAAATATGCTAATCTCCGACGGCGGTCACGTTACAAACACAGAGGGTTGGATCGGATACGATCCGAACGGCAGAGGCAACGCCACCATAACAGATCCATGCTCGCTTTGGGAAAATTCGAGTAGCCTTGTGGTAGGATGGTATGGCGATGCCAATATGCTGATATCCGATGGCGGACATGTAACAAACAGTAATGGCTTTATTGGATACTACTCAAACAACAGCGGCACCGTTACTGTAACAGGTCCAGATTCTCACTGGGAGAACTCAGATAATCTCTATGTCGGCCTTTGGGGCGATGCGAATATGATAATCGACAATGGAGGTAAGGTTACGAATAATAATGCTTATATCACATTCGACCCGAACGGAAGAGGTAGCGTCACCGTAACAGGACCGAATTCGCTCTGGGAAAGTACAGGTGGGCTTATTGTAGGATTCCACGGCGATGCTAATATGCTAATATCTAATGGTGGTCACGTTATAAACACTTATAGTACTGTTGCCCACGACCCGAACACTAACGCTATGGTTACCATAACAGGACCAAATTCACTCTGGGAGAATTCAGACTACCTCCAAATCGGTACTTACGGCAACGCTAGTATGTTAGTCTCCGATGGTGGCCAGGTCACAAACACATTTGGTTATGTCGGGCGCTACGCGGACAGCAATGGTATGGTGACCGTGACAGATCCATGTTCGCTCTGGGCAAATTCAGAAACCCTCTTTGTTGGCCATGATGGTGATGCCAA
>CAZQXE010000085.1:0-1452 GCA_964597115.1 uncultured Pirellulales bacterium | reverse complement strand
TGGTAGTATGATAATCGATGATAGAGGAACAGTCTCAGGCTACAACGGGTACATTGGGTATAATTCGATTGGAACAGGTTACGTAGGCGTTACCGGGCCGAATTCGCTCTGGGCTAATTCAAATAATCTTTTTGTCGGCTATTCCGGCGATGCCAATATGGTGATTTCCGGTGGTGGCCAAGTCACAAACGTCAACGCATACATTGGCTATAACTCAATGGGAACCGGCAGCGTCAGCGTCACAGGGCCAAATTCGCTCTGGCAAAATACAGGAAACCTTTATGTCGGGGGCAACAGCTCAGGTTACGCTGGATCAGGCCTGCTCGATGTCAACGACGGCGGCACAGTGGAAGCAAACGAAGTTTACATCTGGCGTACAGGAAGAATCAGCGGTGATGGTTATGTATCCGGCCATGTTTGGAGCTTTGGCGTAATCGAGCCAGGAAATTCCATCGGTACAATGACTGTCAATGGTGACCTGACAATTGACCCCAACAGCACCCTCGAAGTCGAGGTCGATAACATGGGCAACGGCGACCAGCTCTTGGTGACCGGCGATGTGAATATTCTGGGAGGTACGGTTCAGGCCATTTCTCTCTCGACTATCACCGGCTCGAAGCAATACACGATTATCGATGCAAATGATGTCACAGGAACGTTTGATACCTTAGACATATCGTTGCTCGACACGTTTTTACTGGAACCTAACGTCGCTCTCGGCTATGGACCTAACGATGTTCTTTTATACATAACAGCAATGCGATTTGACGATCCGTGCATCTGTCGCACCGATAATCAAAGAAACTTTGGGCGAGCGTTACAAAAAATAGCTGACACAGGTGGTAACCCGATAACGACAGCACTTCAGGGTCTTGAGACCGCTCGTGAGGCTCGTAGCGCTTATGACCAGTTATGCGGCCAAATTAGACCGCAACTTACCCCTGTTACCTCTGCCGATACCGGCAGATATATGGGCACAGTTTCCGACAGAATGCATCGTTCAGGCCAAGGGTTTACTAACGGCTTTAACAGCGGCCCATTGTTCGCTATGGCAGGGCCGGACAGCACCGTCGGCAATACAACCTACGATACAGGCTCGAACAACGGCACTAATTTTGCACTTGGTAACGGCACGAACAACTTCGCCGACCAGAAGTGGGGATTCTGGGGCAAGGGATATGGGCTGTTCGGTGACAGAGACAGTGAAGACGGTGTGCCGGGATACCAATATACAGTCTATGGCACAAGCTTCGGACTCGACTATCAGTTCACCGACAGTTCTCTCTTCGGTGTAACCGCAGGCTATTCGGAAAGCGATGTAGATTATACCTTACCCGGAAATACAGGAGATATTTCCGGCATGCACTTAGGAATCTACGCCAGCACGACCTCGAATGACTGGTATTTAGATTCGATTCTAATGTTCAGTTTTCTTGAATATGAAACAGAACG
>CAZQXE010000084.1:0-12223 GCA_964597115.1 uncultured Pirellulales bacterium | reverse complement strand
AGAAGTGCTGCTTGTTACACTAATTATACATCACCTATTGAGTGAGAGAGAAAAGCGGGCCTTGCTGAAAAAGCTGAACATGGTCATTGGGGCCTTTTTCAGTGAAGTGGGTACCCCTTTGTTAAAGTATTTTGCCGGTTTCGATACTAACGCTGAACAACTTTCAAAACATCTGATTGTAAACGACGAGTGGTCGCCAGAGCATTTCACACAAATGCAGGTCGTACTGAAAGGTCACGATTATAAAATCGACAGTCGTACTGGTGATCTCCAAGGTTTGCAGGACTTCATCGTAGACAAACGAGCATTTTTGCTGCGGCTGCTCGAGAATCCGAATTTGTTAGAGCACGAAACGTTTACCGAACTTCTTTGGGCGGTTTTTCATCTGGCCGAGGAGCTATCACACAGAACGACGGTCGGTGATTTACCCGAAACCGACTATGCACATTTGAGCGGAGATATTAAAAGAACACACAAACTGTTAGTTCGAGAATGGCTATCTCACATGGAGCACTTAAAAAATGATTATCCGTATTTATTCTCGCTCGCCGTTCGAATTAATCCTTTCGATCCCAACGCCTCAGCCGAAGTGGAATAATAGAATTCCGTGCCAGCGTACTCCCAGGCAGTATAAATATAAAGGCGAAAAGTGCGATTCCACTCAGAAAGCAGCGTTTTACAACAATGAAAATTGGGTAAAAAAATTTAAGAATATTTGATTTTTTTGTTGACAAATACTACAGCCTGTAGTACTATAGTACAAAGTAGGATTTGTTGAATTTTTTTCATACGGAGGTTTTTTCCATGAGTAACAAATTACTTGATGATTTGGGGCAGTTACAACGTGCAGTAATCGAAGTAGTTTGGGAGCTTGGCGAGGCAAGTGTTCATCAGGTACGCAAACGCCTTGCTCGCAAAAAAATAGCCTACACGACGGTTCTTACAACAATGCAAAAACTGGAGAAAGCCGGCTGGCTGCGACATCGTGCTGAGGGCAAAACTTACATCTATTCACCTACGCGAACACGCGAACAAGCCGGAGCTAAATCGGTGCTGAAGTTCATGGAGCGGATGTTCGATGGGGATGCCCTTCTGATGTTTCAACATTTGATGCAGGAAAACAAACTCAGTGACAATGAGCTTCAAGAGCTCCGAAAGATGATTGACGAGAAAAGAAAGGAGAGGAAAAAATGATACGCGAGATATCCTCAGTAGATTCATTGTTGTGGAGCTGCGTCTGGCAGAGCACGATTTTCCTCGTGGTCGGCCTCGTAGGCAGTTTCATTCTAAGGCATCGCTCGTCAAGGTCACATCAGGTGCTGTTTCTGGCGATAATTGCAGCAGCGATTGTGCCGATGATGAGCACCTCGATCAAGCACTATGAGTTAGGTGTGTTTTTGGCGAAACCGGTTGCAGCCGAACAACCGGCCGAAGGATGGAGCATAGCTGCCAGCCACTCTGCGTCCAGAATTATCTCAACTGAAGATATTGATCACGGACAGGTCCCCATCGAACAAGACATGTTGCCAATCATAGGTAGTTCACAAAGTGCCCGATTTCCCTGGCGTTCGTCTATCACGTATGGGTGGATCGCGGCAAGTGTGATTTTAGCCGGGCGGCTACTTATAACATTTATGTTAGGTACCCGCCTGTTGCGCCGAGCAACGCCATTGGAATGCGAGAGGATTGAACAAGCCGTGCGTCTGGCCAAAGCAAAGATTGGAACAAAAAGAGATATCAAGGTTTACAGCAACCCGCGCGTGCACAGTCCGGTGATATGGTGCTGGAGGCACAGCCCAGTCCTGTTAGTGCCGAGCACAGCCGGACGATCTGACAATCACGTTGACTGGACCGGCGTACTATGCCATGAGTTAGCCCACTATAAGCGACGGGATCATGTAAGCGGTTTATTAGTGGAATTACTGGTATGTATTTTGCCGTGGCACCTGCTCTTGTGGTGGGCAAAGTCTCGGCTGATAAGCCTGAGCGAGCAGGCATGTGACGACTGGGTTATAGCAAGTGGTCAATCCGGCACAGACTACGCTGAATCGCTGCTTGATTTGATACCGGCCGGGCAAATGGCGTTTGTGCCTGCGGTAGTCAAAAGTAAAAAGAACCTTGCCGGCCGGGTGCGTCGAATTCTGGAAAACAAGTGCGCCAACCCACATAGCGGCGTGCGCTGGAGTTTGACCGCAGGGATCATTACGGGATGCATAGCAGTCGGGGCCGCCTTTGCACAAACAAGACCTTCCCAGCCAGCCGGGACTATCAAAATACAAGCCGGCCGTTCAGCAGTCATCGAGCAGCCAGCCTTCCATACTATGATGATAAAGGGCCGTATTCTGGACCCCAACAATGAACCTGCACTCGGAGCACGCATTATCGCCCTGCCTGTGACATCATATGGCGCCAATATATGGATGAACAACAAGGAAGGATATTTCGAGCTGCCCTGGTCACCGACATGGATCGACGAAGGTCAGACCATTTATCTCATAGCAACAAATAATTATGAAAATAAAAACGAGGCTGCTCTTGTTGAGGTCACTGACCCAACATCACCGGTGACTATCCGGCTTGAGCCCGCCTGTACGCTAACAGGAAAAGTCGTCGATCCAAACGGCCAACCTATGAGTAGTACGGTTATTTTATCATTAGCTAAGCCGTTTAGGTGTCGAGCCCCTATTTTCGATTCCGGTACAGCTCGTGACCATATTGACAAATCAAGTCGGGGTAAATTCATAAGATCAACACTACCCTATAATCAGACATACAAACTGCACATCCAAGCCGAAGGTTATCAGCCAACCGAGCTCACCGTGGACACAACCGACAGGAGCAAAAAGATTATCGACGTCGGCACTATTACCCTTAAGCCGCAAGATCCAACAAAATCAGTAGTGACAGAACAGAAGCTGAATCCAGATTTGGCAAAGGAATTCCACGGGATATACAACCTAAAAGGGGAAGAAGTTGTCAAGTTCATCAAGGTGCCATTCGTACTCGGACGCCAAGAGTATCTCCACACTATGGATCATGGCTCCAGTAACGACCTCGAGCCTCTTACTTTGCAACATGGGGGTTGTTGGCAAACCAGCTTTAACTGGGACGATAAACTTAAACCACATTCGGGATACAGCACTGATTCCCCAAGGCTTTGGTTTGTACTACGCTTAGTAATGGACATCCCGGAGTATGACTTCAACATTCCCAAAGAATTAAACTTTCATTTACCGAACGGTGATTGGATTACCCGCGATGATTCGTCTGTGGCCGAAAAACTAAAAGCTTTGGAAGAGATTCTCTATGCAGAGACAAATCGAACGATTCACTTCGAGAAGCACACTGCCGAACGAAACACAATCATTGTAACGGGGCGTTACTCCTTTAAGCCGATATCTGAGGAGTTCACGGATCGATTGTGCGTCTCTGCAGATGACAAGAGCCGCCTGCATAAGAGGGAAGTAGACTCTTTGTCTGAACTATTTCGTTTTGTTGCAGAGGGAATAAACATCGCTATCGACGACAGAACCGAACCGGTAGAAATCGGAAAGATTCGATGTGTATATGACCCTGATTTGTTGCAACCGCTTAGAGAATCATGGACAAGAAACAGGGAGCAAAAGCTGGAGAAGGAATTACCCATTCTATTGGACAACCTCGCCAGACAAACCGGCCTTCAGTTCAAGGTCGAACGCAGACCGGTTAAGATCTGGTTCATCACAGAGCAGAAGGATTGACGATAAGAAAAAAAGTAATACAGAACTCGTGTAATTGTTATGCAAGCACGGAGCAAAAGAGTAACTTGATGTTTAACCTTGTAGAGAAGAAATATCAAGCTACTCGGCTTCTTGATTTTAGTTTCAAGTTTTTTTGCCTTTACCTGCTCGCCTTGCGTATCAGTGCTGTGGAAAATATATTTTACCTGAGCATTTTATTGGTGTCGGGAAGGTCACCAGCCCGCTCGGGAAACTCTTTTTTTATGTCTTCTATAGTCGTGCTTGTGAGGACGTATACATCCTCCTGTCGCACAAATGTCTTGTAGGACCGCTTCTGATTGTTAAAATATATCAGCTGATAAGAGTTTCGGCCGTCCAGAAATTCAAGCTTTAATATATAAGCAGTCTCATCATCAGCGGCAAAATCATCGCCGACTTCAATTCTGGAGACAAGCGTCGGGGTGATTTTACCATTAGCCTCAATCATATCTATGATGATTTCCTTCTCGTTGCCCTCGAGTACCTGAAGAAAGAACTCGTCGAGGAAAACTTCCGGTATCGCAGCGGTACTAAGATAGTAGTTTTTCTCCCTCGACTCCTCGCTGATTTTCTCGACAGTCATTATACCGGTTTCGTCCAGAATTATTTCCGTGCCACTTCTGCCAAGTTTGCTGTGGATTTCGCTTTTCCAGGCAAACTCGTCGAATCTGTTATCACTGCGAAAAGACGTCGCCCGCTCCTGAGCGTTTCGGCCTCGAGTATAGACAAGACCCGCACCTCGTATATTAAATTTTTCGTAAAATCTGTAGCTGACCAGCACATCCATAGTAAATCCGATAGTGCGTCTTGACGAATCTCCGATAAGAAAAAAGGCCTTTCGTCCCTGGCTGTCAACGAAGCTGTTGATGCCTTTGTTCTTAAGCCTGGTAACGATCACGGCGCCCGCCCGGAGAAGCTGGTTATCATCGAATTTCACACTTTGCACTATGCTTTTGAAAACTTCCTCGGTCAGTTTGAAATCGCCTGTGTTTTCACTCACTTCGATATCGAGTTGACGATTGTTCGGCAGTTTCGCGGTACCCATGAACACATTAAGAAGCATCTCCGGCTTTTGTATATGCGCCCAATCAATAACGAGCGTATCCGTCTGTATTTTGTCCGTATTTACAATAAAACCGGTCATTTCCACAGCTCTTTGCTTAAATCTTTCCTCCGGGGAAGACCTGTCGGCAAAAAACAAGTATCTGCACAAAGCAAGGGCGGTTGACCTGCCGGAACTCAAGGCAAAATTACTTCCCAGAATAAAGCTGTCTTCCCGATATACCCAGAGTTTTTTGCTTCGCCAGCCATTGCCCGCCGGCACCGAAATCGCCAAACCTGTACGGGACAGCTCTATCGGTTCCGAAAGCACAATAACGGACCTTAAGCCGACAACAAACCAGGCTACAAGTAAAGCCATAATAAAAAGGCCCAAAAGGGCTATTTTATCGGCTTTCAGTTTTTTTGCTCCGTGAGTTCCGTTCATATATTTCGCAATAGTACCGAATAAGTGCCTTTGTTGCAAGCCCACCCTCCAGGCTCTGTACTTTAACCCAGTAAAATATCGGCAAAACCAGCATAAAACGTATTTTGTTTATGGGCGAGTTATTCATATATTTTTAAAAGAGTCAGATATGCTCGATTTTTACTCCATCAGGGGATGCGAAAACGTCGAGAATTCGGCAAAAATAGTAAAAGACGAGCCAGGAAGAAAGCGAGTGCCAAATGGCCTATCGAGACCGAACATGACCTTTGACATATCTTAAGCTGGAGAAATAGAAATGAAAGAAGTAGCTATACCGCGCGGCGTCGAGCCGAAGAAAATTCTACAGACTGTAATCGACAAAAAAGTGCCGGCTATCATGTCCTACCTGTCAAAAGGTAAATGGCATGTCGCAAAGGTGCTTCTGACCGGTCTTGCGGGTGACAGATTGAACATTGAGAGTAGTGCCTCAAATAATCAGCAGCGCCCCATAAACATACAGATTTATCAGCCAGTCGGCATATCATTCAAATACGGATATGGTAAATTTGTCTTCGATACAACCGTAAAGGATCTTAAGCCGTCACAACACCCACAAGCAGGTCAGGAACGAGGTGGAACAATAGTACTTGCAGTACCGGACAGGATGGAACTGGTCCAGAGGAGAAGCTACTTCCGCATTGATGTGCCTGCATCACTGAAGGTAAAAGTGCTGCTGTGGCATCGCAGCGGCAAGAGCCAGATAGAAGACACAACAGAGCAAACACGCAATTGCTGGCAGGGCCGGCTCGTTGACATTTCCGCCGGCGGCTCTCAGGTCGTGATGACCCACCAAAACAGTACTCCCGAACCGGACTTCAGAAAAGGACAGTTTGTCGGGATGCGATTTACTCCTATGCCTTATGAGACGCCGCTTGTGCTAAGCGCACAAATAAGGAATATCCTGCCAACCGCCGACGGCAAAAATATGTCTATCGGATTACAGTTTGTCGGTCTGGAGGCAAGCTCCCAAGGTCGCCGGATCCTGACCCGACTTGCAAGTATCGTCGAGCGGTACTACCAGATAAACCAATCCGGCGCCAAGCAGCAGGATACACGGCCGGTCTCAAATGCAGTCTGACAGTACACAGGGATTACAAACGTTTTTGTCATACTTTAAGGACCCGGCTTAGAAGTGTGTAAAACAACTGTGTTCTTACGCTTGCGAGTATGTGTATTTTAGTCTTCGCCGCTGCTGTCACTATCATCCTGCCCGGCTATATCGGCATCATCAACACCCATCAAAGCCAAACGTCGTTGTGACGAGACGAGATTACTTTTATCGCGGATGATTTTGTAATAAAGCCATTTCAAAAAGCTGTCCGCTGCAAAACCACAGAAAATCAATACCAAAGCAGCCTGTATGTTCCAGATAACAAAAGCCAGCAGCAACAGCACCCTTATAAGATGTGCGAATGGTTTCTTGCCCTTTAGGTACTGATTCAGGATATGCGGATAACGAATCCTGCTGATCATCAGTACAGCTACCCCCACAGCCAAAAACGGCAGGGCATAAATAATCATATTCAGCTCCGGAAGTGTTTCCTGATGGAGTATTATCAGGCTGACTATAACACCCGCAGCAGCGGGCGTCGGAAGGCCTATGAAGCTCATGTGTGCGGATTCATCTTCCTCGTTTTCCACATTGAATCTGGCTAAGCGAATTGCTGCACAGCTTAAGTATGCGGCGGCCGCAAGCCAGATAAAACGATACAAAAAAGTCTCAAGAGTAGGATTGAGTCCGGCAAAGTTGGTTAATTTATATTCCAGCATTTTCAGCATTAAAAACGCCGGCGCCACACCAAAGCTGACTATGTCACAAAGGCTGTCAAGCTGGCCGCCGAAGCTGGAAGTATTCTGGCTAATTCTTGCAAGACGACCGTCGAGCATATCGGCAATCATTGCCAGCAGAATCATATAGCCCGACATCGCAAAGTAAGATGTACCTCCAAATTCGAACAAATGCGCCCTGGAACTCTCAGCAAATCGCCCGGCAACCAGCTCTATACCTTTGCTGGCGAGAATAATTGCTGTGAAGCCGCACACACCATTGAGGATTGTAACCAAGGACGGCAGGATTGTAATATATTTCAACCTCTGCTTCCGCACCCGACGAAGAAGGCTTTTCTTCGCAGCTTCAGTTCTTAGTCTCGGCATCTTTATATATCCTGCATTTCGTATTTTACCAGCGGAGTCAGCCCTGCTTTAACCTTATCGCCAATTTTGACCAGGCACTTTGTACTTTCACAGACGGGTACGTACAATTCCGTCCGGGATCCAAATTTTATCATTCCAAATTTCTCCCCGCCAGATAATTCCTGCCCCTTCATTTTATCGCAGACGATTCGCCGGGCGATTGCCCCGCTAATCTGCCTGACAATCAGCTTGTCTTTCGGACTATCAATTCTTACCAGGCCCAGGTTGTTCGACTCATTAACCCGCCCGGACTGCGGATTCATTGCGTTTTTAAATTTGCCTTTTTTGTAGGTGATTGTTTCGACTCTAACGTTGCACGGGGCACGGTTAATATGGGCGTTGAAGATACTCATGAATATTCCAACCCGCAGCGCAGCTCCGCCGATGAAGTTATTTTCTTCAACAACTTCGATGTCGGTAACCTGGCCGTCAGCAGGTGCTAACAGCAGATTCTTATCCGAAGGGCTGAGACGATGAGGGTCGCGGAAGAACATCAACGAAAATATCAGCAGCCCAGCCAAAGACACCTGTACCAGAACGACAGCCCAGAACGGCAATAAGGATATCGTGCCCAGCAACAAAACGGCCATTGCCACAAGCACCACCGCCGGATAAATAATGACCTGCGGCCAACCGTATTTGGTTAGTGGAATTCTCATATTCATTGTTCTTCGTTCCCCGATTTATCGGGATTTGTCGTTCGCTTTAATATGAACTATGGCCTATGAACAATCAATAAAAAAAGGCCGACTTTTTTGCGTCGGCCTTTCGAAGGAGGGTGGTGTTGCGTTACTTGGGGCGTGCGCCCCAAGGGTATGAACGCAGTTATCACTATTAATAGACGCAAAATTGCCTGAAAAGTTACAGGTTTTTTTCAAATTTAAAAAATATATGTAGAAACCACAATTTTTAAGATAAAAAAGCCCGTTCTTCTCAGGCCAACCTGGAAAAATACGTAGTCACCACAATAGACAGCCCAGCCCAATCACATAAAATTAGGAAAAATTTGGCCTCGCCATTCTGGCCCCGCCACGGGTAAACGGAGCGCAGTGTAGCGAAGAATCACAATGCCAATAAGTTTATGCATATTCTTTGTTTCACTCGCTTCCCACCAGAGATGGCCAAGCCCATGTTACGGGCACGAGCCGGCCGAACGACAAGAGACAATTTATATATAAAAGGAGAAATCAAAATGGACTTTCTTATATGCTGGGGCGGTCCTCTTTCTTCTCCCGGTTTGCGATTTGATCAATCCCTCGAAAACGTCAAGAGTAAGAAAGAAGCTGTTTCTGAGGCAAAAAAAATCGCACTGCAGAAAATGGACGGAGCCTTAGTTGGCCTCTTCGCGCGAGATGGTAAGGCTATTTGCGGATGGAAAGTAACGCAAGGTGGCAAGCTAAGACGAGAGAATCCAAAAGAAATAAAAGATACGTTTCATGTGGGCCCCTGCACCTTCGACTTTGTAAAGAGGTCTGCTGAAGAACACGATCGAGTTAAACAGGCAGAAGACGATAATTAGGGCAGTCACACGTAACATTTAACCGCCGAGCTCGCAGACGCCGTCCCGAGCGTAGTCGAGGGAATCCGAAGAGATTTAGAGTTTCAATTCTCGCTTTGTGTTCTTATTGGTCTATGCGGTGAATCCAGCAGCACGGCCGGCCCACAAAAATACGTAGTTACCACAATAGACAACTACGTTTAGCAAACGATAATAACTTTGTCATAGGTAGCTCTGCCATAGGTGCGGAAATCCAAGCTTACTTAATAAGCAATAAGCCGAAACATTATACGTGGGGGGATTAAGAATAAAACGTTATTGAAGATTCTTTATTTATAGTGTACTTTATTTGAACAGGAACGGGAAAATGAAACGTATTTTTCAGGTGCTGCCGATCTTTCTGATTACAGTTGGGCTTATTTATATCGCCTGCAATTCTTCCTCCAAGGCTCAGTTGGAAAAAAACAAAAACCTCATCCGGCGAATGATGTGGGAGATGGACAAGCAAAACTGGGCGATAATTAAAGAGCTATATGCCCCCAACTTTTCCTACCACCAACCTGGGAATCCCAAACCGCTGACGCGTGATGAATTTGAGAAATCTATGCGTATGATCTACGCCGCCTTCCCTGACGGGAGCCAAACAATAGAAGACATCGTAGCCGAATGTGATAAAGTGGTCGCTCGTTTAACCCTCCGGGGTACACACAAGAGTGACTTTATGGGCATCGCCGCGACCGGTAAGGAAGTAGCACAGTCGGACATAATTATATTCCGCATCACTGACGGCAAGATTACGGAAGCGCGGGAAGAGTGCGACATACTGAATATTATGCAACAGCTCGGCGCTATCCCACCCTTGGGAGAATAAAAAAGTCAACATCCTTCCGCTCCGCTAATCGCAACGGGGAACCGCCCAATATATTAAGCTACGTTAACGGTTTTCGTGTCATTCTCCAAGACTTTCAAAAATAGTCTCACTTTGCGCTATATCAATAGGGCGGGGCAAATCCAGCAACATTTGTCATTGTGCCCTTGTCATTCTGAATCCCGACTTATCGGGATGAAGAATCTCAAAGTCAACTATAAGTTCGTAGACCCTTCGTTTTCCCTAAGGGACGCCTTACGGTGCACTCAGGATGACATATAGCGTAGCGAAGGATTCTGGATGACAAATGCGTGCTCAGGACTTTACGCAATCCAAGGTTTTTCGCCAGAGGAATCTTTCGTTAGCCGACTGCAAGTCGTAGAACCAATTTAGCTTGGAAATGCTGTGAAGACATTGTCCGGCAATCATATCTTGACGACATCACTTAAAGTCGATAGTGTTTTGTTTATTATGCGTGAAGTGTGAAGTGAACGATGCGATACGACTTATGCTAAAACGAAAAGTTACCCGGACAGTCTTATTCGTTATTTTCTTCAGTGTTGGTGCAGCATCGCTGGGTAGCGCTGTACTTTGCGAGGACCTGGTCCAGTACTACAGGAACAAACGAACACTAAAGGCAGCACAGGAATCTTTGGCTCGACTCGAATCCCTGAACAATGACTACGACGTGCTGCTGCACCTGCTGGAAGAAGACCCCAATCTTGTCAAACGCCTCGCCCCGGCTACGCCCGGCTCTGAGACAGAAGACGCAAACACCGTTTACCCAAGAGCAACGGCTGAGCAGTTGGCCGCCGCTCGCAGGGCCTTAACAGCAGACCCCAAACAACACATCGTTGAGCCGGTTATACCCGAATGGCTTAGCCGTTGTAGCGAGCCTCGACGCAGAATGGTGCTCTTTATTTCCGGCATCGTTTTAATCCTCACTTCCTTGATATGTTTCGAACCAAAAAAAGAGAATTAGCAAATCAGAGAGACAAACCGATTAACTAACTTGAAGAATTTCTTGCCAACTGGTTCAAATCTCATATACTTAAGAAAATGGCAACGCTGGATTTTATTCGAACGATCGTATCAGACGATTTGAAGACCAACAAATCGGACGGGCGGGTTGTGACGCGATTTCCGCCTGAGCCAAACGGGTATCTGCACATCGGACACGCTAAGAGTATCTGTCTTAATTTCGGTATCGCATCCGAGAATGAGGGCGGTCGATGCCATCTGCGCTTCGACGATACGAATCCGGAAAAGGAGGAGCAGGAATACGTTAATTCCATCATCGAAGACGTCCGCTGGCTGGGCTGGGACTGGGGTGAGCACCTTTATTACGGCTCGGACTATTTCGAGCAGATGCATGAATATGCCCTGCAGCTTGTGAAAAAGGGCAAGGCTTACGTTTGCGATTTGAAGGCCGAACAGACAAGAGAATATCGTGGCACGCTGACTGCCCCGGGAAAGGACAGCCCTTATCGTAATCGTTCGGTCGAGGAGAATCTTGATTTGTTTGAGCGCATGAGGGCGGGCGAATTCCCGGACGGCTCGCGAACGCTGCGCGCAAAAATCGATATGTCGCATCCAAACCTGAATATGCGCGACCCGGTTATGTATCGAATCCTGCACGCGGCACATCACCGCACGGGCGATAAGTGGTGCATCTATCCGATGTACGACTGGGCGCACGGCCTTGAGGATTCTATCGAAAGGATTACGCACTCCATCTGCACGCTTGAATTTGAGAACCATCGGCCTTTATATGATTGGTTCCTTAACGAGCTTGGGGCTTATCATCCGCAGCAGATTGAGTTTGCCCGTTTGAATCTGACCTATACCGTCATGAGCAAGCGCAGGCTTCTGCAATTAGTCCAGCTGGGCCACGTTAACGGCTGGAACGACCCACGCATGCCGACAATCAGCGGTATGCGCAGACGCGGCTACCCGCCGGAAGCCATTCGAGAATTCTGCAAACGCATCGGAGTAAACAAGTTCAACAGCACCATTGACATCGCACTACTGGAGCACTGTCTGCGGGAAGACCTGAATAAAACATCGCCGCGGGTTATGGCGGTTCTCAGGCCGCTAAAGGTTATCGTCGATAATTATCCGGAAGGCCAGGTCGAGGAGCTTGAGGCGATTAATAACCCGGAAGACCCGAATGCAGGTACGCGGAAGGTGCCGTTCTCGCGCGAGCTTTATATCGAGCGGGAAGATTTCATGGAGGAGCCGCCCAAAAAATTCTTCCGCCTTGCACCCGGTCGAGAGGTCCGGCTGCGATACGCGTATTTCGTAACCTGTACGGATGTTGTTAAAGATTCCAATGGCGAGGTTGTCGAGCTGCATTGCACTTATGACCCGGCTACGAGAGG
>CAZQXE010000083.1:0-12308 GCA_964597115.1 uncultured Pirellulales bacterium | reverse complement strand
CTATAATCTGTTCCGAATCAGGTATTTCCGTAAGATCAAAACAAAACCAGGCCTGCTCCCTGCCTATCTGATCTATCACATCTCCATTATCACCCACGGGATTTTCACCAACATAATCACCTATAGTTGGCAAAGATGTCTGGATCGTTATAAGCTGGTAGACTTCAGCAAAAGCAGGAACAGTTCCCAAAAACAGAACTACGGTCAGGATACATAGTGTCCTCTTCATCGTTTCAACACCCTTTCTTTTTCAGCCTCTCTCAGGAGCGGAATCGAATCAATGCATTCGTTCCTAAATGCCCTTCCGGCACAAATAACAAGGCCAGCATAAAAACTTCTTTTTCGTGGAGCAGATATCCCGGAATGTACAAACAGATATCTATTCACCACCCATCAACTGACAACTAATATTGTAACTGATTATGCAAAAAAAGTCAAGTCAAACTAAGGCTGTCCTACCAAAGATATTCATTATCTGGCCGGTTTTTGTTATCGGCCCACTTGATAAAACTGAGTTTTCCTGATTACGGGAGGTTGTTCCTTAAACGCTTTCCAGATATAATTGCTACTATAATATTTAGGAAAAGATAAAGAAAAATGAGAAGATTAGCAGCTATATTTGTATTTCTGCTGCCGACAGCGTTTGTAATAATGTTGTCAGCCACATTCTTAATCGCCGGTATTGGAACGAAAGGACAGATTATGAACCAGCAATCGAGTAACGTTCCCACCCCAGAGATCAATAATCTTTTTATCACCGTGGTCTACGACAATACCCCCCACAAACAGGGACTCCAAACTGAATGGGGATTTTCCGCGTGCATTACCGGCCCGGAAAAAACTATTCTATTCGATACCGGCGGCAGCAGCATTTTACTCGACAACATGGAGAAACTGGAAATAGAGCCTAACAGCATTGACGTCGTCGTTCTCTCTCACATTCACGCCGACCATACCGGGGGGTTGAACAACTTTCTCGAAAAGAACAGCAATGTCACCATATATCTGCTGAAATCTTTTCCTACAAAATTCAAAGATAACGCGCGAAGCTGCGGAGCAGAAATTGTCGAAGTTAATGAACCTGTGAAGATTTGTGAGAACGTCCACTCTACCGGCCGGATCGGAACAGTGATTAAAGAGCAGTCGTTAATTATCCAAACGGATAAGGGCCTTGTAATAATCACCGGCTGCGCGCATCCCGGAATTGTTAAAATCACAGCCAAAGCGAAAGAACTTTTGAAAGACGATATTCTTTTGGTAATGGGCGGCTTCCATCTGGAATGGGCAACAAAAGGCGGGATAGAAAATATTATCTCGTCCCTCAAACAGTTGGGCGTGCGGTACGTGGGTTCCTGCCACTGCACCGGTGATAAAGCAAGAAAATTATTCGAGCAGCACTTCGGCCAAAATTACATCAATATCGGCGCAGGAAAAACAATTACCACAGAAGACCTGCAAAAAATTCAGAAATAAAAGTTGTTCGAAACATCGCATCCTATTTCTTAAGTTTGTCACTAAGGAGTTTTGCGGGCCTGCCGTTTCCTGTCCATCTCTTTCAACATTCGCTTGCGTATTCGAATCGAACCTGGGCAAATCTCAACAAGTTCGTCTTCCTGAATGTACTCCATCGCAACCTCAAGAGACATTATTCTGGCAGGTCTGACCTTGGCCGCATCGTCTTTGCCCGCCGCACGGATGTTTGTAAGCTGCTTGGTTCTCACCACGTTTACAGGTATGTCGTTTTCCTTGCAGTGCTCGCCGACAACCTGTCCTTCGTACACTTGTTCTCCGGGCTCGACGAAAAATATCCCCCGATCATACAGAGCATCAAGTGCATACGCTGTCACCTGTCCGGTGTTGGTTGCAATCATCACTCCGGCCTTTCGCTGAGGTATCGCTCCCCGCATCAGCCCATATCTTTCAAACGTATGGTGCATAACCGCTCTGCCCTTTGTCATGTTCATCATCCTGGCATGAAGGCCGAACAAACCCCGCGACGGTATAAAAAACTCCATGTGAACGAAATCGCTCGCACCGCTTTTGGCATCTATTTTTATTATTTCGCTTCGCCTATCACCAAGTATACTCATGACGGAACTCTGACAATCCAGGGGACAATCCACCGCAAGTAATTCAATCGGCTCGTGACGTCTGCCCTCCACTATTTTCAAAATTACATTCGGCTTACCCACACAAACCTCATACCCCTCACGCCGCATATTCTCCAGCAAAATCCCGAGATGCATTAATCCCCTGCCCGAGACATTGAATTCTTCCGGTGTCTGGCCGGGCTCCACTCTCAACGCAACATTTTGCTGTAGCTCCTTTTGAAGTCTTTCCCCAATCTGTCTGCTTGTAACGTACTTGCCGTCTCTCCCTGCGAAAGGTCCGTCGTTCACCCTGAATGTCATTGCCATCGTCGGCTCATCGACGGCGATAATCGTCAGTCTCGAGGGATTATCCGCACATGCTATAGTGTCACCAATTTCAACCGGATCAAGACCCGATATTGCACATATGTCACCCGCCTGAACGCTTGAAACCTGCTTGCGGCCGAGGCCGTGAAACTGGTGAATCTGCATCACCTTTTGCTGTGTATGCAAACCTTCGGCGTCAATAACAGTCACTCTCTGACCTTCGGTTATCTGTCCGGCAAAAACCCTGCCTATCGCTATGCGTCCCACATAACCCGAATACTCCTGACTCGTCACCAGCATTTGCAACGGAGCATCGGGATTCACCTGCGGGGCAGGAACATTATTGATAATGGTCTCGAATATCGCCTGCATATTGTCGGTTCTGTTCTGTAGGTCCGTCGTTGCCCAGCCTTCTCTTGCCGATGCGTAAACACAGGGAAAATCGAGAGCCTCATCTTCGGCGCCGAGCTGGACGAGCAAATCGAATACCTCATTCACGACATCATCCGGCCGGCTGTTTTGGCGGTCGACCTTGTTGACTACGATTATGGGCCTTAGCTTATGCTCGAGCGCCTTACTCAGGACAAATCTCGTCTGCGGCATGGGCCCTTCAAACGCATCGACCAAAAGCAGCACGCCGTCCGCCATTTTCAAAATACGCTCGACCTCACCGCCAAAATCGGCATGCCCCGGCGTGTCGATTATATTGATCTTATATTCATTGCCTTCCAAATCCTTGTAGCCAATCGAGAAGTTCTTGCTGAGGATTGTGATACCGCGCTCCCGCTCCAGGGGATTGGAATCCATAATCAGGCCGTGCTCGCCGCCAGCCAGCTTATCAAGCTCCTCGGTCCTAAACATCCCCGACTGGTACAAAAGCTGATCCACCAGCGTTGTCTTGCCGTGGTCGACGTGAGCAATGATTGCTACATTACGAATATAATCTGAATACATAATAAATTCTCAAAAGGGATTAATAACTATTCTACACGTGGGTTCATCCGTGCTGTGAAAGGCGGCTACTCTACATGATTCTTCTTGAATGTCAATAAAATTTTCGCCATCCGCGAGAAATGGTAATTTATAATTGGTTGTTGGTCAATCGGAATTGCTCAATAAACTAATCCCCTAATTCCTTTCTTCTGAATGTCGACATATGCACTTTTTTAAATGGACAGGAATTTTCCGAATTTGTAGAATGGTAATTCAGGAAAGCAGATATTTGTCAAACGAACATTTAATCAAGACCAGTAATGGTAGAAGGAGCAAGACCATGCCATACTATAAGCCAATCAAAGACATCAAACCCAAGAAAATCCGTCACAGAACACTATCGGGCCTGAAGATCCTGCGGGCACAATTGGATCAAGAAATGCCGCAGAAGACACGAAACTCGACCCTTATCCTGGGTACATGGAACATCCGCAACTTCGATGACAACCGTTTTATGAACGGACACCGAACGATGGAGGACCTCTATTATATCGCCGAGATAATCTCCCGCTTCGACGTTCTCGCCGTACAGGAGATTTGCGACGACCTCTGTCCGCTCGATAAAGTTATGCATATCGTGGGTAACGATTACGACTACATCGTAACCGACGTTACTGAAGGCCGGGGTGGGAACAATGAGAGGCTTGGCTTTATTTTCGACCGTGAAAAAGTCAAGTTCAAAGGGATCGCCGGGGAATTAGTGCTTCCGGAAAAAATGCTCATCACCAATGAGAATAAGCAACTGCAGTTCGCGAGGACGCCGTTCATGTGTTCGTTTCAATCCGGCTGGTTAAAGTTCCTCTTCTCGACCGTCCACATCTATTTCGGCAAATCATCAGGCCCCAAGTATAAGAGGCGTATCAAAGAGATTGAGAAGGTCGCCAAATTCCTCGCGAACCGTGCAAAGACCGATGACCGGAATCACATTCTGGTCGGTGATTTCAATATCGTCAAACCGGGCAGCTCCGGATACAACGCCCTGGAGAAGTACGGCTTCGATATCTATAAGAACAAAGAGGGTAGCAATAAGAATCAGACGAAATTCTACGATCAGATTTCGTTCCGAGTGCGAGAGAACGAGTTACAGTTTGCGCATTCCGACCGCTGCAAAGGTGTGCTTCAGTTCTTCAATAGTATCTATCGAGAAGAAGATTTTAATCGCTACGCAGGCGATCTTAAGAGCACAGTAAAGGCGAAAATTGTTAGACTCAAACAGGAAATCGATGAAAAGACACAAAAGCTCTCACAAACAAGCTCGCAAAAAACAAAAATAAAACTAAAAAAAGAAATCGCTGGCAAAAAGAAAGATATCACAAGCTGGAAATCACATCTTAAGAGCAAAACGAAGCTCAAAAATTATTATTTGAGCGAGTGGCGCACCTTTCATGGAAGCGACCACCTTCCTTTATGGGTCGAGCTTGAGATCGACTTCAGCGATGATTATCTGAAATATCTCGAGACACTATAGGAATCAATTAAGCCCCACACTTTCTCGTGCTTCGCGTGAATGACGGGCACCGAGAATCGAGCATCCGATATCGGGGTATTTTCAATCTATACATCCACCGTTAAAAATGGTAAACTTACTAATCGTTTAAAAATCGAGGTAGTGTATTTCGTCAATATATGAAATGATGGATAGACCAACTGATTATATAGACAGCTTTGTTAAATCCGTTCAGGAAGAGCTCCGGAACAATCTGCTGCCATTCTGGCTGCAGAGGAGCACGGACACCGAACACGGTGGTTTTGTGGGATGGATGTCCAACGAAGGAATAATCGATTCCGTATCTCCAAAAGGATTGATTCTAAATTCGCGGCTTCTGTGGACCTTCTCTGCTTTGTGCCGTTTCAACAAAGATGAACAATGCCGTGACATGGCCCGGCGTGCGTACGATTATTTGCAGACTTTTTTTTGGGACCTTCAGCACGGCGGGGCTTTCTGGCAAGTGGATTATCAGGGACATCTACTGGACGATACAAAGAAGATATACGGTCAGGCCTTTTACATCTACGCCCTATCGGAATACTTCCTGGCTTTTAACGAGCAGGCAGCCCTGGACAGAGCGGCCGAGTTGTTCTCTCTGATTGACTCTGCAAGCCACGATGATGCACAAGGTGGATATATCGAAGTCTGCAACCGCAACTGGTCTATTGCTGAGGACTTACGGCTTAGTGACAAGGACATGGACGAGAAGAAGTCCATGAACAATCAACTGCATCTTTTAGAGGCTTATACCAATCTCTATCGCATCCGGCCCGACAGAATTTTAAAGGCTCGGCTGGCCGAATTGCTGAAGCTGTTTGCCACACATGTAATAGATGCAAAAACAGGACACATGAATCATTTCTTTGATGAGAATTGGAATCCAAAATCGCAGAACTATACATTCGGCCACGATATCGAGGCAAGCTGGCTGCTGTGCGAGGCAGCCGAAGTCCTGAGCGAGCCAAATGTAATAGCAAGAACTAAAAATATTGCTTTGCGTCTGGCCCGTATCACTCTGGCCGAGGGTCTCTATAGCGACAGCGGTCTGTGCTACGAGGGTCTTGCAGGAAAAGTCACGGACACTAACCGGGAATGGTGGCCGCAGGCAGAAACGGTAGTAGGCTTCTTAAACGCCTATCAACTTTGCCGGGAAGAGTCGTTCCTGACGGCTGCACGAAAGACCTGGGATTTTATAACAAATTATATTGTCGATAAAAAACACGGGGACTGGTTTTGGCGTATAGACAGAAACGGTCGTCCTGATAAGAACGAACCCAAGGTCTCCCAATGGAAAGGGCCGTATCATAGTGTTAGAATGTGCCTTGAGGCAACTCGAAGGCTCAGGGCAATCGCTGAATTGCCGGACAATAAAGGAGAGTAAACAATTGAAAGCTGAAACCGATTTTAAGAAACGTCTGAAACAACTTATCGAGGACCACAAAGCCCTTGTTGAGCTGCCCAATCGGAAATTATCAAAAAGCAATGGTGTATTTGACCGCTATGAAAATCCGGTCCTGACCGCAGCCCATGCGCCCATATTTTGGCGATACGATTTGGATATGGAGACAAATCCCTTACTCCTTGAGCGGATGGGAATCAACAGCGCCTTTAACGTCGGCGCAATTGAGTTTAACAACAAGATATGTTTGATAGCCCGCGTTGAGGGTACAGACCGCAAGTCGTTTTTTGCCGTAGCCGAAAGTTCCAACGGCATCGACAATTTTCGTTTTTGGGATTATCCTGTTCAGATGCCACCGGCGCAACCACAGGAAACCAACGTCTACGACATGCGTCTGACGCGCCACGAAGATGCAAACATCTATGGTGTGTTTTGTGCCGAATCCCACGATGACAGTCAACCGAACGATCCTTCCGCCGCCATCGCACGCTGCGGCATCGCCCGAACCAAAGACCTGAAAAAGTGGGAACGATTGGCCGATTTGAAAACCCCTTCCGCTCAACAGCGCAATGCAGTCCTGCATCCGCAATTCATCAACGGCAAGTACGGCTTTTACATGCGTCCCATGAGTGACTTTAAATCCACCGGGGCCAGCGAGGGTATTGGCTTCGGGCTCTGCGACAATATAGAACAGGCTGTCATCGCTGAAGAAACCATAATGGATCAGTGCACTTATCACACGATCAATGAAGGAAAGAATGGCCAGGGCCCTGCTCCGATCAAAACCGCCAAAGGCTGGCTTCATCTGGCGCACGGAGTACGTGACACCGCCGCAGGCTATCGCTATGTGCTTTATATGTTCGTGACCGATCTGGCGGAACCCTGGAAAGTCATCGCCAGGCCTGGCGGATACTTTTTAGCTCCCAAAGGGAACGAGCGAGTTGGCGATGTATCCAACGTTGTTTTTTCCAGCGGCTGGGTCGCCAAAGACAACGGCGAAATATTTATCTATTACGGCTCTTCCGACACACGAACGCAAGTAGCTACAACCACAACGGAGCAGCTTCTGGACTATTGCCTGAACACACCGCCCGACGGATTAAAATCATCGAAGTGCGTTGAGCAAAGAACAGAACTGATCAAAAAAAACCTGAATAATCCACGGTGGAAAACTTTGGACTAATATATGAAAATCAGAAGTTGAATGAACGGGAAGAAGTATTATGAATCGCAAGAATATTTTTATAACGACATGCCTTTTTCTGACTGCGGTCTCAACAGCCACAGCAAAGAAAAAAACCTCCCTTAAAAAGAATGATAAATCATACGACGAATACTATCTTGTCTGGTCGGACGAATTCGATAAAGACGGCCCGCCCGATTTTATCAAATGGACTTATGAGCGAGGCTTTGTCCGGAACCAGGAGCTCCAGTGGTACCAGCCGGATAATGCAATATGTGAAAACGGTATGCTCATCATCGAGGGCCGGCGCGAACGTATAGAAAATCCCCGCTACAAATCCGACAGCAAAAACTGGATGCTCAACAGAGAATACGCTGAGTACACTTCGGCAAGCATGACGACACGTGATTTGCATAGCTGGATGTTCGGTCGTTTTGAGATGCGGGGACGGATTGATACTCGCCCGGGCATGTGGCCAGCCTTCTGGACGCTGGGTATTGATGGGTCGTGGCCGAGCGGCGGTGAGATCGACATTATGGAATACTATCGCGGCATTCTTTTAGCCAACGCGGCATGGGCTTCTGAAAAGCCCTGGTCCCCAATATGGGATGATTTTAAAAAGCCCATTACCGATTTCAACGACCCCAACTGGTCCGAGAAATTTCATGTTTGGCGAATGGACTGGGACGCCGACAGCATCGAGCTCTATGTTGACGATTTGCTTCTTAATACAATCGACCTTGAGGAAACAATTAATAAAGACGAGCAAGGTGAAAATCCATTCCATCAACAACATTATATAATTTTAAATCTCGCCATCGGCGGGACTCAAGGCGGCGATCCATCCGAGACGGAATTTCCGGCAAAACTCGAAGTCGACTATATCCGCATCTATAAAAAGGAAAAGTAATAACAATAAGCATTTTCGAGTTCAAAAGGCAAGGGTAATATGCTCATCAAAAGGGACTATTGATGGCACAGATTCAAAACCTTCGTGACATTATCGAACGCCTCCAATTGAATTGGCGTGGGTATATACGTCAGTACCGTTTCTTCCTTATTCTGACTGCGGTTGCGGCGGCTTCCGATATGGTCTCGACGATTTACATCATGCTTGTTTACGGCCCTGAGGCAGAATGGCACCCAACCATTCGGCTGCTTTCCACGGTTTTCGGTCCTGTGCTGGGCCCAATGGCCGGTAAGTTGTGGCAGTTGGCCGTCGTGATTGCCCTGACGGTGTATCTGCGTTTTTGGGCCGGTTACATATTCGTGACCATCATTTTTATTTACACATGGGCAGCCTGGTATAATATATGGGGACGATTTATTTACTACCCTGTAATCCTCGAATTGCTCGATTCTTTGCCATTCTAAAGCACCTCCAATCAGAACGGCAAACGCCCTTCCTGGGAGAAACCGGCAAATACAAACCCTGTTCACACAGCTCAAAAGCACAATAATCAAAAAAATCTTGTGAACAACCATACACGAGGTTATCATTAATTGCTTAGCAGTGAATTAAACCTAATCAATCTAAAAAGGAGAATTATCATGCGATTCTTAAAAGCGAAGTTGTTGTCAATCACAATCATATTTCTGTTCGTTATTTCAGGGCCGATGTCCCCTGGTTTCGGGCAAATAGAGACTATCGAGGAGGAAACATCGGAAATTATAACACCACCGGTTGTGGCACATTTTCATCTGAGCGGCGAGTTGAGCGAGTCGCCGATGGAGTATCCTTTTAATCTCATGGCAGGACAGTTAATATCGCTCAAGGAATTAATTGCCCGAATGGAACAAGCGAGCACCGACAACGAAGTCAAAGCCGTGGTCCTGACCTTTGACAGCATGAATTTTGGATTTGGTCAACTGGAGGAGATTCGCGAAGCTATCAATCGCATCAAAGCAGCAGGCAAAAAGGTCTACGTCCATGCGGAAGGTATGAGTATTTTCGTCTATGCTCTGCTTTGTGCGGGCGATAATCTCAGCGTGGCTCCACAATCGTCACTCTGGTTTATCGGCATCTACGGTGAATCGCTCTATGTAAAATCTTTGCTGGATAAGATTGGTGTCCAGGCGGATTTTATGCACATCGGTGACTATAAATCCGCCGCTGAGATGCTGACGCTAACCGGCCCCAGCGAACCTGCCAACGAAAATATTAATTGGTTGCTGGATGGTTATTACGAGTCCTTAACAGAAATGATTGCCAAGTCAAGAGGCAAAACACCCAGGCAGATTCGCAAGCTCATCGACCAGGGTCCCTACCTTGCAGACGAGGCTTTGGAAAAAGGATTGATTGATGCCATAGAGACGCGAGAAGAATTTCTTGCGCGCCTCGAAGCTGGTTTTGAAGACAAGGTGAAAATTGATAATCGATACGGCCGGGATACTAATGCTGAAATAAACCTCTCTAACCCATTTGCACTATTTACCATACTGGCCGAGATGATTAATCCGCCGAAGAAGCCGCAAAAAGATACTGTGGCTGTTATTTATATAGAAGGTGTCATTCTGCCGGGTCACAGCCAGCCGAGTCCATTGGGGCAATCCGGCGGCGCTTTCGGTGGTGATATACGAAAAGCCCTTGAGAGAGCTGCTAAAGATGAGTCCGTCAAAGTGGTTGTGATGCGTGTCGATTCTCCCGGCGGTTCTGCCGAAGCCAGCGAAGTCATCCTGAACGCTGCCCGGCAGGTCCAGACGAAAAAGCCGCTTATTGTTTCGATGGGCGATGTCGCCGGCAGCGGTGGCTATTATGTATCGTGTGGGGCCGATTGGATTTTCGCCGATGAGGTCACAGTAACCGCTTCCATCGGCGTTGTCGGAGGAAAACTCGTGACCACCGATATGTGGGGTAAATTGGGTGTTAACTGGGTCGACTACAAACGCGGGGCCAATTCGGATTTATTCAGCAGCGCCAGGCCTTTCGATGAATCACAGAAAAAACTGCTTGTCGATTATATGCAGAAGATATACGAGGTCTTCAAAGGACACGTGGCCAAAGGCCGTGGCGATAAGCTCACAAAAGACCTTGAAGAAATGGCCGGCGGGCGAGTTTATACCGGAAAGCAGGCGCTTGAGCTGGGGCTGATCGATGAAATCGGGGGGCTTCACGAGGCCATCGAATACGCCGCAGCAAAAGTGTCCCTCGAAGATTACGATGTCCGTGTCATCCCTCGTCCCAAGGACTTTATAACACTATTAATGGAACAGTATTCAGGACAGGGAGAACAGCCTACTGATATTTCAATGCCCGGTGCGTCGGCACTGTTTGCCGGCCATCCGACGTTTGCGCCGATTTTCGATATATTACGAAAGACCGAGCCGCAGCGTGCGAAGGCACTTTATCAGGCCCTGCAGCGAATCGAACTGCTCCGCAGCGAAAGCGTTATTATGATGATGCCTTTCGACTTAATTATCCATTGAAATTAATAATTACAGTATGGGCAAAGAGCGATAAATTATACTTTCCCCATGTTGTTTTAAAAACATAAATTTACGGATGCAGAATCGTTTAAGGACAAGAGTATGATAATGAAACTTATAAAAAACATTGTTATCATCTGCTGTGTTCTGCTACTAACATCATGCACCTCACCTTCAACCCAATCACGCATACCGGGGCCGGCTGTTGTCAATGTCAAGGCCGATCTCATGCTCAATTTACCAAACGAGACAGCAGCTGAACTGAAAATACCTTCGAAAATGAAGGGCGCATTGCGTGTAACGGTGGAAGCCGAAGCTCTTGAAGAAGATACTTGCCGTTCACGATTTTCCGGCAAGATTAACCTCACAATCACAGACACTGAGTCAAATCGTGAGTACTTATCTTTTGAAACCTCAGCTGAAGGTGAAGCAGATGGCTCACCAAGAGAAGGCATCACCGAGGCATTTACCAGATTTTTCAGCGCTGTAGGCCTGATGGCAAAACCTATGGACGCATTTAGCCCACCACACAAAAAGGAACCATAAACTAAACCGAATAAATTATATAATATGTGCAAATCGTTTACCTATTAGTAAAGGACTTGATCCATGCGCGGTGATATTTTCAACATTTTTTATCCGTTGGCAAGAGAGCCCCAGGAACAATTAGCAAAAGCAGTTCAAACGTCAGAGGACGGATTTGCAGCTATTCTGGCGCAAGGCGCAAAACTATGCGGTTGCCAGCAGACACACAGCGGAAACATAGTAACATGGCTGGATGACAGCGGCGTTATACAGGCAATGTTCTTCCGTATTGTCGATCCAAGCGATGCAAATGATATTCGAGATGTGTATAACGAGCTTGCAGAGAAAAAATGCCCGCTGGGATATGTTTTTATCCGCCAGATTCCCGACGGAGAAGATGCATGGGACATCTTCCGGCTGTCGGAGCGGAGCTACATGGAACACTGCAATCGCATCTCAGGCCCGGGATCCTGTTGTGGGGAACATGAGGATGGAGGCAAACCTGAAAAGTACAAAGTCGAAAACATAGACTTATCCGGTTCCGAGTTACGCCATGTCAAAATGTCAGAGACCGTTTTCGAGGATATAGACTTCAGCGGAGCAAAATTTTTTAATGTCAACCTGCGTGACGCTGAAATCGGTGCGGTCGATTTCGGCGGCGCTTCGTTTAGCTGCATGAATACGGGCGAGGACCACCCACGTAAGCCGGTGGTTTTCAACAGCATCGAACTCGACGACTGCACTATCCAAAACTGCTATTTCAGAAATACCAAGCTCGTGAATTGCGATTTAACCGGCATGACTATCGACGGTGTTTTAGTAACCGATATGGTAAAAGCCTACGAGGCAGCAAACTAAAAATCGTAATTGAGAAGT
>CAZQXE010000082.1:7578-12376 GCA_964597115.1 uncultured Pirellulales bacterium | reverse complement strand
AGCTATGATTGTGTCGTTTGAATCGTACATATGGCATTGGAAGCGTCTAAAGTGAACTAAAGTGCCAAAAGTGAGCTAAAGTCAAAAAAATCACCTTAGGCACTTTAAACTTTAGGCACTTTAAAATTTGTAGAACGGTTTTGGTTTTTTCTTTTTGGCTTTTCCGCCGGTTTTACTTGTTGTGGCTACCAGACCTTTCGATTCGGTTTCTTCCTTTTCTCGGATGTGTTTGCGAATGACATGCTGCTCGATAACGCCGGCGAAAGTACTTGCCATAATATACAAATTCACGCCCGACGGGCCTTTATACAATATCAACGGGAACATCAACGGCAGCATAATCTTCATCATTTTCTGCTGTTGAGCCATTTGCGGATTCGTGGCAGCGTTCGCCTGGGCTGGCATGAGTTTCTGCTGTAGATAAAACGCCACACCCATTAGAATCGGCAGCAGGTTGAATGAGTCCAGTTTGCCGAGCAACGGCAAAGTCACCGCATGGAACCTGAATAATGCGTCAGGCATAGACAAATCGGTAATCCAGAACGGCAGAAATGAAGCACCTCGTAAATCAACGCTGGTATATACTGACGTCCATAAGGCAATCCAGATAGGCATCTGAACCATCATTGGCAGAAAACCCATCATCGGCGAGGCGCCTTGCTCCTTATAAAGCTCCATCATACGTTTGTTCATCTCAGCCTTGTTGTTGGCGTATTTCTTCTTTATCTGCTCGGCTTTCGGGGCAAGCTGGCCCATCTTGCCCATCGAGACCTGGCTCTTTTTGGTAATCGGGTGCATAATCAGGCGCATCAGGAACACCAATATGATAATGACCACGCCGTAGTTGCCGATGAAGCTGTACATCCATTTCATTAGCCCTAATATTCCGAAGGCTAACGGGCGTATTACTGCCGCCGGGCAACAGCAGCAGCTCGTAAATGTGATTGTGTGGGCAAAGCCGAGGGTTTTATACAACTGGTTCTTATAGAAAATGTCTCTGTCTTTAGGCCCCAGATAAAGCTGGAACTTATATTCTTTTGTGCTGAGAGTCTGGCCGGCCGGCTCAAGTGAATTTGATGCAATTTCCAGATCAAGTCCGATGCTCTCATCGCCGGTATTGCCTCTAAGGTCGCCGTCAGGATTGTAGAATCGGCCCGTTTTCTCCGCCACCCAGTCGCAGCGTTTTCCCTCGTCCGACACAGGTCTTAAAATAGCGGCGAAATATTTATTCGTTATCGCCGCCCACAAAAAATCAGCACTCCGATAGCTGTCGGGAAGAGTGCTTCCTATTATTAGATCTTCTTTCCTGTTAGTGCTCGAGGCGTCTTTCAAGCCTAACTTGCTTTCAAGGCCTAATTTCTTCCTGATACTATTGCTGAACGAAGTGATAATTGCATTTTCGGATGAGACTATCTGGTCTTGTGATGTCACGAAGCCTCCGATGACCTTTCTCATGTCCCCCCTGAAACCTTCTCTGCCGATGCCGACAGGCCCGGTTAATTTGAAGCTCACTTTTTGCTCCGAGGCCGACAGATTTTCGACGGTCATGTTGCAATCGAAAAGAAAGCTGTCGGGACTGACTTTATAGGTTTTAATCAGCTTGATGACCGGCTCGTTGGTGCCTGCATTTTTTATTATCGCCTCGAAACGAGCGGTCTGCGAACCATCTGCTGAGGTTTCGACATCGGAGCTTTTCCAGTGAAGCCTGTCCAGTGACAGTTGCAATTTATGCTCAACGAATACAAAGCTGTTGTTAGCCATTGTCAGTACTTCAATGCCATTCCTTTTTGGTACCGGCGAAATAACAACCAAAGGCTGGGGATTTTTGTAGTCACGATCATCGAATTCGCTAAAAGTAGCTTTCCTGATGGCGGCGCCTTTTGAGGTTAGCTCCAACTGAAATTTGTAACCGCTCTCGGGATCTACCGAGCCGAGTGTCATTGTTTTGGCCGGTGCGGGATCGGCGCCGAAGGTTATTGCCTCAGCCGTTTCTAATCGCTGTATTTCCGGCGGGGATTGTGGTGCCGGCTCAGTGTTTCTTTGCCGCGGAACTTCTGCAGTCGTATTCTGAAGAAGGATAGGGCCTTGTCCTGGCTTTGAGGGATTTTTAAAAAATCCGGACTGGATAACAAGACAGCCGCAGAAAACTACAAAGCCGGCCACGACCAAGGTCAAAATTCGTTTTGATAGTTTGCTGTTTTGCATTTCGTTTTAGTCTCTGTAGCAAATTTTCCTTTAATCAACGGTTGGTAATCGCGTTGCTTTACCTGCCGTTCTGCAGTCGCTCCGCGTGGAAGTTGTCCAATTGCTCGATCGCATAAATCTTTTTCATTGTGGTTTCATAGTCGTATTCGAGGCGAGCAAAATGTACCTTATTGTCCTGAACGTATACATAGCTTGCTCGGTTGTCCTTGTCTCTGGGTTGTCCGACAGAGCCGATGTTGACGATAGCTTTCTCATCGTCAATAATCGGATAGACATCATTAAGCTCGGCCGGCAAATAAAAATCGGGCTCGTCAAGAAAAACACCCGGCATGTGTGTGTGCCCTACGAAGCATATATGCTTGACCCGTTCGAATAAAAGCCGGACCTTTAACGGATTATTGTAAACATCATCGGGGAAGATATACTCATTGATTGGCCTTCTTGGCGAGGCGTGAACGAAATCTATTGTTGCTGAGTTTTTTTCCGATTTGCTCTTGAGAGTTCGCCTCATCGGCAGTTTTCCAAGGAAGTTCCAGCGTCTGTCACGAAGCTCTTTTTCTTCCTCCAGTTCCAGAACTTCTCTGCTCCAGAAGCTTGCCTGCTCGGCACCATAATTAAAATTTGTCGGCTCGTAGAAGACCGCATAATCGTGATTGCCCAGAACGCACCACCTGCTTTTCTCGATAATCAGATCGAGACATTCCCGGGGATTCGGACCGTACCCGACGACATCGCCCAGGCAGTATATCGTTTTTATGCCACGCCTTTCGATATCAGCTAAAACCGTTGTTAAAGCCTCGATATTCGAATGTATATCACTTAAAACCGCAAACATACATATACCCAAGTAAACAAAACAATTCTTTCTTATCAAGAAGACTACTTAAATAGCAGAAATGCCGCGGAAATGCCAGAATATTTATTGGCTTTTCCAGTTGTCCCGCTTTAAGCCCGGAGATGTGTGTTATTTGTTTGCTTTGGCTCTCGGTGTTGTTATAATGCTGCGAAAGGAAGTACGCTATACGAAATTCTGAATGTGAGAAGCAATAGATATGACTCTGCTCGAAACTTTTGGACTTGTAAAGAGATATTCCGGTCGGGTTGTTGTCAACGGGATATCCATTACCATCGATCAGCGTAGTATCGTCGGGCTTTTAGGCCGTAACGGAGCCGGCAAAACCACCTCGTTTAGAATGATTATGGGTATGGTTACGCCGAACGGCGGCTCGGTGATGTTTGAGGGCCAGGATATTACAAGGTTGCCGATGTACAAACGCGCCCGCCTGGGTATCGGGTATCTTTCGCAGGAGCCGAGTATCTTTCAGCGCCTCAGCGTCCGTGACAATCTCTGTGCGATTCTGGAGACGATGTCAATTACCAGGGCCGAACGCGACGACAGGGCTGATATGCTCGTCGAGCATTTCGGGCTCAGTGAGGTTGCTAACAGCCAGGGCAGATTTCTGTCCGGCGGTGAGCGGAGAAAGCTTGAAATCGCCCGTGCGATGGTGACCAATCCTTCGTTGATTCTCCTTGATGAGCCGTTTAGCGGGGTTGACCCTATTGCGGTTGAGGATTTGCAGCATGAGATTCGCCGGCTCGTCGCTTCCGGCGTCAGCATTCTCGTTACCGACCATAATGTCGAGAGGACGCTTGAGGTAGTTGATAAGGCGTACATCATCGACCACGGCAGCGTGATAGGAGCCGGAGCGCCGGCCCAAATAGTACGAAATGAAATCGTCAGGAAATCTTATCTTGGAAATACATTCACCGGCGACGAATTCGACGATAGATAGTGCCGGGCTGTAAAGATGAATCATGTCGCAGATGATAATAAGAAGTTGAGGTGTCCGTTTTTGCCCGGGGAATAGGAGAGACGAGAATGATAGATATTGAGAAGTGTTGTATTACGCATTATCCGGCGGTGGTTTTAGGTGAAAAAGCTGAGCCGGTCGAGAAAATCGATGATAATATCCGCCGGCTGGTTGAGAAGATGACTGATATTATGCTTCAGAACAAGGGAGTCGGACTGGCGGCACCGCAGGCGGGAGTAGGGCTGCGGCTTTTTATAATATCGCTCGACGGAACCAGGGAGAAGATAAGGGCCTATATCAATCCGACCGTGACAACAAATGGTGAGCTTGGTTCAATAGAGGAGGGATGCCTGTCGGTGCCGGGCATTTATACGAGTATTCGCAGATACAAAAAATGCACGGTCACCGCCACCGACCTTGACGGCAATGAATTTACCGAAGAAGCCGAGGGACTTTACGCGCGGGCTTTACAGCACGAGTACGACCATATTGAGGGCATGACCATCGTCAACCGGATGGGCCAGGCCGCTAAAATTGTGCACCGAAGGCAGCTAAAAAAACTACAAAACGGCAAAAGTAAATGAGTGATTCACTAACTCACTAACTTATTAACTCATTAACGCATATACTCATCAACTTTTTCTGAGATGATAAATGAAGATAGTATTTCTCGGCAGCGGCGAATTCGGTATTGAATGCCTCGATGCTCTGGCGGCATCGAGCCACAGTCTGCAATTTATCGTGACGCAGCCTCCGAATCCGGCCGGCAGGGGAAGAAAGCC
>CAZQXE010000082.1:0-7478 GCA_964597115.1 uncultured Pirellulales bacterium | reverse complement strand
GATGGCTCGGTTGTCTATACCGAGCAGGACCATTCCAAGGCGACACTCGCACCGAAGCTAAAAAAGATTGACGGCTATTTAGACTTCAGCGAGCCTGCTGAAATTTTGGAAAGAAAGATTCGGGGCTTTTGGCCCTGGCCCGGCGCTTCAGCCAGTTACATCTCGACACAGACCGGCAAGTCTATTCGCGTCAATCTCGCAAAGACTACAGTAGTCCAGGCTTCAAACCAAAACGATTTACCAACGGGGAAACTCGATGAGAATCTTAATGTAATCTGCGGCTCCGATGCTTTAAAGATTATAAAAATCAAGCCGGCAGGCTCAGCCCTTATGGACTTCAAGGACTTCATCAACGGCAGACAAACTCAACCCGGCGATATGTTCGAAAGAATAGACAAATAAAACAAATTTCCTGCTTCCGTTGTATCTCATTTCCGTACCTTTATTGTTTCTTGCATTTTTTCCATGATTAACTATAATACATAAACGTTTCTTCTTGAGTGCGAGAAAAGGAGCTGACTATGGGTACAGATGCCGAGAATTACAAAAAATATTCGTTAGCATCGAAGTCTGGAAAATTTGTAATTGTCATCTTGTGCGTTCTTTTGCTATCTGTGGTGCCGAGTTGCCCTTTTCGCTCTCGAGATTCCACACCGCCTGATCTAAGCAATTGTACACATCTTGAGATTAGGTATCTATCTTCAACACTGGACAACTTTTTCGGTGGTCATGACATCGATAATCTGCTTAACTCAGCCGAAAAGAATTACATACAGTCTCTTGAGACTTTCGTAGTGACTGATACAAGGTCCATTAAGATCTTTGCGAGTGATATCAGCCAGGGAATCTTTGATGGTATCCGACTTTTTGGTAAGCCGAAATATTCGAACCCTGTTCACATCGCTTGCTACTGTAACGAAAAGCAAATAGTGTCTTTTACAGTTTATGGCAGTTCTATAACAACAGAGAGCAAGAGTAAATTTAAGTACCCGCCGGGATTACCAAATCTTGACAAAATCGAACCAAACGAGATACGGCCGTTTAGATTGCGTAGCGATTGTGCACTTAATTTAAAAAGACTTTATGCCGCGGGCCCTTTATATCATAGGAAAGTTAACTCGTATCCGGAATCCAACGAATGGTGTGATGTCATTTTGCGAGATAGAGACAATACTTCTTATGTTAGCGAAGAAAGAATGAGGGAAGTTTTTAAATGCCCTTGTGTGAGTGAAGGCAAGTGCCATTATGCCATGAATCCTTACTGTAAATATGATTCGCCGGACGATATGGTGCTTTTATTTGTGACTAAAGCCGGTTGGAACCAACACGGTGGGCCGGAGTTGTTTACATTCGATAACCACGATCCCAAAGGCGGCTGCGTTCTCTTAAACGACGGCACTGTAAAATTCATCCGCACCGAAGAAGAACTTCACGCCCTTAAGTGGGAATAATATATTTCCACCGGAGTTTACCCCGCATTACAATGCGGGGCTGGAAATAATTTGACGTTGAAGTTATACTACTCATACCAATTACAATTAAAATTTGCGCCTTTGTCATTTCGACCGGAGTCCCTAGGGGACGAAGTGGAGAAATCTATTAAAAACAGATTTCTCGACTCTGCTTTGCTGCGCTCGAAATGACTCAAACAAATGCATTTATTATGTACGGTTGGTATCAACTATGGTCGACGAAAAACTTAAAACCGCACGTGCTATTGCAATCGAGGTTCTTAACCAGTGTAATCCGGAGAAAGATTATGCTGCGCCGATATTGAATAAGCTGCTGGATAGAACCGAGCAGAGGCAGCGGGCCACCGACCTTGTTTACGGGACTATACGAAATCGAATTGCTATCGATAAAGTAATCGGAACTTTCTCTGGCGGACTCACCGAAAGGATTCCACGAAAAATTCTCGACGTTATTCGCGTTGGAGTTTATGAGCTTGTATATTCTCTCGCTACGCAAGAGTATGCAATTGTCAACGAAGCGGTCGAAAATGCTAAATCAGTCACGGGAAAAAAGCAGGGCGGTTTCGTGAACGCGGTCCTGCGTCAAGTCACAAGGCACATAACAAATCGCCGTGTACAACTTCAACAGGAGGGTGACAAACGCACGCTTGTACAAAATCCTGAGACCGGCTGCGAATTCGATACGGACTTTCTGCCGGACAGCGAGACACATCCGGACGAATATCTAAGAATAGTTTTTTCGCTGCCGAAATGGCTGGTGACTAATTGGCTCGGTGAATTCGGCGAAGAAATGACTCAGCAGATATGTCTTGCGTCTAATCGCAGACCGAGTATTTACCTGCGGCCGAATACTTTGAAAACAACAGCGCAGGAATTGACAGAGAAGCTCCGCAAGGATGGCGTGGATTGTGAAGTTGTTCCTATCGTCACCCCTGCGCAGGCAGGGGTCCAGAAAAACGATGTTATAAAAAATGAAAGCGTACTGGATTCCTGTTTTCACAGGAATGACAACATTAGTGAACCAATGATAAAGCTCAAAAGCCCGAAGGCGGTAAGCGAGCTTCCCGGATTTGATGAGGGATTATTTGTCGTTCAGGACATTACAGCTTCACAGCCGGTAAAGATTCTAAATCCACAACCCGACTGGAGGATACTCGACTTGTGTGCTGCACCGGGTACAAAAACGATGCAGTTGGCGGAAGCTACCGGCAATTTGACTCAGATTATTGCAACCGATATTGACAGCCAGCGGTTGGAAATGGTTAGGGAAAACGCTGCTCGTCTTAGTGTTAAGAGCGTTAAAATCGTTGCGTACGATAATCTTCAGAGCGCTGCTACTGAGACTGGCCTTTTCGATGCGGTCCTGCTGGATGTGCCGTGCTCGAATACCGGCGTTTTGGCCAAACGCATCGAGGCCCGCTACAGAATAAAACCACAAGCAATAAAAAAACTGGCCCAAACACAAAGCGAGCTGCTCAATACCGCGGCGGCAATGCTAAAGCCAAAGGGAAAAATCTGCTACAGCACATGCAGCATTCAAAAACAAGAGAACGGCGAGCTTGTAAGAGATTTCCTGCAGAAAAATCCCGATTTCGAGCTTGAGTCTGAGCATCTCATCCTGCCGTCAGCCGAGGCAGCAGACCACGATGGTGGCTACACAGCTATCATCATAAGGTAGGGCTGTTGACATTGTCCTTTAAGTAGCCGTCTGAATTTCATATTTTCGATCCGTCAAAGGTTGGCATGGACCTTCATCACGGCGAGTTTTTTACAATTAAAAGAATCTTGCTCAAAGCACATATCAGGCAATCCAACCGAAAATACTGCATTATCAATACTGATATAAGCTTTCTGGTCGGAGCTGTTAGCTCTTTTGAATGCTGCGGAAATAAAATAAGGTCTTTATTTGATTAAGGGAAAAATTAAGCTCCTGTCGATACGAATATGTAACCCTTTTAGGGGATATGTTTTGATAGTAAGTAGGTACCCAGTTACAGTAATGTGTTTGGTTCTTGCTGTACCGGTTCTTTGGATTACCGGGGGGCATATTAGTGCGTTTGTACATCAGCCGATAAGGCAAGATAACTTACAAAAGAAACCCCGTTCTCCGATTCAAATCCGACCGCCGCCTCTGTAGCCCGTGCGTTCAAAAGTCTCTTACACTAAAACACATTATAAACACGAACCAACGGGCCATCCCATCGGGACGGCCTTTTTTATGCGCTGTCGGCGAGCGTTAATCCGCTAAAAGAGCTACCGTGCGGCAGGAACTATCTTTTCTGTGGTAGAAGTCGAGATAAGCTGCTATAATGAAAAAAGTTAGATTTTTGTAAAAAAATTAGCATCGGGGTTATAACTTCCTGCGTATTTGTGTGAAATTATCAGTAGCGATTAATCAAGAGGGTTTTTGATGGGTAAACTGCTGGAGCAAGTTAATAGTCCGGCGGACGTTAAGAAGCTGTCAGTTTCGCAGTTAGCCGAGTTGGCTGATGAGATACGAGGGTTTATTCTCAGCTCGGTTAGTAAAACCGGCGGACATCTAGCGAGCAATCTCGGTATGGTGGAACTGACGTTGGCGCTGCACCGCGTTTTCGATTTCCAAAAGGACAAGCTGCTCTGGGATGTAGGTCATCAATGCTATACGCATAAAATCATCACCGGAAGAAAAAAAGGATTTGAGAATCTTCGTCGGGCTAAAGGGATAAGCGGTTTTCCCAATCCGGCCGAGAGTGATTACGATCAGTTTGTTGTCGGGCACGCCGGCACTGCCATAGCCACGGCTATTGGTATGGCGATGGGAGAACGGTTAAAAAGTAAAAAGGAAAAAACGGATACGACAAACGAGATTCAGGATACGAACAAGGTTGTGGCGGTAATCGGAGATGCCAGTATCGTTAACGGCGCCTCCTTTGAGGCACTCAATAATCTTGGGCTGGTGAGAAGGCAATTGCTGATTGTGCTCAACGACAACTCAATGGCAATAGATGCAACTGTAGGAGCGATGGCCAAGTACTTCTCCAGGGTTCGTCTGAGTCAGACTTACGAAGACCTGCGTAAGACGACCAACAATATCTTAGAGCACATGCCTGTCATCGGTAAAAGTGTTGAGGATGCGATTGAGAGAATCAAGAAAAGTATCAGAATGACTCTTCCGGCCAGTCAGATGTTTGAGAGCCTGGACATTCCGTACTTTGGTCCTGTTGATGGTCACGATATTGGCTCGCTTATACAGTTGTTCGAGGCGCTGGCTGATTTGAAACATCCGGTGATTTTGCACGCTTATACGAAGAAGGGTAAAGGTTTTCGCCCGGCGGATCTGGGACCAAGCAAATTTCATTCGACGGGCCCATTCGAGATAAACGGAGATGTTGTTGAATCAGTCTCTGTGTCGAGCGGGCGTAGTTTTACCTGCGCATTCGGCGAGCATCTTACGAAGTTGGCGGAAAGCAACGAAAAAATTATTGCCATAACATCAGCGATGTGCGACGGCACGGGATTGGTGGAATTCCGCAAGAGATTTCCCGACCGCTTCTATGACGTGGGTATTGCTGAAAGTGCCGCTGTGGATGTAGCAGCCGGCATGGCCCGGAGTGGACTAAGGCCAGTTGTGTGCATCTATTCAACCTTTCTGCAGCGAAGTTTCGACCAGATATATCAGGAAGTGGCATTGCAGAATTTGCCGGTTGTTTTTTGTGTTGATAGGGCCGGGGTCGTTGGCGCGGATGGACCGACGCATCACGGGCTTATGGATATAGGCTTTTTACGGATGATGCCAAATATGGTGCTGACGGCTCCTGCAAATGGTATTGAAATGAAGCGTGCGCTGGAATTTGCTCTGAGTGAAAAAAGGCCGGTCGTTATAAGATATCCGAAAGACCTGCTTCCGCCGCAGAAGTTTGTTAGGGCCGCTTGTGCCAAACCGTTCAAGCCGGGACAAAGCGTGATCGTCAAACGAACAAAAGATTCTGCCTTTGCGATTGTCAGTTATGGCAGCGTTTTAACCGAGGCGTTGAAAGCAGCGGCAATGTTGGCTGAAGATGGGATTGCGGTTGATGTGATTAATGGACGATTCGCAGCTCCTGTTGATAAGAAGATTGTTTCACTGCTTAAGCAGGGTAAGAGTGTGATTACGGTTGAGGACCACGCTGTGGCGTGTGGATTCGGCTCAGCCGTGCTTGAATTGGCCGCAACCGAAGGCTGCTCGCTGAAGGCTATACGTGTGCTTGGTGCGCCCAGGAAATATATCGGACATAATTCACGTGACACTCAACTTATGGAAGCGGGCGTAAATGCCGATAAAATTGTTGAGACGATAAAAAAATGTCGGAAGCGTGAACTGCAATGCGAAACGAAAAATCCTTGCCCAAATTAGCGATTTTCGGTGACCCGAAGAAGGATGGAGTTGACGAAGCGATTGGGGAGTTCGTCGGCTTTGCGAAAGATAAGGCTCAAATAGTAAGGTACAGTATTGAGGATTTGAACGAGGCTGGCGGCAATTCACCCAGGTCGGTAACTGCGCACAAAGCGAAAATACAAAAAGGCAAGGTACTAAATAATTGTGATTTTGCAATTGTTTTCGGCGGCGATGGGAGCATCATTTCCACGGCAAGGAGTGTCAGTAAAGCGTCCGTGCCCGTGATGGGTGTAAACGTCGGTAAGCTTGGCTTCCTGGCGGAATTCAACGTTGATGAACTTAAGGATTTTTTTCCGTCTCTGACAAAAGGCACAGCCCGGATAGAAAAGCGCATGATGCTGAACTGTAGCATTTTCAGTGACGGCCAGGGAAAGCGCCACGTTCAGAGATTCTCTTCAGCGGTTATCAATGATGTTTGCATCACGGCAGGACCACCTTTTAGGACTATCGAGTTGAAGATATTGGTTGACGGTCAGCCACTTGCCGGTTGTGTTAGTGATGGATTAATCGTTTCCACACCGACCGGCTCAACGGCCTATAACCTGTCGGCGGGTGGTCCGATACTCTCGCCAAAAATCGAAGCAATGGTAATCACGCCGATTTGTCCTCATTCGCTGAGCTTTCGGCCTATCGTTATCAACGCTGATAGCACGGTAGAGGTTTTTGGCATACGGGTCAACGAGGGCACTACTGTTTCTATTGATGGCCAGGTTTCGTCGAGCCTGTCGATTGATGATGTTATTAGGATTGACAGGCAGGATTGCGATTTTCTGTTCGTTAATAATCCACTTCGCAGCCAATGGGATACATTAGCTACTAAACTCAGTTGGGCAGAAAAGCCGAAGTATAAGGAAACCCCGGTTGATTGAAGTAGTTAGTGAGGTACTCGTTATTATGAAAGCTCGGCTGTTCATTCTGCGCGACAAACGCGGCAGAAGATGTTTGGCAATTCTTGTCGCGGCAGTTGTACTTTGTTTACTCTGTTCACCAACAAGCTGGTCTGTAGAAAATCCTGCGATACAAAATCCTGCCGGTGTCACTACTGTGCCTCCAAGTAGTATCCGCAGTGGTCTTGTCGGTACTCCTGATCCGATAGATACCAGTGGCAATCTGGTTGTTACCGGCAATGTCCGTCGCGGTAGTCACTTTCGTGGCGCTGTGCCATATCAGTCGACCACGAGTTTTGGTACGGGCCTTGGTTCGTCGTCGCTTAGTTCTTTTCTGAGAGATTCGGCCGGCTCACAGGATTTCGGAGTGTATTCCGGGGGCTACGGGCTTCAACCGTACTATTCTTCGACAGAGACGGTGACTACTACGGCGCCAGGCCGTTCGGGAGTTCTCAGGCCTTCCGGGACGAGGATAGATGGTCGTGCGGGAAACGGTATGCTCTCGACTGGGACAGATGTATTTGGTTTGGAGGCCTTGCCGGGCAAATCCGTTACGAGCGGATATGTTCGGGACGCTTCTACCTATGATTTGAGCTCGCAGCCACAGGAGGTGCAACATCGTACGTTGACCGAACCTCAGTCGACATCATTAAGTCCACGTGGGACAGAGCTGCTGGTTCCAGGTGAATTCGACTTTCGCCCGCA
>CAZQXE010000081.1:0-12437 GCA_964597115.1 uncultured Pirellulales bacterium | reverse complement strand
ACCCACAGGGGACTTGCACCCCACAAGCATCACACCATGCCCGGCGCACAAAAAAGCCGAGACAAAAATATTGCCTCGGCTTGTTCATAAAGAATAGCAAAGCTTATATCAAACTCTTTTAAAGGATACTTCGAAATTAAAGTGTTTTGCGCCTTCGAAGCCAACCGACTATACTAACACCAATCGTGCCCAGTAAAACAGCACCCGGTGCAGGAATAAGGCTAACCTCCAATCGACTGCCTTCTCCGATATCATTCAGATTCCCATAAAAGGTATATCCGAGAACTTCGCAAGCTACGTTACCGCTGAAAACCTCAACGTCATTTACAGGAGGATCATCCGGGAAAGGACGATACGTTGATTTCGGAACTACTTCCAGGAAAACACTTCCACTTCCCACAACGACCTTGCCGGCAAGAATTGTCTGATGCCAACCGGTAAGCGTCCACTGGATGCCGGGCTCTGCTGCGTTACCAGCGGGATACGTATAGACAGGTAGGCCTGCAAGATTTATATTCAATACGTATTCCACGTTATCACTGAAGTTAACTGTCCATGTACCATACGGATCGTAGTCATTTATTGCGTCAATGTCCGAATTAAGAACTCCCGGTTGATATAACAGGTTCAGTTGAAACGGATCGGCTATAACGAAACCCATTGAACCGCCCCACTCACTGCCCCATGCACCCAAAACCAGATCGGTCGATGGTTTATACTCAGGTCTATCCGTAATCCCCGCCTCTACCAAACCATTGAGCGCTAACATCATCCCTATCGCTACACATACTACTATTATTTTTTTCATCTTTCCATCTCCTTCTTCATAAACATGAACATCCATTCATACTCACTTTAAAGCCCAGGATAACCGGGACAGGACAACACATCCTCCTCCGGATTAGTTGAATTTCTTGAAATGAGCTTTGCTTTTTCCGCCGCACGATTGAATCTACAATAGTGCGGCCATGCAAAAGCATTTATGGTAGGGCAAGAAGTTTAAAACTTCTGTTGCATCCACCGGCAAGTAATATCACAATCGGACATGGAAGCTAATGGCACACCATTACACCCATGAGCCAATGCCTGGCCCTCCTCCTTCGAGGCACCAAGTATCCAAATTTGAACCGCAGACTTTGTTATCAGACTATATTTTACCCACCTACGCTAATAAAAGTCAATTGTGGTGACTACTTATTTTTAAAGAAAATTTCACTTTTTTTGTGGATTTTTAGAGAGAAAATGAGCAGGACAATAAAAATACTACTTTGGGATTACTCCTAAAGTAATACATCGCCAATGAACCAAAAAAACGTATAAATCAAACCTTTATGCAGAACCTCAGTGACACTCCATCACGAAAACAGGCATATTAATTTTTGGGATACCATATCGCCAATAATCTGCAGCTGGCCCGGGTCAACATCGTGGACTCTGACCACATCGGCGTATTTGGCACTTTGAGGAACAAGGTCAGGCAGTAGATTCGGCATTGCATCAAGATGCTGCCTGTTAAACAGCACTTTTTTTTCGTTCGGAAAAAGAGCAACATAAAATATGTCACCTTCCACCAGGTCCTGGAAGAAGTGTGTTCCAAAAGAAAGCTCCGGTATCAAATTTCCGCCTTCGTAAGCGATTTCAACAAGCACGGTCATATTGTTGATTTCATGGAAGCTAACGGGTATGCCCAGACTCGGTGTCGTTGTCCCCCATCGGCCCGGTCCAAGCAGAATAGTTGGCTCGGCCTCTCTGTCTGCGATTTGCCGGTTTAGCTTGCCTACAAGTCGTGCTATATCATACTTTTTTGTCAGAGGCAGTTCCACATAGGCTTTAGGCTCAACATAAATAATTCTTCGAAGACTATTGGAAATACTGCCGCCCATGAAATACCCATCACACCGGAAAAGAATTTTCTCCGTTTCCACATCTTCAGGAATCTCCTGATGTTCCTGACGACCCTTAGTTTGCAGAGGTCTGCACTGAAGCAGATTAATAACGGGTTTTCCATCGTGGGCAAAATTTACCGTAAATTCAATATCCACCGGATATCGATAATGACTTTCAAGAGTCCTGAGTATGTTCTGCATAAGTTCGGTGAAGGATGTCTCAGACAAAAGTTTTTCGAAAGTAAGCAGCCAGTATTCTTTGCTTCGACCGAGCTCTTTTGCTCTTTTAGCCATTTCATAATCTCGAACGGCAACAAGGTCCAGCTTGATTCCAATATCTTCAGTCAGAAGCTCCTCCACCGGAACGGCTCTCAAAACGTTCTTGTTAATATCAAGCACATCGACCTGCCGCTGTGAATACTTCCTGACATCATCCATTCCCGAGATTGGCCTCAATAAAGGAGCATCCAGAGCAATAACTCGCGGATAGTCATCCTCCACACGGTTGACTGCCCGCGTACCAAGTCCGAGCACCAACCTAAGCATACCCGCCTTCGGATCGAGTTCCTTATTCCAGACAAATGTATTGTGAGACAGGCCGACACCGGCAAGATCGGGGAAAAAGTAGCCCTCGCGATATGATCCTGAAACGCGCTGGACCAACAGAGCCATCTGCTCATCCTGCTGATCCAGACCTCTTTGCAGGCGATAGGCTAATGCTGCTTCATTCATCGTACTCGCGTACACTCTTCGGACAGCATCCTCAAACTGGGCATATCTCTGCTCCGGATCACCCTGGTTGACGCAGAAGAAACTTTCGTATTTTCCGGCGAAGGCGTTTCCGTAGGCATCTTCGAGAAGACTGCTGGAGCGAACGATAATCGGCGACTGTCCAAAATATTCAATCATTTCCTGAAACTTCTCGCGAATCTGGTCAGGGAATCTTCCGCCAAGCAGTTTTTCCCTTAATTTTGCAGCCACATCGAAATAGCCCTGCCTGGTTTTCTGCTCCATTCTCAGTTTCCACCAGCCATTTTCGACTATGTAGGTATAAAATACATCCGACCCCACATAGTATGAATCGTGAAGTTCAAGATATTGTTTCAAATCCGTTGTAGTTTCTTTTGAGATTATGCTGTTAGCCAGAAGCATACCCACGGCTTTTCCACCAATGAACCCGGTGCCAATCAGTCTGTTTTCTATGTTCAGCAAGTCCTTTAACGAGAAGTTTTCCTTGGCCAGAGATAGAATCCTCTCGTCCCTGCCAATCATGACGCGACAAAGCCGGTCGATAGTCTGCTGTTTGTCCTCAACAGAAGCCGATTCTGTCTCTGACAATTCCTCGGAGCGAAGAAAAAGCCTGTCCCAGTAATCCAAAGCTCTTTGTGAAGGTTCCAGACCCTGCCTGGAAATGTGAGAAATCAATTGTGTCGCATCAACGCTGCTGGTGAGCGGAACGAACTCATCCCCCTTTTGAACGTGGGGTAGAAACATTGTTGGAGAATATCGCTTCCAAACTTTGAGCGGGTGTATGTAGAAATTGCCTTCGAAATTATACAAATCCAACAAAAGCTGAGTTGTCTCCCGGATGCGGGCAATAGTCTTAAAAGAATGTTGGTTCCGAAGCAGAGCAAAATACGTAATGGTGTCCAGTTCGTAGAGGAAGGGACAGGTTATCATAAAGAAGTTTCCAATCATCAGGTCGGTTGCCCAGGCGCTGAGCAAATGCGAGAGGCAATCGAAAACGTAGTAAACTTCTTTTCCTTCCTTGGCAATTATATTGTGAACCTGCGTTGAAAATAATTCAAACCCGGCATCCGCATCAAGTTCATAAACACTGGCATTAACACCGCGTTCAATAAGCGGAGGATGGTTAGCGAACCTCATGTAGACGAGCTTACGCCCGTCCTGTTCGGCTCTGGTGAAATAAGGAGCGACAAAGCATTGATAATCTTCGATCCTGTCAACCTGCCAGACGACATTATCGCCTTTTCGCAAATTGTTTAATATTGTATCAAGGCCTTCCAGACCTGTACTTGCCCATGCTGTCATGGATCAGCTCCCTGCTACCGGTACTGTCTATGTTCATAGTTTAACACTTAAGCGGCCACGTTAAACACATTTAAAAAAACACAGGAGGCCGAACAATACGGCCCCCTGCTTATTCAGTTCTGTTTTGGCTGTTTGAGAAGCACGATTTGCCGATATTGTCCTCCGGCTATACAAGTCCCTGGTCGAGCATTGCATCGGCAACCTTAACAAAGCCCGCGATATTCGCACCCATTAACAGATTGCCCGGCTGAGCATATTCTTCAGCGGCCTCGAAACATTGCTTATGGATGGCAATCATAATATTGTTAAGCTTCTCGTCGACTTCTTCACGCGTCCAGGACAAACGCATCGAATTTTGCGACATTTCCAGGCCGGAAGTGGCAACGCCTCCGGCGTTTGCTGCTTTCGCAGGACCGTAGAGTATTTTCTTAGCGATGAATTGCTCGATAGCTTCCGGAGTACTGGGCATATTGGCCCCTTCCCCGATGACATAGCAGCCGTTCTTGAGCAGTGTTTTCGCATCCTCGGCATCGATTTCATTTTGTGTCGCACTGGGAAATGCACAATCGCATTTTATATCCCACGGGCGTTTACCTTCACGATATTCAACGCCGAACTTGTCGGCATATTCCTTAATCCGCCCGCGACGAACGTTCTTAAGCTCTAATACAAAGGCGAGCTTCTTATCATCAACCCCATCAGGATCATATATTGTTCCGCTGGAATCGGAAAGGCTGACAGCCTTTGCTCCGAGCTGGTTGAGTTTCTCAACGGTATATTGTGCTACGTTTCCAGAACCCGAAACTGTACAAATCTTTCCTTTGAAGTTCTCGCCACGAGTTTTTAACATTTCCTGTGCAAAGTATACACATCCGTATCCGGTGGCTTCCGGTCGTATTAGAGAGCCGCCCCAGTTCAGTGCCTTGCCTGTGAGAATACCGGTAAACTCGTTACGAAGACGTTTATATTGGCCGAACATGAAGCCAATCTCGCGTCCGCCCACACCGATGTCCCCCGCGGGCACGTCGGTATCAGGACCGATATGGCGGCAAAGCTCGGTCATGAAACTCTGACAAAATCGCATCACTTCGTTGTCGCTCTTGCCCTTGGGATCAAAGTCCGATCCACCTTTGCCTCCGCCCATTGGCAGAGTTGTGAGAGAATTCTTAAAGATCTGTTCGAATCCGAGGAATTTTAGGATACTCGCATTGACCGTTGGATGGAACCTCAAGCCACCTTTATATGGGCCAAGTGCGCTGTTGAACTCAAAGCGAAAGCCACGATTGACGTTCACGTTGCCTTTGTCATCCTGCCAGGGCACACGGAACATAATCTGTCTCTCGGGCTCTACAATCCTATCAAGAATCTTAGCTTCGACATATTGCGGATTTTTTTCCATTACCGGCTCCAGGGAATCCAGAACCTCTTTAACCGCCTGAAGGAATTCCGCTTCGCCGGTATTGCGCTTCACAACCTGTTCGTAAACCGCCTGGGTTACTTTGTTTGCTGCCATTTGTTTTATCTCCTCTAAATAAGGAATTTCTGCTTTATAAAAATCCTACAATAAGTTAAACTAATAACAAAATCAAATAATCACGTTAAAGACCTTGGACCGAAAGAAACTATAGGATAATATACTTATCAGAAATATCATAGTTATAAATAGTAATAGGATATATTAGGATAGCTTATAATGCACATTGAGATGCTAAAAGTATTCTGCGATCTGGCTGATTTGCAAAGTTTTTCGAGAACCGCCGAGAAACATTTACTGAGTCAATCAGCAATCTCGCAGCAGCTTGCACAACTGGAACTTGCGCATAAATGCCAGTTGATTAACCGCAAGAAACGACCAATTGAGCTTACAAAGGCAGGTAGATTAGTTTACCAGGCATCCAAAGACATGCTGGACAGATATCAGCAATTAAAGAATGAACTCAGCGCCTTAGAGAAATCCACCGTGAGCAGAATAAATGTGGCAGCAATTTTCAGTATCGGCATGCATTCGCTGCCCGACTATGTTAAGAGATTTATGGTCAGCTATCCGGATGTAAACGTCCATGTTGAATATTACAGCGCCTCCAGAATCTATGAATTGGTTTTAGCCGGTAACGTCGACATTGGCCTGGTAGCGGTTCCTAAAAGAGACAAAAGACTCGATGTACATGAGTTTGAAGACGAACCCCTGGTCCTCGTCTGTAGTACTAAACATCCTTTATCACATGAGCAGGAAGTTGACATTCACAGGTTACAATTCGAAAGATTCATCGCCTTTGAGAAAGATGTTCCCACGCGGGCGTGGATAGACAGTATTTTAGAGCGATATAATGTCGTTGTCCGCCCGGTAATGGAATTCGACAACATCGAAACCGTTAAACGAGCAGTTGAAATAAACTCAGGTTTAAGTATACTGCCCCGGACCGCGGTGCTTCAGGAAGTCGGCAGCGGAACAATACAGGCGATTAGTATTTCGAATGAAGAATTTATAAGGCCGACGGGCATAATCGTACGTAAGGGCAAGATTTTAGGACAGGCCGGTCGATACTTTATTGAGCTGCTGCGAAAAAAACCAAGTAGTAGATAACGATCGGCAATTAATATTCAATCGGTGGTTTTGCCGCCGGTTAATACAGGAAAAAAACCGGCAACGAGACACTATAAATGTCAATCAAAGCTGTAATATTCGATCTGGATGGAACAATAACGCAGCCGTACTTCGACTTCGATATCATCCGCGAAGAAATTGGATTAGCCAGAGATTCCGGTCCGGTCCTCGAATCGATGGAGAAAATGACTCCGCAACAGCGAGAAAAGGCAGAGAAGATACTCTATTATCACGAGCAAAAGGCGGTAACAGAATCCAAACTCAACATCGGTGCCAAACAAACGCTTTCGGCACTTCATGCAGCTGGAATACATATTGGAGTATTAACGCGTAACAAGCGAAGCAATGCTATTGCTATTTCCCGCAAGCATAAGCTCAAGTTCAACGCAGTTATTGGCCGAGAGGACGGACCCGTAAAACCTGATGCTTTCGGTGTCCTGCAACTATGTAAGCAATTCTGTGTGGAACCGGAGGAAACACTTCTTGTGGGTGATTACCTGTTTGATTTGCTCTGTGCAAAGGCCGCGGGTGCTGTTGCGATTCTTCTGGCCAATCACAGTGAAGCCGAGGAATTTGTCGAACATGCGGATTTCTGCATCAAAAACATCACAGAGATACTTGAGATTATTGAGAACAAGAACAGCAAATAGAACATAGGTAAAAAAGGAAGTAAACCAATGTATAAAAAGAAAATAACCAACACTATCTTAATGCTTTTATTGACAACCGGCATTTGTTGTGCTTCCGAACGCACAACAAGCCCAGATTCACAACAGAAAGATCCACAACCTGATCCTGTCGATGCGGTCCTGGAACAACTGAACAAGAAGACCTCTGAACTTAAATCTTACCAGTGCCAGATTGAATACAAATACATTCAGAAGTTACTCGAATCAGAATCGTTACATAAAGGTACCCTGTACTATTCAAGGATGGGTGAGAAATCGGCAATGAGGATAAATTTCAATACCCTCAAACAGGAAGACGAAGAAGAGCAAAAGTACATCGAGCAATATATCGTTATCGATGGTTCCCGGCTAACACATTCGGATTACGAATTCAAAGGCATCTGGCTTGTGCACCTCGACTACGAAGGCCAAGATGCCAAGTATTATCAATTAGCCGAACCGAACGACCCGAATGGGGCGTTCGACGTATTTGACCTGGCCAGCAGGAATTTACCGATGCTCGGTTTTAGCAAAGTCAATGACCTGAAAAAACAGTTTGATATAAAACTTATCGAACAAAAGGAGGGCGAATCTGAGGATTTTACTCAAGTACGTTTGGACGTTAAGCCGAATTCGATTTATAAAGACGACTATATATCAATTGATTTTTGGATCGACATGAAATCCGGATTACCCTCAAAAGTTATTGCTGTAACGACAGAACCAGAACCTCCTTTGGGGGACATTTCTGAGATTAAATTTCTCAAGCCAGTAATTAATAAAGGCATAGATAAAAATGTCTTTGATTTCAGAATACCTAACAGTTTTGGTGAGCCGGAAATAATTCCAATAAAGAAAGAGGGCGAATGGGGACAACATGACCTCGATAACAGTGACTGATATGGATTTTCAGAAGTTGATTACAAAACGTGCCCGAACACTTCTTGGCCTTGCGAAACATCTTTCACAGTGTCAATCGAGCAGCGAAATCATGATACGTCCACTTATGGGCGAACTGTTGTCACAAACCACGCAACTCGAAGAGCTTCTCGATGCCTATGGTGCAGACAAAAACTGTCAATGGTGCTCGTTCAGATCACTGACAGCAGCGATTAAACATTTTTCTGATGTAAGCTACGAACTGCTTCACATCCGATACTCATTGCCCGCCTATCGTCTTCTTCCAATTGATCATGACTTTGTCAAGGCTACGGAAGATACGCTTGAGTTCACTGTTAATGTTCTTAAGCAAGCAGCAAACCAAATGCTCGTCAAAGCCGATCAACTTTCCCTTCCGGTTCCAGAAGAAAGACTGCGTGAGAAATCTTACGCCGAAGAGCTTCCTCCCGGCCGATTACCTCTCGATTGTGAAACACGCAGAATCGAAACGGTCTCGGAAACAGTGACTCTGCTGACTACCGCCTTTTTGAATCTGGCTGTGGAAAGCAAAGATGTTCGAGCCGCCAGCCGAGCAAAACCCGAAGAATATGCTTCATACGTCGAGGACTCGATTAGTGAGGATAAACTTCGAATTCTTGAGCTTCGATTCCACAACCTTCAGTCACTATACGATACTTATGTCTCAGGCACAGAAGCTGAACAACTTGATACAGATCTACCTATTCTTAGAGGGCACATCAGCGTTGTTTTCCATCTGCTCAGGACCGCCACATTATTCGCCCATCATTACGAACGTCATGTGATGAAGCAACCATGCGATTCGCTGTCCAGGCAGAAACCTCTGGTAAAGACCGAGGCGATCCTGGACGTCCTGATGATATATTCGATAACTCATATCAGCATTTATATCGATTGCACGGTTCATCTTTGCCATGAAATGCTTAAACGTTACGCCGAGGTCGGCCGGATTGAAGCCCCTGTCCCTCCATACCGTGGTTTTCATGTTCGACCATCTACGTTAATTTCCAAGCTCGTACTGCACTATGGAAGTCAAGTTCAAATGGAAATTGACGAGGAAGTGTACGATGCAAGCTCGCCGCTCGAACTGTTCCGCGCCAACGAGAAGGTAAACGCAAAAAAACGCAGACACCTGGCAGTGGAAATCATCCGTCTAAAACTCGTTCCCGAATGGGCGAGTGGAAAAGATACAAAAACTATCGTTAGAGATGTCCTGCTGGCGTTAGCAGAACAAAGCAAACTCATCCTCTACGAGCAGCCTCTGCAACTGCCGGATGAATCTGCCCGACAAGAAGGAACGCTACTTGAGAAGGTCACAGATGAAGTAGCACAGCTTCTAGTTTTAGGCAAAATCGATATCACTACTGAGCTAACCGCAACATTTATTGGTGATAAACGCGTTCTTGAAGATATCAAGCTGCTTGCTGAATCAGGTTATGGCGAAGACAGCTTCGGGAACAATATCCCACTTCCGGAAAAGCTCTCCTACCTACGTCGTTAAGCCTTAAACAATCATCTGAAAAAAAGACATATATTCTTGCATTTCTGCCTTTTTTAAAGCAAAATAAACACTACTATCGCGTGTTGTTCTGAAACAACAGGCATTATTGAAAGGTTTAAAATGGCAAAGGGAATTGTAATCTACTATTCGAGATCAGGTAATACGAAAGAGATGGCAGAGATTATTGCCAAGTCGATGAACGATGCCGGCCTGAAAACCGATTGCAAATCAGTCGAGAAGGTAAATGCCGCAGATCTTCTCAGCTATGACGCTATCGCCATCGGTTCACCAACCTACTACGGCCAGATGGCAAGTCCTATAAAACAACTGATAGATGATTTAGTAAGCAGACATGGCGCCCTCGATGGTAAAGTTGGAGCGGCATTTACGAGCGCTGCAAACATCGGCGGCGGCAATGAAACGACCATTATGGGCATAATAGAGGCGATGATTATCGCAGGCTGCATCGTTCAGGGAGACCCGGAAGGCGACCACTACGGGCCGGTTTCCATCAGCAAGCCGGACCAACGAGTTCAGCGGCAGTGTGAGCGTCGTGGCAAGAGAATCGCAGAACTGACAAAAAAACTGACGAGTTGACACTAAGAAATATATTGATTTTTTTGCAAAAAAAGGCATTTTTCTTTGACAAAGTAACTGGGCACTGTTAAGTTTCTAACGATTTTAGCCCAACTTCTTGTAATTCTATTGCTCAATGTGGAGGTTACTTTGATGCAAGAGTACGAAGATCTTAAAGTGCTGGTCGCTGAAATTGAAGCTGACATCAGCAAAGCTGAAGGCGGAAACAAGGCTGCAGGAACACGAGTTCGCAAGCAAATGCAGAAGGTCAAGCAGGCTGCTCAATTAGTTCGCAACCGTGTTCTTGAAATCAGATCAGCCGAATAATCCATCATACGGATTCATAAACGCTGTATTCATTTGCGTCTCGCGAATGGAATAACATACGAGATGCGCTGTGAGTATTGGAGTATTGCGTGTAATAAGCTTTGCGCAATGCACAATGCAATAGCGCACAATTTTTTTTCGGGGTCAATAATGCCTCCTCCATTATTGTTTGATCTGTCTCAGATAGACCTTGAAGCGGAGCCCGTCTTCGATAAAGAAGCAATTAACAAAATAAATCCGCAACGTTTCGAGATGCAGCATCTCGACGGTATCCTCTGGTACGATAAGGAAAAGTCTCAGATTTTGGGTTATAAGGATGTAACACAAAACGAATTCTGGACTCGCGGGCACATTCCAGGTCGGCCTTTGATGCCCGGCGTGATAATGATCGAGGCCGGGGCCCAGCTTTCGAGCTTTTTTCTAAAAGAGATTTTCAAAGAGCCGGGATTTATCGGCTTTGCCGGCATAGATGAGGCGAAATTCCGCTCTGTAATCGAGCCGGGACAAAGACTTTACCTGCTTGGCCACATCACAAAATACAAGAAAAGGAAACACACCGCACACGTCACAACAAAGGTGCAGGGAGTCGTTAACGGTACTATGGTATTCGAAGCGGCTGTCTCGGGCATGCGAATTTGAGCAAAATATTCAATTGACTCCTTAATTTAAGACGGATGCTATTTCTGATAATCCTGGACGACAACACGAAATCCGAAGCTCATGAATTTGATGTTTGGCAGGTTCCTGGAGCGAATCGCGGATCGGCATCGCCACGAAGTGAATTGCCAGGAGCCGCCCCGAAGGACACGGAATCGCCCGGTGCTCGGCCCTTGCGGATCGACCTCATGACTTTCTGAGTAATAATTCTCATCATACCAGTCACTGCACCACTCACAGGCGTTCCCGTGCATGTCGTACAAATCAAAGGCATTTGGATACTTTTGTCCGACCTGACGGGCATACTTCTGCTCAACATCCCAGGCATTACCTTCAAACCAGGCATAATCACTGAGATAAGCGTCATTGTTTCCAAAACTAAAGCGAGTTTCTGAGCCTGCCCGACAGGCATATTCCCATTCCGCTTCAGTTGGCAACCTGTAAATTTTGCCCTCCGTTTGGCTCAACTTCCGGCAGAATTCTACCGCATTGTCCCAACTTATATATGCGGCTGGATTGCTGTCTGATTCCTGGACGTATTTTTCTCCAGACCACGGTTCACCGCCCATGATTGCCTTATACTGCTCTTGAGTAACCTCTGTTTGCCCCATCCAAAAGCCTTTGCTTATCCTCACCCGATGAACGGGCTTTTCATCCAGCTCACCTTCCGCCGAACCCATGTCAAACTCGCCGGCAGGTATCCAGACAAGCTTCATGCCGATGGAATTCGTTACTTCATCCCGGATTACATTTCCTTCAGTTTCCATCAATTCATGGTCTGCGATTTTTCTTTTTTCGTCTGCAACATAGGTTTTGGGAACGATTGGATTAAAATCTTCGAGAGACATTATGTTGTCAGATAATAATGATTGAATTGGTTCTTTTTCTCGTATAGACGGAAATTCACTTTCATCATGGAAATCAATATCATCTTCCGACGTAGCGCAGCCTGAGATTATTGCCGAAATGAACAAAGCCAACACACCCATCATCTCCATATTCTTGTACATGTTTCTCGCACCTTCAAGAAAAGGCTATTTGTTAGCTGTTTCGTATAATAGCTCATGTTTTGATACCAAACAACAAAAAATCTCACCCAATTTCCGACATTCAGTCCAATATAAGTAAAATGCGCAATATGGAAAATGCTGAGCGATTGCCCGTTCGGCTTTGGCTGCCATCTGTCAATCTCAGGCACAACCGCGGACAGTGCACGCGGCTAACAAAATTGGCTTTGAATTGGCTTT
>CAZQXE010000080.1:0-12446 GCA_964597115.1 uncultured Pirellulales bacterium | reverse complement strand
CAATTTGCCTGTAGACTCTACTAATCTTGGAAATGGCTCGGTATCCTCTTCCAGGACAGATTGGATTTCAGACAAGAATTCTATGAACTTACGATCATAGGGGCTGGTTCTTAGACACGAACGTATTGCCTGCTCTGCCTGTTCGATTAGGCCCAGAGCTTTAAGGCAAAGAGCCTTTTCATAGTTTATCTGAGGTGTTTTCAAAGCCAGACCTGGAACATCGGCGACAATTTTATCAAAAAGCTTCAATGCTTCTTCATACTCACCACCTATCGCCAGATTGTGAGCCTGCAAATACAGCCCTACAATCCGGTCTTTCCGTGGTGTTTGAACTATACTGAACTGGTCCACAAATCTCTCCTATCTTGCCACAACGGGGTCATGCAGGCAGGCACCGATGCCACCGTCTACGTTTACAGCCGCTCCGGTCATAAAACTGGACTGTGGCCCGGCAAGGAATAGGATAATCTGAGCAACCTCTTCCGGATCGGCAATATGTTTCAGTGGGTGATAATCCCCCAGTTGCTGCAGTCCCTCAATATTTTCACCGAAGCCGGCCCTTAGCATCGGCGTATCGGTAGCTGCCGGAATCACAGCATTGACACGCACATCCGGCGCTAATTCTATTGCCATCGCACGAGTCAACGATACTAAAGCACCCTTGCTCGTCGAATACACCGTGAATTCCGCCTTTGTCACCATCGCATGAATGCTGGCAATGTTCACTACGCAGCCTTTGTCAACTCGTAACAGCGGCAAAAAATGCTGAGTCAGCCAGAACGCAGCGAGCAGATTTGTATCGAGCGTCTCAGCCCAATCCGCAGAATCAATCGCTTCTATGGGCTTGACAATCTGAATGGCAGCATTGTTGACAAGCGCACTCATGCTCCCTTCGCAAAGTTCTTCAACACGCCGATAAAACTCATCGCGGGCAGCGTCGGCATGACTAAGGCGACCGATGTCATAGTTTAGCACCTCATAGGGCGCATCTTTTATCCCATTCCGGTCTACTCCAATAACACGATAGCCCGCCTGGAAAAATACATCGCAAGTGGCTTTGCCAATTCCACCTGCTGCTCCTGTTACTAATGCCGTTCGCATTTTATATCCTTTCACTTTGACACAGGTCTTTTTCAAGTACATGCAGTAAATTTTCAACCGTATTTCGATGGACTCGTTCCCAGGCTTCAGGACTGCTATTAGCGTTGTGCGAAGACAACATAACGTTTTCCATTTCCAGAAGGGGGCTGTTGTTCGGTAACGGCTCTTTTTCAAAGACATCCAGTGCAGCGCCGGCAATCTGTTCGCTTCGCAGCGCCCGGATTAGAGCTGCTTCGTTCATAATCGAGCCACGAGCTGTATTGACAATCACTGCCGTGGGTTTCATCAAAGCAAACTCGGTATCACATATAAGATGAAAACTGGTCGGGTTTAGAGTACAGTTAAGACTAACGAAATCAGCCTGTCGCAGCAGCTCTTCTCTGGAGACCATATCGATTCCGGTCTCATTAAGAAAATCAACCGGCATCTCCACCAAATCATTACCCAGCACCCGAATACCGAATGCTATAGCACGGCGTACTACCGCTTTGCCTACGTTGCCTACACCGATCACTCCAAGAGTACACTCACGTAATGCAACACTCGGCTCTTTAGTCCAATGTCCCTGGTGCATGACACGATCCATCCAGGGCAATCGACGAGCAAAGCTAAGGATGTAACCCATCACTGTATCGGCCACAGGTTCGCTAAATGCATTTGGAGTGTTGCGCACAGCGATGCCCAGACGTTCGCAAGCTGCTTGATCAATAGAGTCTATTCCCGTTCCCCACTTCGAAAGTACTTTCAATCTGGGCGCCGCCCGCAGGACACATTCTGTGAACTGGTCATCACCGCAGATGACTCCATCTACATCTGATATCAACTGAAGCAGCTCGTCCTCGGCAAAGTGTTCATTCACCGGGGGCACTATAAGCTCTATGCCTTTTTCCTCAAATATGTAGCGAAATCGATCAATCACTATCTGCATGTATGGAGCCGTAACTAATACTCTAAGGCACATAATTTATCCTCTCGCTCCAGCGCGTTCACAATACAAGAACTCAGCTATCCGGAAATCCGTTTCGTCATCTATATCCCAGGCTTCTTCAGCAGGTATCTCAAACATCAAAGGTCGCTCGCCAATACGATTGTGTCGTCTCTCCAAAATACTCCTGCTGAAAATATACAGACATGAGTTCTCTTCATAGACAGGCGGCAGATCCTGAGTGCGCAGCAGAATCGACGGATTATGATTAATCGCTCTGGCCATGCTGTCCCATAGGCGCGTCTGTATGCGAGTCACGGAAAAAAGCGAATCGTAAGACCGGCAGTTATCTAAAAACATACTAATGGCTCGATTGATGGTTTCGGTACGCAACAAAGGATTTGTGCTGTGCGTTTGCAAATAGTAATCGGACTCGATCTTAGTGACATCGCAAAGCAGCACATCATTCATAGGAATGGTAGGGGCCCTGAGGTTTTCCGGTCTTTCAATTAGCCGAACCTGCGGGAAGTGCTCCGCGGCATCCTCCATAATCTTAGAGCTGTCGGTATTTATAACCACCTGGTCGATAAGCTCACAGTCAAGAAGAGTCTCAACGATATGGCGATAGAGTTCTTTGTCGGCAAAAGAACGATAATTCTTGCCGGGCACACGTTCGCTGTGATGGCGCATTGGGATTAAAGCAACAATACGAGGCTTCATAATAATTCTCCTATTGTTGATTGTTTCTCATCGATACGGTCTATTCTTCGCAGTATAGCTCTGGCGGGTGATGCCTCGGCGCCGACCAATCTCAGCGGCAGACAAATAAGTTCATAAAATCCGGATTGCACATTGGACAGGTTTAATCCTTCCAGAGCAACCGTACCAGCGCCCAGAAGAATTTGATGGGTAACGGAATCGTCACTGTATCGTTGTACCGACAGATAATCCACCCCAATTAAACCAATTCCATTATCCACAATCCACTGCGCAGCATCAGGTGTGAGAGCCGCGAAGTCCTCTCTGAATTCAGTCGTTCCCTTCACCCACAATTCGGAATTACGTGTGCGTAGTAATAGTCGCTTAATGCCGGAAGGTAGATTCAAATCTGTCAAAATGCCGGGCGTTACATCTTTCGCTTCGAGCAGATGAGCTACAAAGCACGGTCCAACGAGGACATCTAAAGACAACTGCTCAACGGTTGTACCACTGTTTAGGAAATGCTTTGGCGCATCAACGTGAGTACCTGTGTGAAGGTTACAATCCAGTCGGGAAACATTTGACGAATCACCCTTTTCCAGGCGCATAATCGGCGTAAGCCGAATACCTTTAGTACCCGGCCATACAGGCATATCAGATTGCATAGGTACTGTGATGTCAATAATGTTTTCCAACTTTCTCCTTGTTCTGAAAGAGATTACTATCGAACCTGCTCTTGCTAAGGTTCGTTTGCTTATAATCAAATATTACTTCGATAAGTCCCTATGGTTTTTCTGCCTTTGCGCACCTGGCCAAGTTTGTCGGCAATATCATCTTTCTGGGCTGCAAGCGCCAAGCGAAGTTTATCGTATGATTTCCTGAGTCGTGTTCGTTTATCTTCCATCTCTTGCCTTTCAAGAATTTTCATCTCCGCAATTTCCTGAACAAGAGAATCCGCTTTTCTACTTAGAGCCTCAAATCGCTCGCCAGCCGAATTGCCTTGATGTACCAGCTCAATTTGTCGTTCCAACAGGCTCTGCAACTCGTCCAGCATATGTATTTGTTTATCAGTACTCATCCGGTTTTAATTCCTGCTCGTTCCGCCTGGTTCAGACTGTGTTCAACTTCCTCCAGCAAATTAGCCGCATCTTTATGACAAGAATCTAAAGTCAACAGGTCCAGGAGAACTTTTCTCGACTCCTCAAGTCTGCCGTCTTTTAAATATAAAGCCGCCAGTGGAAACATAACGGACACATCACCCGGGTGCATATTCAAATACACCTCCAGATAGTAAGTAACCTTTTCAAACGAGCCCATCTGACAGGATGTCTGAAAAAGACCTAAAAGAGCTATCAGGTTGTCCGTGTCCAGCTCCAGGCATTTAAGAAACATCTCAGAGGCTTGTTTGTAATCGGCTCTTTGCTGTGCGGTCATACCCAGGCCAGCATAGGCCTTGGCGCAATTTTTATCCAGCCGACAAGCAATCTTGAAGGCTGTTTCAGCATCATCATGAAGATTTTCATGCAGGGCTACCACTCCAAGACCAACATAAGGGCCTGCCTCATCAGGCGCCAAGATGGCTGCTCGTTCGTAGTATTTTTGTGCCTTGACATAGTCGCCAACAGAAGCGTAACAATCCCCCAGCTCCTGTAAAACTTCATAATGCTGAGTGGAATCATGCTGTTGGTCGATATTGTTTTGGGTTATATCCATAACAAATCTTTTCCTCTAAGTATTCAGTAATTCCTTACTGACATCTAATAACTATTCGTCTCGGCATGAACCGGATAATTAAAAGTCAGCCTCACTTACAAGTATTTGTTCTGCTGTCTTGAGCAACTCAATTGCCGAATCATAACTTTTTTTCTCACGCTTAACTTTTGCTTCCAATGAAAGTGTATCCACCGTTGGCCACTCATAGTTGATTTCACTGCTGAGTTCGGCTGCTCTGATATGGTTTCCGGCATTAAAGAATGCCTTTGCAGCCAGTCTTCTCATCCACAATTGGTTTTGATGATGATTAGCGATGTATTCAAACAATGCAGCTGCTTCTGAAAAATTTCCATTTTTCTCTGCTAACCGTGCTTGTCGAAGTAAATTGTCGAACTGGAAAGGAAACTCTTCAAAACAGGGACGTCTCAACACAATACCAGCGGCCTTTAGAGACTCCCGCACGGGCAAATCAGGAAAGCTTCTTCGAGCGGACAGTAAGTTATCTTTTCTGACCACTGCAGCCCAAAGTCCATCCGTTGTTCCTTCCAACTCAAATCCCTGACAATCAACCGGGCTATTGATCAGAGCGTAAAGTGAATTCTCTATCCACATATCCTTAATTGGAAAACCGCTTGGAACTATTGCGATATATTCGCCGTCGCATTTTTCCAGAACTGAATCTATACGCTGAGCTTTAGAGGACGACGGATCAACCGGCACAACAACCAAATTGGGCATATCAGTATTCAGTCTATCGAGAAAGGATTCCGACAGAGGAAGATACATCTTGTACGGATAAAAAGTGTGTTTCCAAATAGAAAGGATGGTTCTTCCTGTCTGTACGTTCAGTTGGTCTCCAGAAAAAATAATAGACATGTCTTTAATCTTTGGCCAGGGCTTTGGGGGCCTGGTGGTTCGTATGGTCAACACGTTTCTCATGTACTTATACTTGTCTTTACGCTGCTGAACTGATATTCTGTCACATTCACCCATAGGATGGTAATATTCACCCGTTATTTCGCAAACATGGTGAAAATCCGAAAAGAAGACCAGCCGACGAGTCATATCCCAGTCAATTAGAACGTTCAGTTGTTCATTGTAAGGTCCCGTCTTTTCAAGCAATTCTCGGCGATGCATCAGACTTACATGCAAAACATGATTAAAGTGCAGCATAAAGAAGCGATCGAAATCCCGACTGACTTCAACAACTTTGCTCAAGACCTCTCGGCTGCCATCAGAGGAAACTTTGCAATACACTTTGTAGAAATCGCTGTAGGCGACCTGACAGTCGGTTCGATTCTCCAGGGCATAGACCAGCGTTTCTATGTGATTGGAATAATATAAATCATCGTCGTCAAGATAAGCGACGTACTTACCTTCGGCTCGTGCTAATGCTTCGTTAAGTGAAAAGGCCTTACCGTGATTTTCTTTTCTATTAATAAATGTCAATCGTGGATCGTGAAACGAATTGACTATATCGCTTACATTTTTACCGCCATCATTGACTACAATGACCTGGAGAGATCTGTAGCTCTGCCTCAGAACGCTGGCCAGAGCCTTATACAGATATTGAGGCCGGTTAAAAGTCGGGATAAGAACGCTAACAACCGGCCCGGCTTTTTTCTCATAATCTTCTGCCATTCCAGGAGTATCTGACCTTCCATTAGTATTTAAAATTTACTCGGCGAAATTTTTCTCGAACGCCGAAACACCAAATTCCTTGGATTGTCCAACCTCTCCGTTATTCCAATCATGTAAATTGTTGTTAAACGGAATCCCGGCTTGCTGTGAATCTATCTCGGCTTCGAGTTGAGTAAAAACATTATTAATTTTAGTTAACTGGCTTTTCAGCGAGTAGTTATCTTCGACGAACCTGCGGTACCTCCGGGGCTCGTAAGATGCAGAACAAATCTGCTCACTGAATTCCTCAGCAATATTAAACAAGAATTCAGATGGGAATATCTGGTCGGCACCCGGAAAGTTATGGATCACCGGTTTTAAACCGCAGGCCATTGCTTCCAGCAATCCCATGCCCTGGCTTTCCCCAATACTGCAAGAGACAATATAATGCTTGTCCTTTAGCCAGGTATTTACATCTTCCTGCCAGCCGTCAAAAAACACTACATCCGTCAGCTTAAGTGCCTGAACGACGTGTTTTATATACTGTTCGAGCATCGAGTCCTGGAAATTTCCGGCAAAAAACAGCTTATATTCCGGATCAATGTAATGCAGCTTTTGCATACACTGCAGAAGGAACATCGGATTCTTTCTCATATTAAGATACCCAACAGATGCAATATTCTTGCCGCGAGCTCTGTCGATAAACTCGAATTTATTGAGGTTCACGCCGTTCGGAATTGTAATAAGCTGTGTTCGATTTCTGATATCCGGAACCTGTTTCAATAGCGCGTCTTCGACAAATGAGTTGCCGACAGTAATGAGCGCATCGATGTTTTCCCATCGAATTTGACCCGGCCATTGCCCATATGCTTCGAAACGATGAAGCCTGACAATGTTCCTGCATACCTTAGGCAGTTTTGATGCTTCTATTGCCATGTTTGTACACCACTCGAACCAGGAAATGTCACTCCATTTCATCAATTCATACATTTGGTTAACATCTTCCCCCTCAAAGAACCTGACATTGAAACGACGTTCAGTAAATGCGTAAACATCATTCAGAAATTTCGTATCACTTTTTAATCCACAGAAAAAAGCCACCTTCGGCCTTTTAGAGCGAATCACTTCGACCATTGGACGGAGGATTTCCTGGTCCGGACAGATTTGCAGCGAGCGAAGCAGCATCTCGATAGCACCGGCTTTATTATCCTGATTCAGAAATATATTGGCAGCTCTGTTCAGTACATCCAAATTCAGTACGTTCATCTGATCCATATCATCAAACAGTTTTATGGCTTCGTTTGCTCTACCCACGGCAAGATACGCCTCCACCAAATTCCAGACTATTTCAGCAGAGTCATTCTGCAGGTTTCGAGCTTTAACGAGATGATCAATGGCTTCAACGGAGCGGCCCAGGCAATGTAGAATTGCTCCGGTATCGTTCAGAACCTGTGCATCATCGCCCGCTATGAGAAGATGTTCCTGCATACAGGCAAGTGCCTGCTGGTACTGACCTGCTTCAGCTAATCTCAATCCTTGCTCGTAATGATTAACGTTCCCCGGTGCACCATAGTCCATTTGCCCATTAAACGGGTTCGATTCGTTTTCCAGTGTCATCTGCTTAACTCCCTTTAGGTTCTGTGAAGCCGATTTCTAATTACAATAATAGCCGGAGCCTTTGACAGTCATTCTGCAAATTCCGTGCCGTTAGCCTGCAATGACGTATATTTGTGATTTCATGCCGTATCCCTGAAAATCTGTATAAATATCAAACATTGATACTGTTCAAGAACCAATCTTTCTGCTTCCAGCCTTTGTCCTAAGCAGCTATCAGATGAAATCAAGCAGCGACATAGACAAAAGTTTACCGGCCACTGACAACGACATTTGATACAGAACCTCACGACGAGAAAGATCTATCGCTATTTGGGCAATATCAGCTTCCTGTAAACGGGTTGTCTCATCCTCGGTGTCGAATTTTATCTTCTCAAGAGTATTGTTTAGATTCTCCATGAATCCAATTCTTGTACCAATAGAGACAGATTTTTCTACCAGAAGGCTTCTTATCTCTTCCAGCGAATCCAGTGAATTGTTTCGCAGTTCTGTTAATTCAGCCTCAGAAAGCCCTTTTTCGTTCATCAATATGTCACGAACGCTGATGAGCACATTGAATACATCGTAGGTTCCCGGTACACTCACCAGCTCAACTCCGGTGCTGTTTATTTCAGTAGTATCGACATACAGGACTTCTCCGGTCGTCGAATCAGTTACTGCCAGATTGGTGTCCGTGCCATCAGTATTAAAAGTGCTCAAACCATCATCGATTGAGAGAGTGTAATTGCCGGCAGAACCTGTCACTGATAGCCACTTGCTGCCTTTAACACTTGATGTTCCCGTGCCGGCTTTGGCGCCGGTTTCACCCAGAAAAACCGGATCGCTGCGGTTGTCAGAGCGGAAGATATTATCGCCCACATGGAAGGCGGATGACTCTACGCCGGGAGCTACTTCCACATCCCGATTCTCAGAACTTCCCTGATAAGTTACACTGGTGATTTCCCCATTGGTGCGTTCCACCAGATATGGTACTGAGGCCGTATTACTTCCCCCAAAGAGATATTGATTCGAATGTTTGGTATTGGCAAGCAGGACTACCTGTTCTAATATCTCATCGATCCCTTCTGCGGTCGTTTCTCTTATACTTTCGTTATAACTACCACCCGTAATGCGAGTTAAAAGAGTTTTCGCTTCTGTAATAGCGGAGGTCATATCCTCAATTACACTAGAGGAAATCTCTAATACACCAACAACTTCCGACAGGCTATCCATATAACCAACGAGAGACCTTTGCTGAGAGTCGAGTCCCAAAACCCTATAAGCGGCAGAGGGATCATCAGAGATTCGATTTATCCGTGAGCCGGTAGCAACTTGCTCCTGCAATCGGCTCATCGCCTCGGTATGAAGATCCAGAGCAATGCTGACATTATTATAAATATTGTTCAGTGATCCGCTCATTTCTTATACCTCTTATTTCGCCTCTTGCCCGCTATTTCACAGTGTATGTTTTTCATAACATGTCCATCATAGTTGACAATGATGTTTGAACCGCGTTCAGGTACTTGGCCATTGCTTTGAATATCTGTTCGAAAATCAGCATCTGAGCAGCTTCATCGTTTATGTCAACACCGCTCGTCTCGCTTTGCTGATTGGCAAGATTCTGAACAATAGCTTGAATATTGTCCTGGCGCATCTGTTTTATGGAAAGTTCCTGGCCGATATTGGTAGACATTCGTCGATAAAACTCGCCGGGCGTCAGAGTGTCCAGGTCGGTTATAGCCTGGTCCTTTATGTTTGCCATCCGTATAGCGTTAGCATTGTCTGTCATATCCGGACCCAGTGAGGTTGAAATACGACGAGGAGTGGCGATTATATCCGGACAAACCGCTATATCCGATGCGTTGCTGCCAAAGAAAAATGTGTTGATCCCAACCGCCGCTAATACTCCCGATGTATCAGTATCGGCAAAAACATCGACATCAAAATTGTCACCTGCGTTAAAATCTCCGCTGCTTACGGTTATTTTGATTCCATTATTTATTTCAAGCTGATCTCCGGCGGCGTAACCCTCACCGATATTAACAGTAGCAACTATATCGCCGGCCCCGCCTTCTGCTCTTATTTCCAACTGTAAATTACCGTTACCAACTGAGCCCGCTCCTGAGACTGTAAACCTGTATGTGTCATTTTCCGTGCCGGTGTATATGCCCGATACGGATATAGTCGGTGGAGTTCCTCCTGTCAGAGCAGATGCCGTCGGTTCAGGGAGCACCGCAGGAAGAAAATCAAATTCATAATCTGCGTCGGCTTGTATATGAAGCTTCGAATTAAACACCGAGGCACTCAGACCCGTAATAGATGTAATCGCGGCGGCTATTGTGCTCAACGAATCTGTTGAAGCATCAATGGGAACAGCGTTTCGCGTCACAGCCCCGGTACTGGTGTTAATGACTCTTATAAAAATGTTGCCGTCGGAAACAGGCTGATCAAAATCAGCCAAATCCCCATTTACCATCGACCAGCCTGTCAGTTCGGTAAACGAGCCCTCTGAACCCACTCCCTGGACGTGATATTGATTTATCTGCTGTATTATTACGCTTGCCAAATTATCGAGATCTTCGTGAATTTCAGAGATAAGTTCATTTTTTAACGACAGCAATCCACCGAGCTGTCCTCCCTGCACATCTGTTTGATAGTTAGAACTTCCGACAATAGTAATACCCAAACCAAAGTCTTCTTTCAAGCCGATCTCCAGTTCAAGTGCTGAAGTGCCTGTTACCACGGGTATTCCAGCAACACAGAGGTCAACTGCGCCATACTCTCGGGGCAGGCTTTCCACACTAATCAATTCGGATAGTTTTGCTATGCACTGATCTCTCTGATCTCGTAGATTATTGGCCTGGCCACCAGTTACTTCCTGACTATCTATACTGTCATTAAGCTCAGCCACTCTACCTATCAGCAAATTGATCTCCTCAACTATGTTTTCAGCTTCTACTTTAATCTGGTTTTCCAACGTTGCCAGAAATTCTCCCAATGTTCTGAATTGACCGGCCAAAGTCTCAGCGTTAGCAACAGCCTGGTCTTGCCAAATGCTCTCTGCCGGATGAGCCGAAAGTTCCTGCAACGCATTGAAGAATTCGTCTATTACCGTGCTTAAACTACCTCCCCCCGAAAGCTCACCAAATGCGTTCTCAATTGTCCGCAATGTGGCCCGTTCCTGTGAAACCTGTCCCAATGATGACTGCTGTCGGAATATCTCCTGCTGTAAAAGACCGTCAATTACTCTGGTAACGCCTGCGATATCGACACCTCCTCCGAAGAGAACTGAGCCGACTTGTGACGAATAAGACGGGGTTAGGTCTAATTTCTGACGGTGGTAGCCCTCGGTAGCTGCGTTGGCAATATTATTGCCGATTATCTCAAAGGCCTTCTGCGCCGCATTAAGGCCACTAATTCCTATGGAGTAACTATCCATATTTTCGCTCCGTATAGACAGCAGTTCTCAGCACATCCATCCCAAGCTTATTACGCCTAAGCCCGGGCTAAATATGTTCAGAACAGGCTTTCAAAACTGCAAATTGACAAAAGCGGTGTCAGTTTCTCGTTCAGCCGTACCGCTGGAGTCGTAGCAAACTCCCTCTGTTTTGCGAAAGTCGAAAATACTCTTTAACAGCAAGTTGTTGAATCGGGCGCACTCACTCAAAAGCATGGCGGTGCTGAGGTGCTCTTTCTTATACTCGTTAATCAGCGATCTCAACTTCGCTTTTCTTTCGGTTATCTGAACTCTTTTCGCTTCCGGCAGAGAAGACTCAAGGACAGACAACGTCACCTGCTCAAGGGTAAAGCCAAAAGCATTTGCTAATTCTTTTCGTATCAACTGCCGTTTCAATTCGTTACTTTTATAGCCATCTGACTCGCTCTGGATGTTCTGTAAAAGCTTGCCTAAAGCAACGTCGTCGCGCTTTATGACTAATTTGCGCATTTCATTTAGTTGCGACAAGCTCTCCTGTACGTGCCGAATGTCCTTATCGAGACAAACCAGCAGCTCATCGATTTGCTCTTCTATCACAATCGCCATTGGTTTCATAAATTCCCGTCCAGTGATTTTCCTGCTGCGTTCGCCTGGTCAGCATTAGTTAAGAATTGATGTATATCCTTCCATAGCCCAACACCGCCATTGTTTGCAATGTCGCGCGCAAGGCATAACCAAAATATACCCTGAACCTGTTTGGAAGCCCCGTCTTTGTCAGAGCCCCAATCGCCGATAGTATTCTTCATCTCGTCCAGCAGCTTATAGAGCAGAACCGACTCGAAATCTTTGGCTATCTGCTTTTTTTTCTCTTCCGATATGCCGTCGAGTTCCGATTTGTCGAGATGTTCCAGCATTGCCGGCGGTGAGACGGGTTCGGTCAATATTAAGTTGGCGCCATCCATAAAACTGCTCCTACATTATCACAAGCTTGGCCTGAAGGGCACCGGCTTCTTTAAGGGCATTGAATATTGCAATCAGGTCACTTGGCGTCGCCCCTATGCTATTAAGGCTTTTCGCCAGTTCAGAGACTGTTACAGATCGGGACACAGGAATCAGATATGAACCCTGTTCTTCGACGTCTATAGTTGTGTCAGGAACTCTTTCTGTTGTGCCGGCATCAGAGAATGGGGCAGCCGGCTGGGAAACGAGTTCCGTCTCCTTGATTTTTACTACAAGGCTGCCTTGAGAAATTGCCACTGCAGATATACCAACGTGCTCACCGACAACAATAGTACCCGTACGTTCGTTGATAACAACTACTGCGGGAACATCAACCTCAACTTCGGGTTTTGTAATATT
>CAZQXE010000079.1:0-12491 GCA_964597115.1 uncultured Pirellulales bacterium | reverse complement strand
CGTTACAGTTTTCATTTCACTACTCTTTTTCTTAATCATTCTGTTAACCGCTTTTCTTACCGGAACTATCCCAAGCTCCGTTCCTCTTTTTTTAATAGTTGATTAATCGAAAGAAATAACCTGAATAGGTTATATGGATCTTCCCATTTTTTATCCTTAAAAACTCCAGAAATCCAGATTTCCCATTAGTTACGAAAAAAACAATTCCTGAAGATCTATTTTTCCACCTATAAGTGCCCCTTACAAGTGGCCCCCTGTTTAAAAAAGCTCCATCACTCAAGGATAAATCTGCGAGGATTTTATGCCCAAAAAGGGTACTGTCAACATAAAAAAGCAAAAAATAATTTTGCAATGCCTATAGAGGCCCGTATAATCATTTTGATATTTTGATATAGCGCAAGAGGCTGCTATTTATCGTAATTGTATTCACGTGATTGTAATCAGCAAAGCTATTCAGAAAATGCTCTTACAATCGGTTTTACTCCAGTAACGGTGGAATTTTGGTTCTTTAAACGAATTAAAAGACTCTAAAAGAGATTAACTGAAAGGGCTTAAGACATGAAATCAACAAATAGAGTTTCGATCCACAGTTTCGCTATTTACGGATTAGTCTTGTCCTTGTGTTTGGCATGTATTGGCTGTTCAAAAAGCGACAATAACAAGGAAGATAAAGCACCGCCATCTCAGGTGGCTTCGAAGGAAAAAACGCAAATGTCACCTGAAGAAACAGAACGACTAAAGCAAGAAAACGAAAATGCTAAAAAAGCAATAGCTGAAGTTCTTGCTGTAATGGAAAAGGAAGAATTGTCGAATGAGAAAAACGAGGAACTGAAAAAAGCCGTATCCAAATTGATTGATGTAAATGAGCAAAGCGAAAAATATCATCAGGAAAAAGCTAAAACCCAAGATCTGATAGCCAAATTCGAATCTGCAACAAGTTCCCAGGAAAAACTGGACTTTATTGAATCACTCAGTGAATTATCTTCTGAGCAGGACTTATCTGTAATTGGTGTTGTCCAGAGAGCATTAGACGATCCCGACCTGGAAGTAGCACGTGCTGCAATAGAATTACTTGAAAATTATAATACTCCTGAAATTCTCCCCGCCGTAGAACGCGCATTGAGCATCGTGGACGATCAAATTCGTACGGATGCATTAATGTCCCTATCCGGCATCGACAATGCGGAAGTCTGCGAATTGCTTATTCAGGCATTAGGTGACAATTCGAAAAATGTCAGAGCTACCGCTCTGAAAGTTGCCTCAGAACATAGCGATCGAATTGAGCTTGGCGTTTTGGAAAAGGGAATTGTCTCTTCGTATGTTGATGTAAAGTACGCTTCTGCATGGTTGCTGCAGGACAGAAGCGATCATAGCGGAATAGAGATACTTTTCGGGGGATTGAAAGATACGAACCCTGAATTTCGCGAGGAAGTCAACGAAACCCTGAATTTCCTGATTAACCAGGAATTTGAGACTTATGATGAAGCGATAACCTGGTGGGGTGAAAACAAGAACAATTACGACAATGAGCTGTTCGAAAAAGATGATATATAGACAATGCTTGTGACGATGGGCCCACTAAAAGCCGTTACTGATCAAGCATGTCATCCACAAGTATGTTCTGGATTATCGACGATGACATTACCTCGTCAACCAGCCGACGACACTTTCTTATGGTTCTTTTTCGCAGAGTAAATTCCTGCAGGTTAACCACTTGGGTAGCATGAGCCAAGTGCAGAACAAATCGACCCATTATTGCAGGCGGCAGTTCAATAGTTTTGTAGCCGTGGTCTACAAGTTCAAAATAGAGCTTTTTGCCGCCCGTCAAACCCTTGTCCTTGCCCTTCAGGAATGAAAGTTTTTCCCTACGTAGAATATCCGTTCGGTATAAACAGCATATCGTGCGATTATAATAGCGGAATTTACCGACAGGATCCGGCTCTCGAAGGATTTTACGTTTGAATGTCCGAAGATCGGTTGCTTTCTTCAGCAGGATCCGCCAATTTGCTAGCAATTCAATTTTGCCGGAACCAACACATGCTACATTCTCATCGTTACCGAAATAGCTAATTAGATTTGTAAGCCAGTTTTGCTTCTGGATAAATGTGTCTGAGTGCATCGAAACGAAAAACTCAGTGTTACAGTTCTCAAGTCCAAGGTCAAGACCGGCAGCGTGAGCATAGCCGCCTCCAGGCTCATTAGCCCGGGAACGACGCTCAATCAATCGAATCCATCCAAGAGATTTGAGATATTCCAAAGAATCATCCTGTGAATCGTTATCGACAACAATAACTTCATATGGGTAGCTTGTGAACTTGCGTATGCTGCGCAGACACAGTCGTGTAAAGTCCAGAGTTTTGTAATTCACTACACATATCGTTGCTTTGCTTTTAATGAGACTTGACATTAACGAGCGCTTTTCCTTTAGCTTAGCGGTTTCCATACATCGATTCGTAATACTTCTGGTAGTCACCGGAGACGACATTGCCAAGCCAATCCTGACTCTGCAGGTACCAGTCTATCGTTTTATTAATACCTTCCTCGAAATTTACCGACGGTTGCCAATTAAGCTCGCTCATTATCCTGCTCGCATCAATGGCATATCTTCTGTCATGCCCAGGCCTGTCGGTTACATGCCTGATCAGTGACTTCGGCTTGCTTAGACGGCTTAATATTACATCAATCACTTCCAGATTTGTTTTTTCGTTGCAGCCACCAATATTATAAATCCGGCCAGGCGGTGCTTTCTGCAAAACCTGCCATATAGCCGCGCAATGGTCATATACATATAACCAGTCCCGCACGTAAAGGCCATCACCATAAACAGGAAGCTCTTTATCATTCAGGGCATTGTGAATCATTAGCGGAATCATCTTCTCAGGAAACTGATATTCACCATAGTTGTTTGAGCATCTTGTGATGTTATATTTCACACCCCATGTATGGCCAAAGGCCTTGACCAGGTGGTCTGCGGCAGCTTTGCTGGCTGAATAAGGCGAATTGGGACTGAGCGGTGTTTCTTCTGTGAATTTCCCTTCCGGACCAAGCGCACCATACACCTCGTCGGTCGAGATTTGAATAAATCGCTCTATATCTTTGTCACGGACGGCTTCGAGCAGAGTCAAAGTGCCGGTGATATTTGTTTCTATAAATACCTTAGGTTCGGTAATGGAACGATCCACATGACTTTCGGCAGCAAAATTTATTATCGCATTGATTTGGTACTCTTCGATAATTTTTTCGACCAACATGCAGTCACATATATCACCTTTTATAAACTTGTGATTTTTGTGCTCCAAGAATCCGGCAAGGTTTTCAAGATTACCGGCGTAAGTGAGTTTATCAAGGTTGACGACAAAACAATCCGGCTGTTCAGAAAGTACCATTCGCACGAAATTACTTCCAATAAATCCTGCACCACCTGTAACCAGAATCTTTCTCATAATCGCCTCAAAAAACGTTCCAATGGAACCTGCCATGGCTCGATTGACTCATCGAGCAGGGCCTCAATTTTACTGCAATCGAAACGACTGTTCAAGGGCCTTGCAGCAGGACTATCGTAATCGCTGGTTTTGCAAGGAAGCAAATCAACTTCCATCGAAAACTTATCGAATATGAATCTCGCCATTTGATACCTGCTGACGTAGCCCGCATTTGCAAAGTGATATATACCCTCCGGCTGTTGATGCAGCAGATTGCAGATTGCCCTGGCAACTTCGGTTGTTGCCGTCGGCGAACCAATTTGGTCATCAACAATCTTTAATGATTTGCCTTCTTTCGCCCGTTGTGTGATCTTGCCGATAAAGTGATTTCCGGCAGAGCCATAGGTCCACTCCACACGAATTATGCAGTGTCTACACCCACTTTGAGCCAGGAATTGCTCGCCTGCCAATTTAGTTCTACCGTACGTACTAATAGGATTTGGAGGATCGGTCTCAACATATGGTCTTTTCGACCGCCCATTAAAAACAAAATCCGTACTTATATGCAGCACCCATTTATCCGCATCATGCGCTATAAAACCCAGGCATCCTACTGCCGCACCGTTGATTTGATAGGCCAGTTCAGCTTCGCTTTCGGCACCATCAACATTAGTATAAGCAGCGCAGTTGATAATAATCTGGGCATTGGAAACAGCCTGCTTTAGATGGTCGGTATTTGTGATATCAAACTCCGGTAAATCGAACACGATCGGATTAAGCCCCTGCTGCCGGCAGGCTAAAGCTAAATCCGAGCCAAGCATCCCCCTACCGCCTAAAATGGCAATACTGTTATCATGCATTGCCATCAGAGCCTCCCAAAATGCGGCAACTTGTCGGGTGGAATATCTTTCAATCTCGAATAACCTGCATCTCTGGGCGATAAGATGGGTTCCGCTACCGGCCAGTCAATTTTAAGCTCGGGATCATTCCAGATAATCCCTTGTTCAGTCGCTGGATTATAAAAATCAGTGCACTTATATGAAAAAACTGCCGTCTGACTTGTCACACAATATCCATGAGCAAAACCCGGCGGAATATACATCTGCTTATGGTTCGCATCTGAAAGTTCCTCGCTTATCCACTGACCAAAAGTCGGAGATTCCAAGCGAACATCGACAGCAACATCCACAACCTTTCCCGTCAAAACCTGTACTAATTTACCTTGTGATTCAGGATATTGAAAATGCAAACCGCGAAGAATCCCCTTTTTGGAAAAAGAGACATTATCCTGTACAAAGGTTCCCGGGATACCGACACTCTCGTAACGCGCACGGTTCCAGGTCTCTAAAAAGAAACCTCTCTCATCAGAGAATACATCCGGCTCCAATACGATCACTCCTGCTAGCTTTGTCTCTTTACTATTCATTTTATACTGATATCTTAACCAACGGCATTAAACGCTGCCGGCTTTGTCACAGAGGGGGTTCGTTCACAACCAATTCATTAGCCCTGCTGAGCGATTCGAATGTCCCGGCATCCGTCCACCAGCCTTCAAGGATGTCATAAGCAAGCTGTCCTTTTTTAATATAGGCATCGTTCACATGAGTAATCTCAAACTCGCCACGCGCCGATGGTTTGAGCGTTCGTATTATCTCGAAAACAGAAGCATCGTAAAAATATATACCGGTTACTGCATAATTTGATTTCGGTTTCTCAGGCTTTTCTTCGATACTAATAATCTTGCCATCGGATAGCTCAGCCACACCGAATCGTTGAGGTTTTGACACTTCCCTAAGAAGTATCCTTGCGCCGATTTTCTGAGCGATAAATTTGTCGGCATAGTTCTTAAGACTTGCCCTGAAGATATTATCACCGAGAATAACAGCCAGTAGCTGGCCGTGTGCAAAATTCTCCGCCAAGGCGAGGGCCTGTGCAATTCCGCCCGCCTGATCCTGAACCTTGTATGTAAAACGGCAGCCAAAGTCTTTCCCGGAGCCCAGCAGACTGACAACATCACCCATGTGCTCGACGCCTGTTACAATCAGGATTTCCTCAATTCCAACAGCAGTCAGTTTCTCAATAGGGTAAAAAATCATCGGTTTTTGCCCTATCGGAAGCAAATGCTTATTCGTAACCTTTGTTAACGGCATTAGCCGCGAACCTGTGCCGCCGGCGAGTACAATACCTCTCAAGTTCATAAACATCTCCTGTCGGATTTATCGCGATTCAGTAATTCTAAATACCATAAGCTTTGATGTCAACTGTCGCTTACAAGATTAAGTTTTTCCTCAAAATCTTCATGCAATCGCCTTTGTTGCTCCGGTCGTAAAACCACCATCTATTAAAATTATCTGGCCAGTAACATATTCGGAAGCATCCGAAGCCAAAAAGACAACCGTACCATTAAGATCATCTGGCTGCCCGGACCGATTTAACGGAATTCGATTGATAATATAATCCAACCATTCCTTGTTCTCATATAACACCGAGTTTTGAGCTGTTTTGATCCAGCCGGGCGCCAGCACATTGACCGTGACTCCAAATTTGCCCCATTCCGCAGCCAGACTTCTTGTCATTGACAAGATTGCTCCCCGGCTTGCTGAATATGGTGCGATCCCTTCCATGCCAAAGACACATGTGCATGAACCGACGTTTATTATTCTGCCATAGTTTCGTTTTATCATCTCCATGGCGACCGCCTGAGCACAGAAGAAGCTCCCCTTCAGATTCGTGTTCAGAACAGTGTCCCAATCCTGTCGGGAAAATTCCACACTTTGGTTCCGGATATTTAAGCCGGCATTGTTGACCAGAATATCAATCTTGCCATACTCTTCTATGCTCATCCGAATCATGTTGTCGATGTCACTCTGCGAGAGTACATCCAACTGAACAGCCAATGCTCTTCTTCCCAGAGATTCTATTTCCTGCTTGAATTCGGTGAGTCGCGATAATTCACGACTGGTAATAACCTGATCAGCGCCCGCCTTGGCAAGTGCCATGGCAAAATATTGCCCCAGACCACGACTAGTTCCGGTGACAATTGCTACTTTGCCGGAAAGGTCAAACAAATTCTGCATCTTTGACTCCTCTGTCCCTATGGTTCTAAAACAATTTTCAGCAGATTTTCCTCAGCCTTGAGCAATCTGTCAAAAGCACGGGGCCTCTCTTCCAATGGCAAAACATCGCTGATTAACGGCTCAATTTTAATTTTGCCGGAAGCAATTAAATCTATGCACTCACGAAATTCACCCAAACTTACATAAGAACCCGTGAAGGTAAGCTCTCTGGCTACTAATTCCTTCAAATCGAACTCAGCCTTCTTTTCAAGATTGCCAACAGCAACAACGTATCCACCCATTCTTGTCACTGAGACGGCATCAGTGAAAGTCTTCGCATATCAAACAGCTTCAAGAGTTACATTAGCTCCTTTGTTGCCTGTTTCTTTAAGAATAGCTTCCCTCAGATCTGATTTGAGCGGATTAATGAGCTTGCCAGCTCCAAGCTTCTTCGCCAGATCAAGCCGAAATTCATCAATATCGACAGCGATTACTTTGGCGGCGCCTCGCAGCCTGGCGGCCTGCAAAATAAAAAGACCGATTGTCCCGGCTCCAATGACCACAACCGTATCGTCAGCCGATATAGGCGCCCTGTTGGCTGCGTGTGTGCCTATTGATGCGGATTCTAAAAAAGCTGCTTGAACAAACGACATATGATCAGGAATTTTTGAGACGATCCATGACGGTACTGCTAAGTATTCGGCAAATGCGCCATGCCTCTTAAAGGCCGGTATGGAGACGCCCAAAACTTGTCGCTTGTCACAGTAATTGAATCGGCCATCCCGGCAGGCCTGACACTTGTTGCAATATACGGTCGAATCGAAACAAACCCTATCGCCTCTCTGAAAACCGTTCACATCTTTGCCCATATCTTCCACGATACCGGCTGCCTCATGACCCATAATTAAAGGTGGAATTCTTCTGCCGGTCTTTCCTGTAAAGCCATGAACATCCGAACCACAGATTCCACAGACCCTGACACGAATCAATACATCATCGTCACCCACAACAGGATCGGGGAAATCTGAATATTCGAAACAATACGGTTTGGTGTAAACTAACGCTTTCAATTATATCCCCCTTATTAGATAGAATCCGGTAAATTCCTAATCTGAAAATATGCCGAGCCGACAAAACGCTTAGGCAGCAGAAACACAAATTGAACCAATTATATTGCGATTCATGCAACCTGTCTACTGATTTTGAGTTCCCCGGTCCGGCTGGATCAATGTATCATCGACTTAATAACAATAGAAAACCTTTTATTGAACATCAGAAACTCATATAATGTATAATAGACAATATTATTTTTATCTAAGGAGTATTGAAATGAACTGCAAAGGCAGAATGAGAATGTTGCGCAAATCGTGTTTGTTGATTTTTATCGCCGTATTCTTATCGCTGGGGCAGACGTCTCAGGCGGCAGTGAAGAATGTAATTTTGATGATCGGCGACGGAATGGGATTTGAGCAGGTCAAAGCAGCTTCGCTATATGCATACGGGGAAGATGAAAAACTGCCGTTTGAAAAATATTATCGCGGAGAAATGATGACGCATTCGGCAAACTCTTATCTTGATAAGATTCACGCAACAGACTCGGCGGCATCGGCTACAGCGATGGCAACGGGGCAGAAGGTCAAAAACAAAATCATCAGCGAAAGAGATAAAAAACCTATCCAGACAATCCTCGAATACTTACAAAAACAAGGTAAAGCAACAGGACTCGTCACAACAGTTCCTATAACTCACGCTACACCGGCCGGTTTCGGAGCACATACTAATCATCGTGAAAAATACAGTAACATCGCAAATGATTATCTTACACAGACAAGGCCGAATATTCTTTTCGGAGCCTACTACAAAAACGGCAAAGGAATGACAGAAACCAAAGCTACAAAGGCAGGTTATGAGGTAGTAAAAACATGGAAACAGATGCAGAGTGTCGTGAAGTCAGTGGACCATAATTCCACGAAAGAAGTCTTCATAGCGGGATTGTTTTGTCCTGATGGAATGCCGTGGGAATATGATTATTATAACCCCCGCAGAAATCCGCTCTCCGAAGAAATTAAAAACGAAACGCCTTCTTATAATACGATACCTCATTTATCGGAGATGACTGCGGCGGCGTTGAATATGCTGGATAACGATCCGGACGGTTTTTTTCTGATGGTCGAGGGCGGTAAAATCGACTGGGCCGGACACGATAATAACATTGAGGACAATGTGTTTGAGACACTGGAGTTCGCCAAAGCATTTCAGGTGGCGTTGAATTGGGCCCAGAATCGAGATGACACCTTGATAATAGTCACCGCGGACCACGAGTGCGGAGGATTGAAGGTTGTTAAAGAGCGCAGAAAAGGATTCATGCCGGAGGTAATCTGGGCTTCGGAGGACCATACCGGATTAAATGTGCCTGTTTATACAACGGGACCGGGAGCCGAAGAATTTGCCGGCTTTATTGATAATACGGAAATTTTTACGATCATCGAGAAATTAACAGAGCAATAATGGATAAGTAAGTTGCCCTTCATAATAAAGAAACAAATAAAAGCAGCGATAAATAAAAGTAAGCAAATTTCTCTCTTAACCTGCGTTTACGAACGATTAATTCCCGGCACACATACTCTCTAAGAACTGACTGTTATCAGGGTATTTCTTAAGTAGCTTGAACAGTGAGCCCATAGCTTCGCGTGTTCCGTAGTTTGACAGAACACGCCGGAGTGTGGCTAAGCCGCGGGTATGTTCATCACTATAGAGCTTGGCTTCCTTTCTTGTACCGCTGGCCGGGATGTCTATAGCTGGAAATATTCTGGCCTCGGCCAAGGAACGGTCGAGCACTATTTCGCTGTTGCCGGTTCCCTTGAACTCTTCGAAGATCAACTGATCCATTCGAGAGCCGGTGTTGATCAGGCACGTGGCGATGATGGTAACCGAGCCTCCGTTTTCAATATTACGTGCAAGTCCGAACAGACGACGGGGTATTTCCAGAACGCCTGCTTCCAGTCCACCGCTCATAGTGTGTCCGCGCGGTGCTCCTCGCCGCCGGACTCTGTTGTTGAACGCTCTTCCCAATCGAGTGAGACTGTCTACCAACAGGACTACCTCACGCCCACATTCCAATTCTGTTTGTACGTGGGTAAGTATCAGCTCGGCGAGTTCGGTGTGTTCGTTGGCACTGTGGTCGCTTGTACTTGCGACAACCTCGGCCTCCACTGCTCTGCGAAAGTGAGTTACTTCTTCCGGCCGCTCATCCACTAAAAGTACGATGATGCGGCTTTGAGGGGAGCAATGGCCTATCGCCTGGATGATCTGTTCGAGAAGAATTGTCTTTCCCGCCTTGGGCGGCGAGACAATTAGTTGACGAGTGCCCTTGCCTATTGGTGCAATGAGGTCGACTATGCGCATGCTTTCCTGGCCGCAATCTCCCAGGTCAAATCGTTCGTGCGGATCGATCGCCACCATATCAGTAAAGCGTACGCGTTCACGGAAAGCTTCCGGTTTCATGCCACCCAGGGAATCGATGGATACCAATACGCGTTTGCCTTTCTTTCGTTCGAGATGACCGGTAACGGCTGCTCCTTCGGTGAGAGCAAAACGGCGAGTCAGGTCCGGATGGACCATCACTTCAGTCCGTTCCGGTCTGAAAGAGCGATCAGCGGTTCTTATCGCAAACTGATGCTTGTTGACACATTTCAATATTCCGGTAATTGTATCTGCTATAGTTTCTTCCATAGGAATTTCAACATTGAATTAAGGTGAACAAAGAAACACTGATATGATAGCATATCGAACCGCATTGGCAAGCATAAAAGATATTTCTTATCTTAACAGTAGCACTTGAATCAACAAACCAATGAGGATAATATAAGTTGCTGGTTTTGCAAGCTATTATTGGGAGCTAATTCCCCGTCCGAGACTTGCATATAAAAATATACCTAAAGAATTCGTGATTCATGGCCATCGTAACGTTACGTAACATCCATATAGCCTTCGGCCGGGAGGTCGTTCTGGATAAGTTGAATCTTCAACTCCATCCAAACGAAAAGGTCGGTATGATAGGAGCCAATGGCTCAGGTAAAAGTACAATCCTGAGGCTTATCGTTGGCCAAATCGATCCGGACATGGGCCAGGTAGTCAAACAGAGGGGCCTGCGTATCGGCTACTTACCACAGGAAGCAACATTTAGCAGCAATCGTACGGTTTTGGAAGAGATGCACGCTGGATTTGAGCATTTGTTTAAACTCCAACAGGCAATCCATACTGTTTCACATGAAATGGAAAGCCTGACAGGTTCGGCACTCAAGGAAAAGATGAATCAGTACGATCGCCTTTGTCACGAATTCGAGATTGCCGGCGGGTATAAGTACGAAATTCGCATTCATACAACCCTGGCGGGCCTGGGCTTCGAACCTGAGCTATATCATACGAAGACTTCGGCACTTAGCGGCGGTCAGTTGTCACGCCTGGGCCTGGCCCAAGTGTTGATGTTAGATACGGATCTGCTGCTTCTGGACGAACCAACCAATCATTTGGATATGCAGGCAACCGAATGGCTGGAGGGATTCCTGACCAGCTACAATGGAGCTGTCGTCATCATCAGTCACGACCGATACCTTTTAAATAAAGTAGCGTGTAAAATCATTGACGTTGAAAATCGGCAGGCGCATGTGTGGAAAGGTAATTATAGCAACTACCTTCAGACCAGAGAGACCGTGCAGTTGCAGCAACAACGGGAACATACTAAACGTATCGAGATGGTCGAGCGCACACTGGACTTCATTGCCCGCAACAAGGACCAGGAGGGCATGCGTAAAACAGCCCGCGGCCGAAAGACTCAATTGAATCGTTTACTCAAAGAGAATCCTGATTTTCTGGACAAGCCCTCTAAACAGAAGACGATCAGCTTCTCGTTCGGCAAAATCGATCGCACAAGTGATTTAGTACTACGCTGCGAAGGATTGGGCAAATCCTTCGGCGATCTGATGCTGTTTGAGAATCTTACTTTTGATATACTCAGCGGCGAAAGAATTGGTATCACCGGCCCCAATGGCACAGGCAAGACTACACTTTTGCGACTGGCTCTCGGCCAGCTTGAACCATCCGAAGGCAACATTCGCCTCGGGGAGAACCTCCGCGTTGGTTATCTCGATCAACAAGGTGAGGTACTGGATCCGTCTAAAAGCGTCCTGGAGGAAACCATAAGCATCAATCCCACGCTCTCATCGGAGCAGGTACGCAATAGACTGGGTGCCTTTCTGTTCACAGGTGACGATGTGTTCAAGCTGTGTGGAGATTTAAGCGGAGGCCAGCGCAATCGTCTGATGCTTTGCAGATTAGTCCTGGCTGAACCTGATGTGTTGATCATGGACGAACCCACCAACCATCTGGATATCTCCAGCCGGGAGATACTGGAGACCGCACTGGATGAATACACAGGAACCATTATTGCGGTCAGCCATGATCGTTACTTTCTGGATCGCCTTGTAGGCAAACTGATAGTGGTCGGTACGGATGCATTAGGACATCGCTGCCCCGGCAAGACAGAGTTTGTCAGTGTAAAACCCGTGTACTTATACTACGCATCTTTGGTTCGCGAGCGTATAGAGACTAAGCAGCAGAAGTTAAAATCACGTGCTACAAGTTCCCGAAAGCGTCGGCCTGCCAGAACCGAGAGCAAGCCACGCACCAAAACGCCCGCAGAGTTAAAACGCTTCAACAAATACTCCGTTGAACAAATCGAAGAATTAATTATAGAACTTGAGCAGGATTTAGTTAATATGAGAGAATGCTTCGGTGATGCGACAATCTATAAAAATCCTGAACTGCTTGCCCAGCTACAGCAAAGCTACGATGCCAAAACAGCAGAGCTGGACCTTCTGTATCAGGCGTATGAGCGTCGGACAGGATAGGAGAAAAAAAATGAGATTTACGAAGATGCATGGATTGGGCAACGACTACGTTTATGTCAATTGCTTCGAGGAAAAAATTGAAAATCCGGTAACATTAGCTCAAA
>CAZQXE010000078.1:0-12510 GCA_964597115.1 uncultured Pirellulales bacterium | reverse complement strand
ACACCACTGGGGCAGCAAAAGATTTCTGTTTTTCTATCTTGGTTGTGGTGTTGCGGGGGCTTTGTTTTATTTGTTCCTTGTAACCGTAGGATTTTTGCCCGCAGGCGTAATGGTTGGCGCTTCCGGTGCCATTCTCGGCATGCTGGCCGCATGTGCGATACTTTTCCCGCACTTCGTTGTTTTTATCTTTCTCTTTCCGGTACCTATAAGGGTCGCAGCGGTGGCCCTGACGTGTCTCTATGTCGTTCTTGTATTATCGAGGGCGGAAAATGCAGGAGGCGAAGCAGCGCATCTCGGCGGTATGGCGGCAGGGGCTGTGTATGTATTCTCGCAATCCTGGCGCGAGAGATTCAAATTGAAAATCCGAACCGGCAGATTGGAAAAGCGGGTAACAGAGCAACGCAACCTGCAGGACGAAGTCGACCGCATACTGCAGAAAGTGCACGAATTCGGCATACATAGCCTGACACCCAGAGAAAAAAGAATACTCAAACAAGCCACCAAAACCGAGCAAATGCGGAACAGTTCGTAAAGACAAAACCGGTTCCTGTCGCAGAAAACTCCACTTATTACATGACCTGTCTCCATATTAATCCTGCTATAGGGAATGGATTTTGCTCATTACGGACACAGGTGGAAGTTGACAAATTTCTTTAGCGTCAGTACAATAGTACGAAGTGAATTTTTAGCATAAATATTGGAGGCATTGCCATGACCGTAAGAATAAAGTGCTTATTGGGAGTTGCTGTCTCAGTGTTAATATTGACAAGTTGTTCCTATGTAGAACAACTGCAAACGTCAGACAGTTTTGATCCGAACGATATGCCGCGTCTGGCAAAACAAGGCGATGTCACTCAACTAATCGTTGACGGCAAGCCTTTTCTGGTCCTGGGAGGAGAGCTCCATAATTCCAGTTCTTCCAGTCTCGAATACATGAAGCCGATATGGCCAAAGCTTAAACAGATGAATCTCAATACGGTTCTGGCGGTCGTTTCATGGGCTCTGATCGAGCCGGAAGAGGGCCAGTTCGATTTCACGATAGTCGACGGCATGATTAAAGAGGCCAGGCGTCACGATTTGCGTCTTGTTATTCTTTGGTTCGGGAGCTGGAAGAACGGCATCTCGCATTATGTTCCCTCCTGGATCAAAAATAATATCGAGCGGTTCCCGCGTGTCCGGATTGAGAACGATAAAAATATTGAAGTTCTCTCGACTTTAAGTTACGAAAATCGCCGGTCCGATGCTCTTGCCTTTACGGAACTGATGCGTCACATCCGCGAAGTGGACTCCAGGAAGCACACGGTTATTATGGTTCAGGTGCAGAACGAGGTGGGGGTTTTGGGAGACTCGCGGGATCGATGTCCGTTGGCTGATGACGCCTTTGCCAAACCGGTGCCGGCAGAGCTTATGCAGTACCTGATAGAGCATAAAGACGACTTATTGCCGGGGCTGAAAAACCTCTGGTCAACGACAGGATTCAAGGAGACCGGCACGTGGACGGAAGTCTTCGGCAAAAGTTTAGGTGCGGACGAAATTTTCATGGCTTGGAACTATGCCCGCTACATCGACCAGATAGCCGAGGCTGGAAAAGCCGAATATCCTCTGCCGATGTTTGTGAACGCGTGGATTGTCCAGCCGGAGGATAAAAAGCCCGGCGATTATCCGAGCGGCGGTCCGCAGGCTGAAGTGCACGATATCTGGCGGGCGGGTGCACCGCACATCGACTTACTCGCACCGGATATTTATCTGCCGAACTTCGCCGAGATATGTGCGAGTTACAGCCGGTCCGGAAATCCGCTGTTCATACCCGAATCGTTTGCCGGTGAAAGGGGTGCTGCTAACGTGTTTTGCTCCGTTGGTCAGCACAACGCGATGGGCTATTCGCCGTTCGGGATTGACAGCAGGGTGACAGACCCTGAAAATGATCCGCTTCCAAAAGCATACCATGTCCTTTCGCAGTTGGTTCCTCAGATTCTGGAAGGCCAGGCCAAAGGCAAGATTGTCGGCGTAATGCTTAGCAAGGAAAAGCCGGGTGAAAAGTTCGAATTGGGTGACTATACACTGGCCGTTGAGCTAAGACAGCAGCGTCGCCTAACTACGGTGCCTGACCTTGCGTATGGTCTGATCATTTCGGTTGAGCCTGACGAATATATAGTGGCAGGGAACGACATACAGATTACGTTTTTCCCGAATACGCAGGTACTTCCAATGGCCGGACTTGCTTCTGTTTATGAGGGCGAGTATGTCAAAGGTAAATGGGTGCCGGGTCGCAAGCTCAACGGTGATGCGATTATGCTGAATTATCATCTGGACCAAATGGCTGAGGAGAATAAAACCGGCAGCGTCCTGCGAATTCAGGACGGACCAGCTATCCGCCGCGTTAAACTCTATCGCTTTTAATACGTTTTTTTAACACTAAGACGCCAAGATACTAAGAACTTAGCATATAATATTAGCTTTGTGCCTTTTTGGCGGGGGCATTTTTTACTCTATTTACCCTGATTTTTAGCCGATATACCACTGCGGAGGGATTTCTTTTTGATTTAGAAGCTGAAATGTGAAAGCTTGATCCAAGCCCCAAATTCCACATAAGAGCACCAAAACAAGTGGAGGCGCAGGTAGATGGGTATGTTGCAACTAATGTTTTCTTTTCATGGCAGAATCAATCGGAAAATATTCTGGTTTGCCACATTAGTATTAGCCATCGGCTTTGCTTTAGCCGATTTGATGACAGAATCTGCCGATGATTCAACTGTTGGGATAGGTCTTATCGTTATGCTTATTCTAATATGGCCGTCACTTGCGGTTCAGACAAAGAGATGGCACGACAGGGATAAATCCGGCTGGTGGAACCTGATATGTTTTGTCCCGCTCATCGGATCTTTTTGGGTTTTGATAGAGCTTGGTTTTCTAAGAGGTACGCCTGAAGAGAACTGCTATGGCTTTCCACCGGATGCTCCTACCGGCCATGATAATGTAGATATACCGAGACGAACAGTGACTCCTTATCATGTTAATCCATATAGAGAACAAGAAACAGTCGCGAGCGGCAGCTCCGTCAGTAATTCCTGGCGAGGCAGATAATTTGCCGCAAAGGCCAAAAAGCACGAAGTAAAGATAAATGACCCCGCACGTAAAATCCCGCATGTAAAATGCGGGGCTACAACTCTAATTAACTAATCAACTTAATTCACTAATCATCTCAAAGCCTTATTGATGGCGAAAGCGGCGAAGCTTGCCAGAGACCACGCAACGACCACAATGAGGACTGCATCCGGCCAAATCTCGGCCGATGTGAGCTTTGAGATCAGAATCAATAATACGATGAATGATAACACCCATCCCACGTAAGGTATGGGTAGCAACTCCACCAGTGCTGCTATTGATGCAGCAGCCAAAAGGCCGAGGAATGGCCCTTCTTCTTTTGTCAGCTTCATCGCAAGCCACAGACAGACCGTTGCCACGACTACTTGGATTAAGAACGCAAAGATGAAACCTACAATTCCCATCTCATTTCCCTTGTTTTAACGCTCCGGATTTTATCCGGCGTTGGGAAAAATGATCGCGCACATAAAACCCCGCACGTGAAGTGCGGGGCTAAACTTAGCGGTATCAAAACGATTAGGTCATTTCAGGACGGTCCAGGTTGTAGTCAGGTCGTTGTGTGGCTCTTTTCTATAGCCCTGTGTTACGACCAGTACCATATCGTTATGCAGTTTCGTCTGGGCGATAGTGTCCAGGCCGGGTTGAACGTTGTAAGCCTCGCAGATTCCCACGGGCCCCTTAACCAGCTTGCCCGTCGAATCGAGTATGACACACGTGGCCTTTTCGTCCTGTGTGGTAAAGCTGACGAACACGTTGTCATCGCTCAAAAGGCTCGTCTGTATATCGAAGACCTGCTGGGGGTGGAAGACCTGGAAGCTGCCGATATGTTTGCCATCCGGGCCGATCAGCAGAGACCGTCCAGAATCCTCTCGGTTACACAATACCAGCGTGTTCCTGTTGGAAAGCGGACAGACTGAAAGTCCCGTTAGTGTTTGGTAATTGAAAATAGCATGAGAGCCCCTTGATATGTTGCCGAGCACGTTCACTTCGATACTCTTGCTGCCATCATCGGTATCGGTCCAGCCGATAAAGGCTTTGCCGTTCCAGGTTGTACCCGTGGAGACCCTGGTGACATCGCCTTTGAAGGTATAAGCCTTGGGTTGCGTGATAATTTCACCATCCGAATTGACGATGATAAACTTGCCCTGGTACGTGGGTGATTCGGAATCGCTATATGCTATCAGTGCAGCATCGCCGTCGAGCATGGACGTTGCCGAGACGCTTCCCGCACGGCTATCGCAGAATGTGACCGGTCCGGCCAGGACTTTCATTTGAGGGCTCAACAACACATACCTTCCCTTTTCGTTTTTGTTGTCTATCATGTCGTTGAACGCGACAAGGACATTTCCGTTGGCGAACGGAACCGAACTGTTGTCTTCGAGAAAATAGCTATTGCGTGTTTCGGTGTAAATCATGTCAACGCCGAGTTGTCGAAGCTGTGTGTTGAATTTTGCACCCCGTCCTGCCCGCCACTTGTATGAGTAGCCTGCCTTGTCCGCGAATGCTTCCCAGCCGATGAAGATTTTGCCGTCATTCATTGTGCAGGCTGTTATCCGGAATTGCTTGTCTTCTGCATTAAAATTGCCGGCCTTGATTACTCTGAGTGTCGTGGAGGGAGTGATTTTCTTGAGCTCTACCTGGCGGGTCGGTTTTATAGCAATTTTGTCGGTCTGGGGAAGAGAGATTTGGTCGGTTGGTTTCTGCCTGATTTCGCGGTCGATGGGACGTTGGCGGCCAAAAACATTACCTGTCAGAAGAACCAGTATGATTGGTGGGATGAGAATTACGAAAGTTCTTTTCATGATAACTCTCCTATGCTTTTATTCCAACCTATTGGTTTTTAGATATACGCGAGTGAGACAAATGAGATTTTGTACTACATGGTTCCCGTTGTCAAGCGAAATAAAATACCCCCCGTGAAACGTGGGGCTAAACAGTTACCCCATGAGACAGGCCACATGCCGCCATCTTATGGGGTAAATGAAATTGAATCAGCGTAGATGTCTGAGAAATCTTTTTCGTGGGCGATTTCGATGTATTCGATTTTACGGGCCAATTCGCGAGCTTTGTTCCGGTAGTTCCGGGATATAAGTATCATCTGTGCGCCGGAAGCGGCGGCGTTGCCGATGAAATGAATACGCTCAGGTGGTACGTTGGGTAATAGTCCTATTCTCAAAGCACTTTCTTTGCGGATGTAATTTCCGAATGCGCCTGCCAGGAGGATGTGTTTTATGTCGGCATCTGTGATACCGAGTTTTCGATGGAGTATTTTTGTGCCGGCTTGAATGGCAGCTTTTGCCAACTGAACCTGGCGGATATCTTTCTGCGTCAGGAACACTGCTTCAGCAAGATAAAAGGCCGGCTCGTCCTGTTGAGTGCTAATGCGAGAGAATATGGCGGGCGGCAGTTTGTCACGCAGCGTATCAGGCTCAGCGAATCGTCCGGTTGCGTCGATAATGCCGAGCTTCAGCATGACGGCCACGGCGTCAATCAGGCCGGAGCCGCATATTGTTCGTGGCGAGCAGTTTCCTATTACGTCCAAATCTATATCATTCTTGTTGATTATCACAGCTTCTATCGCACCTTTAGCGGCTCTGCTGCCGCAGGTTATTCGCGCACCTTCGAGGGCCGGGCCTGCTGCGCAGCTTGCTGCATAGAGCTTGTCTTTTGTGCCGAGCACAAGCTCACCGTTCGTGCCGATATCGACCGTCAGTGTCATCTCTTCGGCCAAGTCAATATCTGCTGCAAGTGCAACTGCGGTTGTGTCGGCGCCCACGAAGCCAGCAATATTCTCGACTACATGGACATTGCCGGCGGGATTTATTTTTAAATCCAGCTCGTTTGGAGTGACATCATGGGCATCGAGTGAATGGGCCTTATATGGTGCCTTGCCGAGAGTGGAAACGGGAAGCTTGAGGAAGATGTGATTCATAGTCGTATTGCCGACGATACATACTTCGTAAATGGAGTTTGCATCGACAGCGGCTTTTTCGCAGAGCTTTGAGATAAGGTTATTTATGCAATCAATTATGACCTTGTTCAACTCGGTCAATTTTTCTTCCGGTTCTGCATATGCAATTCTGCTGACGACGTCGTCGCCGAATCGCGTTTGCGGATTGAGTGCGGTTTCCGTAGCTTTGCACCGGCCGGTCGTCATATCGATTAGTTTGGCGACAACGGTAGTTGTACCGATATCGACGGCCAACCCATAAATCGGAGCGGCGGAATCCGCTGACAAGTATTTTTTGTAAATGTCGGGGGAAATTTTGGTTTGTGTATCAATACCCTCAGCGAGAATTTTATGCTCGAAGAATCTGGAGGCTGGTGGGACTGTAACTGTGAGGTCGCTTTGGATATGATACTGACAGGCGAGTACCTGCCGGCCTTCCGGTTCAAGAGTAACGAGACATTTTTTGCAGGTTCCTTTGCCGCCGCAAACGGAGTTCAGGATGATTCCGGCCTGGCCCGCAGCTTCGAGGAGTGTAGCACCTGCGTGAATGGATATTTGACTGCCGTCAGGCTCGAAAGTTAAAGTGAAGTGCTTCATTTGCCGTATCTCACACATAGTATCTCGTTGCATCTTTGCGAGATACATTTCACGAGATACGTTTTAGTCGCTCGTGATCAGCTTATTTTGTGCCGAATTTTCCAGCGGGCTCTTCTTTTTTTGCTGCCCACTTTACGTCTGCGTCTCGATTTTGCCATCTATTTCTCCTAAACCAGTTCAAAAGCTTTATCGTAAAATACTGACCAGCTCTTTGCTTTTATAATACTATAAAAGAATTTACAGTGAAAGTACAAAGAATTTATTGCTCTTTTATATACAAATAAAACATATAGACTTTTTGCCTTATCCTGGAAAACGACGAATTTTTGTTGAATCCCCATTATATGGCCATAGGAGCACAAATTATACAGGCTTCGGTGGCAAAGATTTATTTATTTAAGGGAAAAGTCAAGAATTCTAATAGGAGTGGGTCTATTGGGTCGTTCGGGGCTTTCCTGTACCATTACAGAAAGTACTTCTTCCTGCTCGAAGCGATAGAGGTCACCGAGCATTTCGTTCAGGAACAAGCCTGGCTCAACATGGATAATTTCCCAGTCTTTCCATTGATTTTTAGCCGTTGCGGCACAGATCGTCAAATCCCCATCGGTGAAATAAATACCATATCCAAGTGCGACGGGATCACGCACAGATTGATAAATTAAAAAGGCATCGCCATTGTGGCGGATAAAGAGCTTGGGACGACTACCGGCAATCCATGGCATTTCATAATGGTGCCACCTGCCGGCGGTGTCACGCCAGTAGTGATTATATCTTCGGGCCAGGGCATGCCCCCATGTTCCCGGATCCAAATATCCTTCTGATGCGGCATACGCATACGACTCATCGCTGCAGTGCCACATAATTACGTGAATCCTGTCCAGAGAATCAACCGCTTGTGTTAGCTGGTTCATCAGACCATAGTATCTGCCGATATCCACAACCGTCACACCGGGCGAGTCCAAAGTGATAAGCTCTTGTGTGTTCGGGTCGCCCGTTGCCCGTGCCACTATGTTATTCTCACCTGCCCCGAAGTTCAAAGTCAGCAAGGTTTGAGGCTCTAATGCCGGACTGCTCGAAAAAATCCTGAGCATATGTTTTTGGCCGTTTAACCATACGTATCCCTCATCATTGCTGAATGCGTACATAATATCATGGTTCGCTCCACCTGCAGTCTCCCGCCAGCACCAGGTTGCATGCAGCTTGCCGGAGGGACCATAGCAGAAACCGTTCATGTAAGCATTGCGCCGATTGCTGGTTCCATACTCATCCTCAAAAATTTCCTCCCGCCATATAATAGAACGAGTATGATGCCACTGGCCGGTATTTCCGTCATAATCAACCAGGACCATATCTCCGTTGCCCGAACCGTCGATTCTGTAACTCATTTGCATATTGCCTTCAGGTGTTTGCCAGAACCTTGGATATGTCAGTCCGGAAATCCTTTTTCCTTCCTCCAGATAGTTACGTTCCGGACCGAAAATAGAATCGTTCCAGATTATAGCTGTCGGGTTTGTTGCAATATTCGGCTCAGAAATCCTGTAGTTGAGAGTGCTTCCGTGGTGGTCGAAAGCCAAATGAATCGTGCCGTCATTGGGGCAGATGCCCATAGAAATAACATCGTGGGCATCATTGGTAGACGTAGTATAATCCGTCAACTCGACTATCTCCCAGAAACCTGATGGAAGTTCGCGACGAGCAATGCACACATGGCGGGAGTGATTATAATATGTCACGTATTGCCACCCGTTATGGATTATAATCGCTTCCTGTTGAAAAGAAAGGCCGTTAATCGCCTGTCCATAAATACCGGAAATCGTTCGTGCCTGTGGATCAACAACTGTATCGTTGATTTTGACAACCTGCGGAGCAGCCCATCCATAAGAGAAAATAAAGCAATTCAATAACAGCACCAGGCATGTGCTTATTCTTATATTTTGTGCCTTATTTGCCTCCATAAATTTAATCCGCATTTCCCGCTATCAGTAGATTTATCTCTGGCTGACTTAATGCATAATCATAAAGCCGAATATCATCAACGGCTCCGTTAAATATTTGTTGTCCCATAGTATTGCCAATTTCAAGAGCCACTTCGTTACCCGCCGGTAATTCCAACATTTCGCTTAAACACAATTCGCCATTTAAATAGACACGCACAATACTATTTTCATAGGCAATGCATATATGCTGCCAGCACTGGTCAGCTTGTATACCGTCGCTCGCCATAAATTCAGAATCTTTCGACTCCAACGCCAGGTTACTGATACCAACCTGCTCATGCCAATCTCCATTCCAGTTGATCCAAATACAGATCGTAAAACCGTTGTTTAAGTCTGCCTCAAAGGACTCAGATAGCCCCCACCCTGTGGATGGCGTTATCATAACCGCTCCGTTCGGATCGTTCCCTGCTCCGTTAATAAAGTTGGGTTCGCCGGTTGGCCGGATTATATATCCACCGACCGAATCCAGATAATTACCATCATAATCAGATTCATTTAAACTCCAGTGGGCTATCAGATGCTCGACGCCAAAAGCATCCGAATCGATCCGCTGAAACTGTGTGCTCTGTCCAGCAATAACGGAATGCATGAGGAGCAATGCTATGAGTGAAATCGAGACCAAGGACAAGTTCTCCTTTGGCTTCTCCATTGAACCTGCCTCCAATAAAAAACTTTTAAGCTCCTGTACAATATGATATTATATTTGGATTGAAAAACAAAGCACAAAAAATCTGTAAAGTCGTGAACGAAGAGTTCGTGTTTCAAAAATCAATTAACTTTACGAATAGGCCGTTATCAGCGGTTTTTGGAGATGCTGTTCTATTGCCGATTAGAATTGGAGTGTAAAAATGATTCAGTGTAAAGATTGCGAGTTATGTGAGTTTAGTGACGATGGCAGAAGGAGCTTCAAATGTGATCCGTTTACCAATATCAAGGAGCCGGAGTGCATCGCTAAATGGCAGCTTATCCGCCTGGATATGATTTTGGCAAGCTATCAGGGAATGTTAAAGTGGTATGGGAAGATGGCACCCATTCAGGAGAAACTGATTAAATACATGCAAAAAGAGATCAACGAGCTTGACGAAACTGAGGGTTGGAAGCTCGACACCGAGGAAGATGAGGAAGAAGAGGATTTTTGAGAGGTAACGGCGAGATAATCGCTTTTAACTCGAAATTGCTGCCAGAACCAAACCAAGTCGGTGCAACAGTGAAACTCAGAGGTAAACCTGCAATTGGGAGAACAGTAATAAACCGGAAAATTGACTTTGTGTAGATGCCGTCGGACGGCACATTACAGGATGAGTAATACCGTCCAAGTACGGATTTTTCGGATTTATGCAATAAATCGCCTGCGGATGCCGTCTTTATTTTTGAAAAAACGCCGAAATATGGCAAAAAGTAACGATTTAACAAAGATAGTTGTCGGCTGTAAGAACGGTGATGCTCAGTGCTTTTCACAAATTGTCGATATGTACGCAAGCCGGTGCTACGGCTATTTTTATCGGCTGACGGGCAACAATGATCTTAGCGACGAGTTATTGAGCGAGCTATTTGTCAAGTTAGTGGAGAAAATCGGTTCTCACAAAGGCGGCTCTTTTGAAAGCTGGCTGTTCAAAATAGCGTCAAATATTTTTCACGACTATTTGAGAGGCAAGCAGCGGCGAAAAAAATTGCTCGAAGTCAAAAGAGAGCGGCTTGAATCGGAGTCAACGGAGGAAAAAAGGTCCGACGATGAGCGGATAGACAAGTTGCAGAAGCGCCTGAAAGGGCTGGACACGGATACGAGAGAACTGATAATGTTGCGTTTTTATTCGCAGTTGAGTTTCAAGGAGATAGCCAAAATGCGGTCCGAGCCGATAGGGACAACACTGGCAAAGCTGCATCGGGGGCTAAAGAAACTGCGCGAATCGATGGAGGGCTGGAATTATGGATCATAGAAACAATGAAAACTTAAAGGGGCTTTTTGAGAAATTCCTCGATGCCGAACAGGTCGAAAAGTGCCTCGAGGATGTTCGAAAGGCCGAGCAAATCCTTCGCGAACACCCTGCGCCCGCGCCCGACGACATGCTGATAGCCAATATCAAGGCTGAAATAGCAATGCGTCTGTCGGCCAAAAGAACGAGTGTTTTCACTCGGATCGGTTACAAGGTAGCAACCGTTGCGGCGGCGGTGATTTTCCTGGCGGCCGTAGGTACGAGCCTGTTTCAAAAAGACAGCGTTGAGCGCCCGCCGGGGTTGTCGTATGCTTCGATAATACCTGCGGCAATTTGGGAGAGCGACGATATTGCCGCCGACGATATGGATTTGGCAGGTTACAGCGTTGAAATTGAGCAGATCGAAAATGAGCTGCTGGCCCTGCAATCGGGTGAAGAGGGCCTCGACAGCGATAGTGCTATAACGGAGATGGAGATGGAACTGATAGAAATTGAAAGCGATTTCTGGAAGGGATAAAAATGGAGTCAAAACGTGGAATCATTTTAGTTTTAGTGGTGGCGGCAGTTGTGACCCTGGTCGATTTACCTTGTGTTGCTGGCGAATCTGCCGCACAGGACGATGGAAACGACATCTGGGCGCAGGAAGAAGGTCCGAGTCGAGGTCGAGGACAGGGACGAGGTCGAGGAGGACCAGGACGTGGACGACCCGAGCTGACAGCCGAAGATATCAACCGAATTATGGCCGGTTTGAAACAGCGCGATCCGGAAAAAGCAAAGGAGCTGGAGGATTTGCGACAGAATGACCCGGAGAAATTCCGTGCCGAGCTTATGGAGCACGGCAGGGAAGTGTTCGGCGAAATAATCAGAGAGCGCATGGAAAAGTGGAGGCAGGAAAGACAAGCTGAGTTCCTGAAATGGCTTGGAGAAAAAGTCCCTAAGCAGGAACGGGAATTGGCCAGATTGAAGGAAAGAGACCCTGACCTTTATCAGAAGAAATATGAGCTCGCTCGTCAAAAGTATGGCCGAATCTCCGATACACAAAGGAGAAGTCCTGAGCTGGCCGAAATTCTATTGGCGGACTTGAAGCTCCAGGAAAGAAGAGATGAATTAGTCGACAAAATTAAGGCTGCTAAGAGCGAGGAAGAAAAGAAGAAACTTAATTCCCAGTTGGAAGAAGTAGTCAGTGACAGATACGACTTCATCATGAGACGTAAGCAGATGATGTACGAATGGCTGCTCAGGCGGCTTGAAGAATTACAAAAACATGTCAACGAAAGCAAAAATGAAATCACCAAGTTAAGGGATGAACAGGTAAAGACCGAGAACGTTAAGGAGCGAATGAAGCAACTAACCGAAGGAACTACGAAATTAAAATGGGATTGAAATAACTGGTTATTGATAATCGGTTATCGATAGCGAAATCACCCGTGCTCGATGTTGGGCGCGAATCCACAATAAAACCCCACAATACTGTTGTGGGTTTTTTTTTACCCCGTGAGATGGCGGCCTTTGGCCTATCTCATGGGGTGAATATTTTTCCCCGCAACACTGCTGTGGGTTCTTTTACCCCGTGAGATGGCGGCTTTTGGCCTATCTCATGGGGTGAATATTTTCCAAAGCACTGCCGCGGGTTTTTTCGTTACATGCGGGATTCTTTATTACTATTCCAAGTCCCGAGCGACTAGTCACTTCCTAAGGGACACCTTACGGCGGAACCACGAGCGACGTAATGCGTTGTGGGTTTTCTTAATATTTTCCCCCGCATTTTACATGCGGGATTTTTGATGTGGGATTGTTTTATATTGCCATTCCCGTGAAAATCCGCCTGGTGACGCCTTGCGGCGCTGGAATCCATTTGTGATGTACTAATACACCCACACAGCAGTCCGGCACCGACCATCCCCAGTCATGTAGGGAGCGATATTTC